>NZ_JBEOZK010000026.1:0-111922 GCF_040297565.1 Streptomyces sp. NPDC001728
TTCTCCGAGATCCTCTACGCCTACACCTCCGGTGCGAACAACAACGGTTCGGCGTTCGCGGGTCTGAACGCCGACACCCAGTGGTTCAACTCGACGATCGGCATCGCGATGCTGCTCGGCCGGTTCCTGCCGATGGTGTTCGTCCTCGCGCTGGCCGGTTCACTCGCCGAGCAGACGCCCGTACCCGAGACCGCGGGCACCCTGCGGACGGAGAAGCCGCTGTTCACGGGCCTGTTGGTCGGCACGATCCTGATCATCACCGGTCTCACCTACTTCCCGGCCCTCGCGCTGGGACCGCTCGCCGAAGGGCTCGCAGCATGAGCACCATCACTCCCACCCGGCCCCCGCAGGCGGGGACGCCCGGCGGGCAGCACGCCCCCGGCCGCGTCGGCGGCGGTCTCTTCGACCCGAAGCAGCTGGTCAGGTCCTTCCCGGACGCGATCAGGAAGCTCGACCCCCGGGTGATGGTCAAGTCGCCCGTGATGTTCGTGGTGCTGATCGGTTCGGTGGTCACCACCGGGCTGGCGGTGGCGCACCCTGGGGACTGGTTCGGCTGGGCGATCACCGTCTGGCTGTGGCTGACGACGATCTTCGCCAATCTGGCGGAGGCGGTCGCGGAGGGCCGGGGCAAGGCCCAGGCCGACACCCTGCGCAAGGCCAAGACCGACACCGTCGCGCGCAGGGTCATCGGGAAGAACGAGGAGCGGGTCCCGGGTACGGAACTGCGCATCGGTGACCTGGTGGTCTGCGAGGCCGGCGATGTCATCCCCGGCGACGGGGACGTCGTCGAGGGTGTCGCGAGCGTGGACGAGTCCGCGATCACCGGCGAATCGGCCCCCGTCATCCGCGAGTCGGGCGGCGACCGGTGCGCGGTCACCGGCGGTACGAAGGTGCTCTCGGACCGGATCGTCATCAAGATCACGACGAAGCCCGGTGAGACGTTCATCGACCGGATGATCAACCTGGTCGAGGGCGCGGCCCGGCAGAAGACCCCGAACGAGATCGCCCTCAACATTCTGCTGGCGTCCCTGACGATCGTCTTCCTGCTCGCCGTGGTCACCCTGAAGCCCTTCGCGATCTACGCGGGCGCCGACAAGCAGACCTCGATGATCGTGCTGGCGGCGCTCCTCGTCTGCCTCATCCCGACGACGATCGGCGCGCTGCTCTCCGCGATCGGCATCGCGGGCATGGACCGCCTCGTCCAGCGCAACGTCCTGGCGATGTCGGGGCGTGCGGTGGAAGCGGCCGGCGATGTGTCGACGCTGCTGCTCGACAAGACGGGCACGATCACCCTGGGCAACCGGCAGGCCTCCGAGTTCGTGCCGGTGGCCGGGACGACGGCGGCCGAACTCGCCGACGCGGCCCAGCTGTCGTCCCTCGCCGACGAGACACCCGAGGGCCGCTCGATCGTGGTCCTCGCGAAGGAGAAGTACGGGCTGCGCGAGCGCCACCAGGGCGAACTCGCCCACGCGCGGTGGATCGAGTTCACCGCCCAGACCCGCATGTCCGGCGTGGACGTCGACGGACGCAAGGTGCGCAAGGGTGCGACCGGCTCGGTCCTGGCCTGGGTGAAGGAACGCGGTGGCGAAGTCGCCAAGGATGCCCAGGACGTCACCGACGCCATTGCGCAGGCTGGTGGCACGCCGCTGCTCGTGGCTGTGGAGGACGGCGAGGGCGCGCGGGTCCTGGGTGTCATCCACCTCAAGGACGTCGTGAAGAACGGCATGCGGGAGCGGTTCGACGAGCTGCGCCGCATGGGCATCCGTACGGTCATGATCACGGGCGACAACCCGCTGACCGCGAAGGCCATCGCCGAGGAGGCCGGAGTCGACGACTTCCTCGCGGAGGCGACGCCTGAGGACAAGATGGCGCTGATCAAGCGCGAGCAGGCGGGCGGGAAGCTGGTCGCGATGACCGGCGACGGCACCAACGACGCCCCCGCGCTGGCGCAGGCGGACGTGGGCGTGGCGATGAACACGGGCACGTCGGCCGCGAAGGAGGCCGGCAACATGGTCGACCTCGACTCCGACCCGACCAAGCTCATCGAGATCGTCGAGATCGGCAAGCAACTCCTCATCACCCGGGGCGCGTTGACGACCTTCTCGATCGCCAACGACGTCGCGAAGTACTTCGCGATCATCCCGGCCATGTTCGCGGTCGCCTACCCGTCGCTGGACAAGCTCAACATCATGGGCCTGGCCTCGCCGGAGTCCGCGATCCTCTCCGCGGTCATCTTCAACGCGCTGATCATCATCGCGCTCGTGCCGCTCGCCCTGAAGGGCGTGCGCTACCGGCCGTCCAGCGCCGACTCGATGCTCCGGCGCAACCTCGGGATCTACGGACTCGGCGGCCTGATCGCCCCGTTCGTCGGCATCAAGCTCATCGACCTGCTCCTCACCCTCATCCCCGGAATCGGCTGACCACCATGAACAACTCAGCGGCGAACACCGGCCGAGTCCTCTGGGCGGGCCTGCGTGCCCTCCTCGTCCTGACCGTCGTCTGCGGCGTGCTCTACCCCCTCGCCGTCACCGGCATCGCCCAAGTCGCCTTCCCCGGAAAGGCCAACGGCTCCGAGGTCACCGACGCGAACGGGAAGGTCGTCGGCTCCGAACTCATCGGCCAGAGCTACCACCTGCCCCTCAAGGACGGCGAGGAGACCGCCGCCCCGGACCTGCGCTGGTTCCAGCCGCGCCCGTCCAACGGCCTGGGCTCCAACAGCGTCAACCCCCGGTACAAGCTGATCCTCTCGGGCGCGACGAACCGCTCCGGCGACAACGCCGAGCTGATCCAATGGGTCAAGGATGCCAAGGCCGCCGTCATCAAGGACAACTCCACCGCCGACTACAAGGTCAAGCCGTCGGACATCCCCGCCGAGGCCGTCACCTCCTCGGGATCCGGCCTGGACCCGCACATCTCCCCGGAGTACGCGAAACTCCAGGTCCACCGGATCGCCGAGCGGAACCACCTGGACGTGGGCACGGTCGAGAAGCTGGTGACCGATCACACCGACGACCGCATCCTCGGCTTCATAGGAGAGCCCCGCGTCAACGTCCTCCAGCTCAACATCGCGCTGAAGGGGCTGGTGGGGGAGCGGGGTTGAGACCCCGGCAGGTGCACGGAGGGCCTCAGGCGCCCGGGAGCACCCGGGTCTCGACCGCCGGGAGGCCCTTCGTCCACCAGTGGTCGTAGCGGCCGTAGACCCGGGGGTCCCGGCCCGCGAGGAGACCCCCGAGCGCCGCCGCCTCCTCGGCCAGGCCGGCCCAGACGTCGTCGGGCAGCGGGTGGAACGCCGAGGCCTCGACACCACCCTCGACCGGCCGCCAGACCCCGGCGACGTACCCGTCCACAAGCAGTGTCGGCAGGGTGTCGCCGTTCACACGGATCACGTGCCTGCGGTACTCGGACGGGATCACGCGCGCACGGTCGGCGTACGCCAGCAGGACGCTGTCCCACATGGCCATCAGCCGGGGCGGGGCCGGAGCGTCCTCGTCGGGGCGCGGCGCCCCGGGCACGTCGTACAGAACCGTTCCGTCGGGACCCTCCAGCTGCTCAAGCTTCGGCAGGTTCCCGCCCGGGAGGCCCGGGACGCCTTCGAGGAGGAGGCCCAGCGCCTCGCGGACCTTGCCCCGGGGGGCCGTCGTGAACTGCGCCATGTCCGGGACGGACGCCGGCCCGAAGCCCTCCAGGTAGCGCCGGAGGAGGACGGCGAGCCCCGCCGTCGAGGCCTCCGGGTCGGCGAGTACGGGCAGCGTGCCCGCCGTCACGAAGGACTGCGCCGTCCCGAAGGACCACGGCGGCCCCGTCGGCGCGTGCCACAGCGGCGCGTACTGCCGGATCATCCGCCAGACGACGGCCTCCACCGGCCCGCCCCTGACCTCCTCCAGGCGGGCCCGCATCTCCGCCCCGCTCCGCACCCGCCCCGCGTACTCCAGCAGACCGGGCAGCAGCGCGTCCGCGTCGGCGGCCGTGAACCCCGCGGCCTTGAACCGCGGATCGTGCAGTCGAGAGCCGCGCAGGGTCGGCTCCATGCCCTCCCGGAAGGCCCGGTAGTCCTCGGTGTGCACCAGATGCAGGGTCAGCCGCATCAGGGTCGACCTGACCAACTCGTATCCGTCCAGCGCCTCGTCCAGCCGCTCGGGCACGAAGCCCGCGACCCGGTTCCACAGCGCCACGTACGGCGAGCCCGGCTGCTGCGCCTGGAGCGCCACGACCTGTCGTACGGCGTCCCCGACGCCGATCGGCACCCGGTCGAGCAGCAACTGCCGGGCGAGGGTGGACCGGTTGAGAGCGCGTGCGGTGATCACCATGGGCCGATTCTCCCTCCATGGAGCCACGGAGACGCACCGTAGGGTCATGGCCATGGATGCCATATCGACGCGTACGTCACCGCGCCCGCCGGAGGAGGAGGCGGGGGGTGTGGCGTACGCGGAGGGGGCTGCGGCGGCGGTTGCGGTTCTGGCACCGGCAGCAGTACCCGCACCGGCGTTGGCGACGGTCCCGAGCGGGGTCGCGGCGAGCCTGACGCGCAGGCACGGTGTCCTGCTGACCCTCCTGTGCTTCGTCGTCTGCTGCGGCATCGGGTTCCAGTCCTGGACCGCGATGCGGCTCACCGGCTTCGACCTCGGCATCTTCGACCAGGCGGTCCGCGCGTACGCGCACTTCGAGCTGCCCAGGTCGCCGATCAAGAACGTCCACCACGAGTTCCCGCCCGGCTTCTCCCTCCTCGGTGACCACTTCACCCCGGCCCTCGCGCTCCTCGCGCCCCTGTACTGGCTGTGGGACGACCCACGGGTCCTCCTTCTCGCCCAGGCCGCGCTGTTCGCGGCGGGCGTGCCCGTCGTCCGGCGCATCGCCCGGCACTGCTTCGCCCCCGCCGGGCCGCAGGCCCCCGCAGCGCGCGCCGAGCCGCCCGCCGTGCGCCGGGCGGCGGACCTTGCCGGGCTGGTGTACGCCCTGGGGTGGCCGCTCCTCAACTCCTCGTACAACGGCTTCCACGAGGTCGCCTTCGCGGTCCCGTTCACCCTCCTGATGCTGGAGCGGGGCCTCGCCCACCGCTACGGCGCCGCCGCCTGCTGGGCGCTCCTGCTGTGCACGGCCAAGGAGGACATGGGCCTCGTAGTCGGCGCCTTCGGCCTGGTCCTCGCGGTCCGCGCCCACCGCGCCGGCCATGGCGGGGGCCGCGCCACGGGCATCGCGCTCGCGCTCGGCGGGCCCCTGGTGTCCGCCGTCGTGATCGGCTGGTTCCTGCCGGCGATGGGCGGACCCGACGGCTACTACTGGTCGTACGGGAGCCTCGGCGCCGACCCGGGCGCCGCCCTGACCCATGTCCTCACCTCCCCGTGGGTCCTGCTCCAGGCCGCCGTCACGCCCCTCGCGAAGGTCGGCATGCTGGCCTGGATCCTGGGCACACTGGCCCTGCTGCCGCTGGCCTCCCCGACGTTCCTGCTCGCCATGCCCCTCCTCGCGGAACGGGCCCTCTCCGACAACCCGAACCACTGGCCGGTGATCAACCACTACGACGCCTTTCTGTGGCCGATCCTGCTGACGGCGGCCCTGGAGACGCTCGGGCGTCTGCACGGGAAGCACCCCCGGCTGTTCCGGTGGTGGGCGGTCACCGGAGCCGCTTTCGCCTCGGCGGCGGCCGTGGCGCTCGGCCTCGTCCTCTTCGTGCAGCCGGGCGCGTGGCGGGCCCCGGACGACCGGCGGGCGCTCGCGGACGCGGCGGAACTGATCCCGGACGGGGCGACGGTGGAGGCGGACAACGCGGTCGCGCCCCGGCTGACCGCCCGTACCCGGGTGGTCATCGCCGACGCCACCCCCAGGGGCGCGGACTGGGTCCTCCTCCGGGTCGAGGGCAGGACGTTCCCGTTCGCCACACTGGAGGAGCAGCAGCTGCGGGTGGCCATGCTCCTGGACCACGGGTACACGCAGGTGTGGCAGCGCGACGGATCGGTTCTGCTCCAGCGCACCCGGCGGGTGCCGATCCCCGGGATGCGGGTACCGGGCCCGGACAGCACGCCGGTCAGGGAGGCGGTACCGGGGGACGTGGGCGCGAGCCTGTTCCGGCGGTAGGGGGACCGGGTCGCTCCGGCGGTGGGGGGACCGAGTTCGTTCGCGCTCGGGGCGTGGCTGTTCCTCCGGGGGCGCGTGCCCGTGTCGGGGGCTCCGGACGCCGCCGGTTCACCGAACCCACCTCCGGGGGACACGCGGATCTCACCCTCCCTCACGACCATCGTCCGCATGACCTCCACCGCCACCTCCCCGTCCACGCCCGCCCTCCGGGGCGCGCGCCGCGCGCACACCGCCGCCGGTTCGGCCGTCGTCGGTTCGGCCCTCGCCCTCGCCGCGGCCGTCGCGCTCCTCGCCCCGGCCGCGCCGGCGTACGCGGCGGGCAACGCCGTCCCGACGTACGAGGTGAAGATCAACCTCACCGCGGCGGCCCTGGACGGCTCCCACAACCCGAGCGCGACGGTGAAGTCGGCCTTCGGCATCACCGGTTCGGCCAAGTCCCGCTCGTACAGCTACTACGACACCGACGCGCGGGCGCTCGACGCCGAGGGCTGGAGCGTCCGCCTCCGCCACAAGGACGGTTCCTCCTTCGAGGAGACGTACAAGAAGCGCTTCCCCGTCACCGACGGCGACATCGGCGCGGCGCTCACCGCGGCCAACACCGCCGGCTTCGACAGCGGCGACACCAACTACGACGCCGAGGTCGACTGGGGCTACGCGAAGCAGACGCTGAGCTTCAGCAACGACAAGAGCCACAGCGCGAGCGGCTACTCGGGCACGACGCTGCCGACGAGCACCACCGGCCGCGGCTGGCTCGTCAACGACATCCCCGGCAAGCTGGCCGACTGGCGCGGCACCGCCTGGGGCACGAACACGCTCAAGGCGTCCCGCGCGCACGGCCCGGTGACCGCGAAGGTGTACGGCGGGGCGTGGGGCGCCTCGGACGACGCGAGCATCGAGGTGCTGCCGGTCGTCGGGGCGAGCGGCACGGGTACGGAGTACGTCGTCGAGCTGTCCTTCAAGACGGACTCGTACGCCGACGCGGCCGACCTGCACGGCGACGCGATCGCGGTCGCCGAGGCCAACGGCTGGCTCTACCACGGGGACATCCTCAAGACGCAGCTGATCCTCGACCGCTACTAGAGGAGGTTCGCGGGCGTGGAGCCGCGCGTTCACCCAGGGCTCTCCTCGTCGTCGTGCGGACGATGCCCGTCGTTGTGGCCGGAAATGGACCATGAGGCCGCCTCCACGGGTGACATCCACACGTTCAAAGGGAGTTCAGATGAATCCGCGCCTCCTGCGCCGGCCTGCCGTCGTGGTACTGCCCCTCACCGCCGCGCTCGCGATCACGGCGGTCATGGGGACGGCCGAGGCGGAACCGGCGCGGCACGGTTCCGCCGCCCGCGTCGTCTCCACGTCGACCCTGCCCGACATCCCGCTGGCCGGCTTCAGTAACGGCCTGCTGCCCGGCAGCGTCGACGACGACCGGGACGTCGACCTGGGCGGCATCGGCAGCGACCTGTACCCGGCCGGGCGGCGCGGGGAGTACTGGACGGTCACCGACCGCGGCCCCAACGGCCAGATCGCGGTCGGCAAGGACAAGAGGCGCACCTTCCCGGTCCCCGGCTTCGACCCGGCGATCGTGAAGATCCGCGCGGTCGGCGGCCGGATCCAGGTCCTGAAGTCCATCCCGCTCACCACCGCGTCCGGCGCGCCCGTCACCGGCCTGCCGAACCAGCAGGGCCGCGACGAGGCCCCGTACACCTACGACGCCTCGACCCCGCTCGCGTACAACCCCGACGGCCTCGACACCGAGGGCCTGGTCCGCGACCGCGACGGCAGCTTCTGGCTGGTCGACGAGTACGGGCCGTCGCTGGTGCACGTCTCCGCGAGGGGCCGGGTGCTCGCCCGCCACGTGCCCAAGGGCCTGAACCTGGCCGGCGCCGACTACCCGGTGATCGAGTCGCTGCCGTCGATCTTCCTCAAGCGCAAGGTCAACCGCGGCTTCGAGGGCCTCGCGCTGATGCCCGACGGCGACCTGGTGATGGCGCTCCAGAGCCCGCTGCTCAACCCCGACAAGGCCACCGGCGAGGACTCCCGCAGCACCCGCCTGGTGCGCTTCTCGCCGCGCAAGAACCGGGTCACAGCCGAGTACGCGTACCGCTTCGACGCGGTCGGCGAGGTCGAGCCCGGCCAGACGAAGACCTCCGAGCTGAAGATCTCCTCCGTCGTCGCGCTCGGCGGCGACCGCCTCCTCGTGCAGGAGCGCACCGACAAGTCCGCCCGCGTCTACGAGGTACGCCTCCGCCGCGGCGCCGACATCCTCGGCTCGCCGTGGGACGGCACGGCCGCCCCGACCCTGGAGCAGCTCGACGACACGACGTCGGCGAAGGCCCCGTTCCTGGCCAAGCGCCTGGTGGTCGACCTGAACACCGTCCAGGGAGTCCCCGGCAAGATCGAGGGCATCGCCGTCGAGGGCTCGTCGACCCTCGTCCTCCTCAACGACAACGACTTCGGCATGACGGACGGCCCGTCGGCCTTCGACGCGAACGGCCGCCTGGTGGACAGCGACGTGGAGACGACCCTGGTCCGCGTCCGCCTGGACCACCCGCTCCGCTGACGGAATGAAGTCCGGGGGCGGCGGGAGGCCGTCCCCGGCGGGGGTAGGGCGGTGCGCGCGCGGGTGTGCCGCCACCCGGACACGTACGACCGCTGACCCGCGTGCCCGAGGGGCGGGGGCTGTGAGCCCGGCGCCGGTGGGGTCAGGTGAGGCCGTGCCAGCCCCAGCGCGGGGTGGGGCCGGGGTCGCCGAGGTCCGTGCCCGGGGCCGAGGCGGAGACGTCCTTGGCGATACGGGAGCCCCAGTCGAAGTACTCCATCACTCGGCGGCGCAGCAGCGCGCCGTCCGGAAGCTCCTTCGCCACGGCCGCCGCCATCAACTCCATCCAGCGCAGACGCTGTTCCTCCGTGATGGCGAGCCCGAGATGGGCACGGAGCAGCGCCTGGTGCCCCCCGTGCTCCGCCGTGAACCCGGCAGGTCCGGAGAAGACCTCCGCCAGCCAGACGGCCACGTGCTCCACATGGGTGGCGGTGAAGTCGGCGAAGACGGGCGCGAGGAGGGGGTCGGCCAGGACCCCCTCGTAGAACGTCTCGGAGAGCCGGCGCAGCGCGTCGGCGCCACCCACGGCCTCGTACAGGGTGTTCGTGTGCTCGACGCTCATGGAGAGCCTCCGGGATCCGGGATGCGTCCTGCCGGCATTCACACAACAGGGCCCGGATCCAAGGATGTTCGCCACCGGCGGGGCGCCGCGCCGAGGGCGGGGCTCACTTGGTGCCCGCGCCCGTACCCCCGCCCGTGGTTCCCGGCGAGGCCGGTGCGTCGGTGACCTGGTAGGTCACCTGCGGTTCCGGCGTGTCCTCGGTCTTCATCGCCTTGGTCTCGCTCTTGAGGATGCGCGCGGCCTTGCCCGCGTTCCGGGCCAGCTCGGGGAGCTTCTTGGCGCCGAGCAGGACGATGACGACGATCAGGAGGATGGCGATTTCACTGATTCCGAACACTGTTCTCCACTCCCTGTGGAATCGGGGCCTGCGGTGCCCGTGGTGGTCAGACGCTGACGCCGAAGTCGGCCGCGATGCCGGCGAGGCCGGACGCGTAACCCTGTCCGACGGCCCGGAACTTCCACTCGGCCCCGTGCCGGTACAGCTCGCCGAAGATCATCGCGGTCTCCGTCGCGGCGTCCTCGGACAGGTCGTAGCGGGCGAGTTCGGCGCCGTCGGCCTGGTTGACCACGCGGATGAAGGCGTTGCGGACCTGGCCGAAGCTCTGGCCCCGGTTGTCGGCGTCGTGGATGGAGACGGGGAAGAGGATCTTCGTGACCTCGGCCGGTACGGCGGCCAGGTCCACCTTGACGGACTCGTCGTCGCCGTCGCCCTCGCCGGTGAGGTTGTCACCGGTGTGCTCGACCGAACCGTCCGGGCTGGTCAGGTTGTTGTAGAACACGAAATGCCGGTCGGAGGCGACCTTCCCGGTGTCGTTCAGGAGCAGGGCGCTCGCGTCGAGGTCGTAGTCCGCGCCGGTGGTGGTCCGCACGTCCCAGCCCAGGCCCACGAGGACCGCGGTCAGCCCCGGAGCCTCCTTGCTCAGCGAGACGTTGCCACCCTTGGCGAGGCTCACACCCATGTCGTAGTCCTTCCGGGCCGTAGCGTGCTGGAGCCTGTAAATCTACAGTGCTGTAGAAGATGCGGGAAGTGCGATGAGACGGGGAGAGCGGCGGCCCGACGCGCCTGCCACAGGGCATCGCCGCAGGTGGGCGATGCCGGGTGGGGCGGGAACGGCGGAGGGCCGAGGTGCGGCCGTCTCGCGGTGCGCGGCCGTGCTGTGGGGCCCGCCCCGTCCTATGCTGGATGTCGGATACCGGGGGAAAGAAGGTATGCGGTGAACTGGGTCTGGTTGGTCCTCATCCTTTTCTGGACGGGCGGCTTCGCATGGGTGGCCGACAACGCCCGTACCGCACTGAGACACCGGCACGAGCGGAAGATGCAGGTGCTGGAGGCGGCGAAGCAGGAGCGGCTGGCTCTTGAGGCCGCGCACAAGATGCCGGAGCCGGTGTGCGGGTGCACCCACCACCTGGCGAAGCACGACAAGCAGGGCCGGTGCCACGAACGCGTCGAGGTCCCGACGGCCTGGGACGAGACGAAGAAGCCGCTGCGGTACGAGGCCGGGCAGTGCGACTGCCAGCAGTACGTGGGGCCGCAGCCGTTGTCACGGGTGTTCGCTGAGGACCTGACGGACCTGGCGTAGCCCGCGCCCCCGGCGCGACCGGAGCAACGTCCGGGCGCCGCGACGGTCGATGCCTCCGGGCACCATCGCGACCGCCGCGGCTCCCGTCCCCCGTCCTGCGGCTCCCGGTCCCGCCCGTCCCGCCGCTCTCAGTCCTCGTCGCCGCCCTCGTCCTCTTCCTCGTCGCCCTCGAAGAAGTCACCGATCTCGTCCACCACTTCGGCCGCGACCATGCCGCCGACGACCCCCACGGCGAGCCCGGCGGCTCCGGCCGCGACGGCGGTGCCCATGCCGGGACCGGAGCGATGTCCGTGGCCGTCGCCGTGGCCGTGGCCGTGGCCGTGGGAATCGTGGGACCCGTGGGACCCGTACGCGGCGTGCGACCCGTGCGATCCATACGCGGCGTGCGACCCGTACGAGGCGCGGTGCTCGACCAGCTGCCGCATCCAGGAGCCGACTTCGGCGTTCCAGTCGATCTGGTCGACGCCGTGGTGGCTGACGGTGAAGCGGGTGACGACGTCCTGGCCCTCGGAGAAGAGCCCGCCGCGCTTGTCGGCCTCCAGGACGACTTCCAGACCGGCCGGCCCGGCGAGGAAGGTCACCTCGATCTCGTTGACCTGGGAGGCGTACTGGGGCGAGGGCGTCACCTCGATCTCCTGGTAGAAGGGCAGCTGCTGCCCCGTCCCCCGGATGTGCCCGAGTTCGAGGTCGGCCGACCGGAAGCCGAAGCCGAGCCGGCCGAGGGCTTCGAGGATCGCCTCCTGGACCGGCAGGGGCCGCACCGCGAGGGGGTCGAGGTCGCCCTTGTCCCTGGCGCCGGAGATGCCGAGTTCGGTCCGTACGCCCAGGGTGATGCCGAGGCCCTGGCCGTACAGCTCGGTGATCGGGGTCTCCCAGGGCAGGTTGACGCTGAACGGGACGGTGCGCAGCTCGCCCGCGGAGAGCCGGAAGCCGCCACCGACGGTGAAACGCTCGAAGACGACCGTGCCCTCGGATTCGCCGTCCTCGTGCTCGGCCTCGACGCGGGCGACGAGTTCGAGGGTGATGTGCTCGATCGTGAAGTCGGCGTCTCCGCCCTTCAGTCGGACCTGACCGGCCAGACCGCCGCCCGGCGTCACCGCGCCGGGGTCGAGGACGGTGTCCACCGAGGGGGCGCCGACGCCGAGGGATCCGAGCAGCCGCTTGAACACCATCGTGGCGTTCACTCCTTCTTACGTACGTGTACGGGGCGAGCGCGGGGTGCGCGAGCCCACCCCGTGTCTCTACATCTCTGTAGAAGGATAGAGGGCGAGTGCTCCAACGGAAGTGCGCGCCAAGACGCTTGGGGAAGAAAGTCCGAAAGGTGAGCACGACGGCCGACCGGAACCCTCGGGGCTGTCGCCGGCGGGGCCTGGGAGGGACCCGACGGGGTTGGGCGGGAGGCCACAGGGGAAGTCTCCGTCCCGCGGACCGTCGACCGACCGTCCATCGACCGGCCGTTGTCCCAGAGCGGCGGAGACTTCAGGGGCGGAGTGGAGGCACGGTGGAGCGACGCATGTCGGTTGCGACGCATTGGGGCAGTTTCATCGCGGTGGTCGATTCCGGCCGGTTGGTGCGCATCGAGCCGAGGGCCGATGACCCCGTGCCGTCACCCATCGGCCCCGGAATGGTGGAAGCCGCCGAGGACAGCGCTCGCGTGCTGCGCCCCGCGGTGCGCAAGGGCTGGCTGAACGGACTGCCGCGCGTCCACGACACGGCCAGGGGCGCGGACGCCTTCGTGGAGGTGAGCTGGGACGACGTGATCACGCTGGTGAGCGATGAACTGCTTCGAGTCCGCTCACAGCACGGAGACAGCGCGGTGTTCGGCGGATCCTACGGCTGGGCGAGTGCGGGCGGCTTCCACAACGCGCAGGGCCAACTGCATCGGTTCCTGGCGTTGGGCGGGGGATACACCGACTCCCGCAACACGTACAGCACCGCGGCTCTGGAGGTCATCCTCCCCCATGTGATCGGCGGGCATCCGTGGAGCTACCAGTCCCGGATGCCGATGTGGGACGAGATCGCCGAGAACTGTGAGCTGGTGGTGGCGTTCGGAGGGCTGGCCCTCAAGAACAGCCAGATCAACCCTGGTGGGCTGGCCAGGCACCAGACGCGGAACCTGCAGCGCAAGTGCCGTGAGGCCGGGGTGCGGTTCGTGAACGTCAGCCCCATCCGCAGCGATGCCGCCGGCTTCCTCGACGCCGAGTGGCTACCTGTCGTCCCCAATACCGACACCGCCGCGATGCTCGGCATCGCGCACACGATGCTGGTCAACGGGTGGCACGACGAGGACTTCCTCCGCCGGTGCTGCGTCGGGTTCGACCGCTTCACCTCCTACCTGGTCGGCGAGCTCGACGGCGTCCCCAAGGACGCCGCCTGGGCGGCGGGGATCACGGGCATCAGCCGCGAGACGATCACCGACCTCGCTCGCCGCCTCACCACGCAGCGATCACTCATCATGGTCAACTACGCGGTGCAGCGGGCGGACCACGGCGAACAGCCCATCTGGATGTCCGTCGTGCTGGCCGCCATGGCGGGCTCGATGGGCCGGCCCGGCTGCGGCTGGGGCGCGGGTTACGCGACGATGGACGCGACCGGCGTCGCCAGAGGCCGCCCCTCCGTGGCCGCGTTCCCCGGGGCTCCCAACCCCGTTCCGGATTTCATCCCCGTCGCGCGGATCGCCGAGACCCTGCTGCATCCGGGCAGGACCATCGACTACGACGGCCGGCGCCTCACGCTGCCCGAGCTTCGCCTGATCTACTGGTGCGGAGGGAACCCGTTCCACCACCACCAGGATCTCCATCGGCTGACCCGGGCCTGGCAGACGCCTGACACGGTGGTGGTTCACGAAGCCTGGTGGAACACCACGGCCAAGTTCGCGGACATCGTCCTTCCCGTCGCCACCAGTCTGGAGCGCGACGACTTCGCCGCCGGATTCTCGGACCCCCACCTCACCGCGATGCCGAAGGTCCGCGAGCCGGCGGGTGAGTCGCGCACCGACCACCACATCTTCACCGCCTTGGCCTCCCGGCTCGGATACGAGCAGGAGTTCACGGAGTCGCGCTCCGAGAGCGAATGGGTCCGGCACCTCTACGAGCAGACGAAGGCCGAACTCGGCGACGCCGCCGCCTTGCCGGGCTTCGACGACTTCTGGCGAAGCTCCGTCGCCGAGCTGCCGGCGTCGACGGGACCGTATCCCGGCAGCTTCGAGGCGCTCCGTTCGGATCCGCGGCGGTTCCCCGTGCCGACGCCGTCGGGCCGGATCGAGATCTTCTCCGAGGAGATCGCCTCGTTCGGCTACGACGACTGCGCGGGGCATCCGACCTGGTTCGAACCGTACGAGTGGCTTCATGGCGAGCTGGCGGACCGATTCCCGTTGCACCTGATCTCGAATCAGCCCGCCTCACGCCTGCACAGCCAGTACGACAACGGCGGCCACAGCCTCAGCTCGAAGATCCGCGGCCGTGAGCCCGTGACGATCAACCCGTCGGACGCCGCGTCACGCGGCATCCAGAACGGCATGGTCGTACGCGTCTACAACGACCGGGGCAGCTGCCTCGCGGGCGCGGTCCTGTCGGACGACGTCATGCCGGGCGTCGTGCAACTGTCCACCGGAGCGTGGTGGGATCCGGTGCGGCCGGGGCGGAGCGGCACATTGGACCGTCACGGCAATCCGAACGCCCTCACGGCGGATCGGCCGTGCTCGCGCCTGTCCCAAGGACCGAGTGCTCTCAGTGCGCTGGTCGACGTCGAGCTCTACGACGGCCCCCTTCCCGATGTGTGCGCCTTCGCACCACCGAAACTCGAACACTGACACGGGCGTCGGAAATTTCTCCGCTCGCCCGTTTTGCGCGCGCGTAAGGGAATGAATACGGTGCGCAACCGTGACTGCACTTCAAAACCGCAAGTACGCCCAGTGGTTCAGGGGCGCCGACGTCGACGGCGACGGGTTCATCACCCAGCGGGACGTCCGCATGATGAGCGAGCGCTACATCGCCGCCCGGGGCGCCGCACCCCACTCCGCCCCCGCCCGCCTGCTCGCCGAGGGGATGGACGAGTTCTGGAGGAACGTGATCGTTCCGATGGACCAGGACGGTGACGGAAAGGTCGATCTGCGGGAGATGACGGAAGGATTCAGGCGCGTCCTGACCGACCCGGCCCTGTACCCGCAACAGGTGGAGCCGGTGACCGAGTGCTTCTTCGACCTCGTCGACCTCAACGGCGACGGCAAGATCGACCGGGCGGAGTTCCAGCTGATGTTCGACGCGGTCGCCGGCGTCCCCGGCGAGGACTGCGCCGAGGTCTTCGCGGCCCTGGACCGGGACGGCTCGGGTGCACTGGACCGCGCCGAATTCCACCAGGCGATCACGGAGTTCTTCTACGGCAACGACCCCGAAGCCCCGGCCAACCACCTGTTCGGCAGGCTCACCGGCTGACGACCCCGGAGGCGGCCGGGGGGCGCGCCCCTTGTTCGGCGGGAACCCGAGACCTTCCGCGTGCGTCCATGCCTTCCCGTGCGGCGCGATCAGATCCTGCTCCACGTCGTCCAGAAAGAAGAACGCCCCAGTTCCGGCGAAGATCCTGGAGGTGAGGCGGCTGCGCCGTCCGGGCCCGCGCCCCGTGCGGCGGGGCGGTCGCCCCGATGAGCAGCACGAGCCCGGTCGCGCCTCGCGGCGGCCGGGCTCGCGGCGGGCGCCCGCTGGGGCGCCGACCGGGCCGTGGATCAGCCCAGGACGCTGTCGGGCGCGTGGGCGACGTGGTCGCGGGCACGTCCGGGTGCCGCTTCGGCCAGGTGGTGGCCGAGGCGGGGCTCGTGAAGAAGTTCAGCGGGTCGCAGCACACGGCCTCGGCAGTACCGGAGAAGCCGCGGCGGCCGACGAAGACCACGGCCGACGCCGGCTCCCACACCGTCGTCCCGCCTGTCGAGGTGACGGTGACCGGCTCGCCGGTGACCGGATCGCTGGAGAAGATCACCGCGTCCCTTCCGAGCATCGCCGGGACGCCGAGGGCGTCGACGGCGCACATCGAGAACACCTCCGCCCCGCCGTCGATCCGTACGGTGCGGGGTCGGCGCCGCGGAGAACGGATACGCCGGCCGGACCTGCCCGTCCTCGTCCAGAGTCAGGAAGTCCTCCCGGTCGAGCTCTTCCAGCACGTCGCGGGCCGTGCGCCCGGCATCGGCCGCGACCGGCTCCAGCACCGCTGCCTCGGGTGACCGGCCGGCCGTCGCGAAGTGCCGCAGCACGGCCTGGTGCACCGCCCGCAACCCGCGTTCAGCCGGAGCCACCCGTCAGCGCCCGTCCCGTCCGATCGGATCGAAGGGGTCCGCCTCGCGGCAGTTCTTCTCCACCGCGTCGGCGGAGCCCGCGTCGGCGGAGCCCGCGTCCGTGAAGCCCGCGTCGGCGAGAGCGGTACGCAGGGCAGCCACGCTCGGCGCTCCGTCCATCCGGCCGCCGTCGCGGTAGATGCGGCACGACACGCTCCGGCCTCATGCCCGCGCCACCCCGCACCTCCGGCGGCTACCGCGACTACCCGGCCGAAGCCACCACCCGGCTCGCGTTCATCCGTGACGCCCAGCACGCCGGCCTCACCCTCGTCGAGATCCGCAGCGTCCTCGTCCTCCGGGACTGTGGACAGGCCCCCTGCGGTCACGTCACCGACCTCATCGACCAGCACCTCGAAGAGATCGACCGGCGCATCGCCGAACTCCGGACGACCCGCACCGCACTGCGTGACCTCGCCCTCCGCGCCGCCGAGACCGACCCGGCCACCTGCGCCGAAGACGGCATCTGCACCATCCTCTCTGTCCGTTAGAGGTCTGCATGCGATCCCGTGCGCATCGGCGGGAGCGATGACTCTTCTCCTTGTCGTCGGTCATATAGGCGACCACGACGAAGCGAGAAGGGCCCCCCATGACCGACATGCTCACCGAGCCCCACCACGTCCGTTCCGCCGCGCCCGCGCCGCGATCCGCCGCGCGGTGGTCCATGGCCGGTGGTGTGGTGGCGGGTCCCCTGTTCCTGGCGGCCGGGTTCTCCCAGGGGTTCACCCGAGACGGCTTCGACTTCACGCGGAACGCGATCAGCCAGCTGGCTCTCGGCGAGGCGGGCTGGATCCAGACGGCGAGCTTCGTACTCACCGGTGCGCTGCTGCTCGTCGGTGTGACCGGACTGTGGCGGGTGCTGCGCGGTGGCCCCGGCGGGACGTGGGGTCCGGCGCTGGTCGCCGTCTTCGGTGTGTCCTTCTGGGCTGCGGCGGCCTTCCCTGCCGACGCAGGGGCGGGCTTCCCCGTTGGCACGCCCGAGGCGACCGCGATGAGCGGGCACGGTGCTGCCCACATGCTCGGAGGGATGGTCGGCTACCTGGCCCTGTGTGCCGCGTTCGTCGTGCTGGCCCGCCCGCTCGCCGCCCGGGGTCTCCGCTCCTGGGCCGTCGCGTCCCGCGTGGTGCCCGTGTTCGTCCTCGCCGGGTTCACGGCCTCGGCTGCTTCGGTCCTGGCGTTCACCGTCGGCGCCGGCCTCGGTCTGCTGTGGCTGGGCGCGGTGACGGCCCGCCTGGCCACCGTCCGGTCGAACGGCCGAGATGATGCCGGACGGTCTGTCCGAGGACCGCTCTCAAAGGCTTCTGTCAGGACCTCTTCCAGCACCGTCTGCTGATCTCCGGCATCGCCGAATTCGCGCCTGTATTCGCCCCTCGCGTGTGGGCGACATGCGTGGGAACGGGTGTCCGGGCGGCAACCGGACAGTGTCCGACGGGGATCTCGCCATCGTTCACGGATTGCCTGCGGCCCGGGGGCGCCGTCGGCTGCACTGGTCCGGGGCGCCGGGCGAGCGCGCGGGATGTGAGGGCGGGCGGGAGTGGGTTGCGCGTGATGACGATCAACGTGGCGGTGCTGCTCGCGGTCATCGTGGTGATGAGGCTGCGACGCAGGACTCAGGCCAGGAGTCGTTTCGAAGAGCGCAGTACCGCCTTTCTCGTCCTGGCCTTGGGAATCCTGATCGCGCCGACTCCGGTGGGCCAGGGAATCTTCAACGGGATCGGTCAGCTGGTCCGTGGCATCTCGCAGGCCGGATCGTGAGTGTGCGGTCCCGTCCGGGTGGCCGCCGTCCCGGTAAGAAATCTCGGTCTCGCCGTCGGTCGGCCTGGCTCCCGTCCATGCGCGGTGTGGCAACCCGCCGTCCGAGGAAGGCTTTTGGCTGGGAGCGGGCCGGCCTGTTCGCTCTGCTTCTTGTGGTGGTGTGGAGTCTGATCGCCGGTGCCCTTCGATGGCTGGCCGCACATCCCTGGGTGCTGATCCTGCTCCTTCTGGCCGCCGCGACGGCCGGTGGGACGTGGATGCATCGGAAGCGGGAGACCGCCCGTCGGAACCGGCTGCGGGACCAGGGGCTGCGTTACGCGCTGCCGCAGATCGATGCCCTGCATCACCGGCAGTTCGAGGAAGCCGTACGGGATCTGATGCGCCGCGACGGCTGTCACAGGACGACCCGGGTCGGCGGGGCCGGCGACAACGGCGCCGACGTGAAGGCCACCGATCCCTTCGGCCGTCTGTGGGTCATCCAGTGCAAGCACCGAAGGGCCGGTCTGGCGGGCGCTGCGGTCGGGACCCCGGACCTGCACGTCCTCAACGGGACCGGACGGCCCGTCCACCATGGCGATGTCGTCGTGCTGGTCACCAACGGCCGCTTCACGAGCAAGGCCGTTGTCTTCGCCCGTTCCCAGCGTCTTCACCTGGTAGATCGCGACCTCCTTGCCCAGTGGGCCGCCGGCTCCGTGCCGCTGTGGGAGCTGCTGGGCACGGTTCCCTCTCCTCGTCGTCGTACCTCTGGCTCCTGACCGCAGCCGACCAGCACACCGTGCAAGCAGCCCCAGGAGCCGTGCGCTCGCCTCGCAGGCCGACATCTGACCCGCACCACCACGACCGCTCGCGCACCAGCAAGAGGAGCACCCCCGCCCCGGGGCGAGGCGTGCTCCTCTCGTAGTTCAGCGGCCCCGCCGCCGCCCGAAGGACACGCCGCGAAGCGGCTCCTTCTTCACATCCGAAGGCGCACCACAACAGAGACACCCCCTCCCTTTTTCCTAAGAACTCCTAACGGAATGACTCCCGGACAACTCAGTGGTGGTGACAAGGTTCGGCCGACAGGATGGGCCGTGAGCGTTGACGGGTGAGAGGTATGGGTGCGTTGTGGATCTGATCCATCTCTCGGATGGGGACAACAGCTTCCGAGTACGTGTGCTGGGCCGCCGGATGCCGGGAGCCATGCCGCTGCACGACCTGCTCGACGCTGAGGTGCTCATCGAGAGTGGTTTCGTGAGCGGACGGCTGGACCTTGGCTTGTTTCCGGACGACTTGGATGGCTGGTCACGCGCCCTGGATGTGCTTGCCGCGGGCGGTGACGTCTGCTGGATAGATGACAACCGCAGTCCTGAGATCCGGGTCCAGGCACTCAACAAAGAACACGAGACGCCCGCCGTCCACGTTGAAGACGTGGCGCGCTCCAGCATCTCTGTGTTCCTTCCCTTGTGCCTTGAAGACGGATGGATCGACGACCAGCGGAAACTGCTCCAGCTGGTGCGGCGGGAGTGGCCGAGCGAAGTCCTCCAGACGTCACCGAGCGCCTACGAGTGGCGGCGCTGAACCGCGACCAGTCGGCGCCGGCAGATGACCGCGCAGGCCAGGGTGAGGAAGGCTTCGTGGATGTCGTCGCGGATCTCCCAGCGGATCCGCAGACGGCGGAACCAGTGCAGATGGGCGAACGCGCGCTCGACAACCCAACGTTGAGTTCCCAGTCCTGAGCCGTGTTCGGTGCCTCGGCGGGCGATCAGCGGCTTCACGCCGAGCGCGCGGACAAGGCGGCGGTACTTGTCGTGGTCGTAGCCGCGGTCACCGAGCACGATGCTCACCGTCCCCGAGCTGTGCGACGAACTCGGCATCACCCGCTCCACCTCCTACGACTGGCGCCAGAAGCAGCGGGCCCCCCGCTGCATCAAGCTCCCGAACGGCGGCCTCCGGGTCCGTCGGCTCGACCTTGACATCTGGCTGAACGAGCACGAGGACGCTGCTTGATGGACACGACGTACGGCTCCTTCTGCGCACCGCTGGGTGCGGTTCCCGCAGGTCATAAGGTGTTCTGCCTGTGGGGCAAGGATGTGACCGACAGGTGGCTCTCGCTCTCCTTGGACGGCCACCGACTACACGCGCGGTACTGGCGGAGTGCTGGCTGGGAAGCCTCACTGGCTGCAGGCGGCGACGGGCTCGCCACATAGCGTTTCGAGTGCTTAGTTTGAAAGTTAGCCCACGAAGGTTGGCTGTGACGTACGCGACGTCGTCCAGCGCCCGGTCCTGCCAGGCGGGCGGTTCGCGGCGGCAGCCTGCGTGGCCGGGGCAGCCGGGGCCGGCGGCGGAAGGATCCGGGTGCCGGCTCTGGCTCGCACTCCGCCGCTCCCGGGTGTGACCGTCGGCGGACAGCAGCCGGTCGCACATCGGCCCGTAGCCGGGCCGGACGAATCCGATCCCGCCGCCGAGTGTCAGCCTGGCGATGCCGACGGTCGGGCAGCTGCTGGCAGGGATGGCCCGGTCCTCGGCGCGCAGTGCGCCGTACGCGTCGACGAGCAGCGCTCACCGCCGGTCGTCGCCGTGTCGGCCGCGACGCCGATGTCGTTCATCCGATCCAGGTCGAGTGTGATCCCAGGGCGTCCGCCGCAGCTGTGGCTCCCGCTGCGGGCCGCCAGCGGCAGCCCGTACCGCCGGGCGAACGCCAGCGTGTTCCGCACGGCCTCGGCCACTGCCCGAGTACCACCCGCCTGCGGCCGCATCGCCGGTGGTGACCAGGGCCTGTGGAGCGGCCACACGGCTGCGACCTCCGCCGGCGGGCCCCGTGGCCGCACCTGGGGCCGACGGTGCGGGGTACGGACCCTAGAAGTAGCCGGCCTGGACGAGCGCAGGCCAGTTGTCGCGGATCGGGGCCGGGCCGTCGGCGATGAGATCCGGTCCGGTCGTCGACTTCACCGCGGCGCGCACGTACTGGTCCCCGCTGAAGAAGTAGGCGTACCTCGGGTCGGCCGGGTCTGCCACGGCACCGTTGAGCCGGCGGACGAAGTCGGCGGTGGTCCCCTGGTACGCCGTCAGCATCGATGCCACGCGGAGCGACGGCCAGTCTTCCGCCACCGACGCCGGAGCATGAATTTGCGTGTCCTCCGCCGCGCCTTCCAGTTTCTCTGCCCACACATACTGGTCGCCCCGGAAGAAGTAGGCTCCACTGCCTTCGGTCGAAGCGGGAAGAACTGCATCCACGCCTGTGGAGAATCCCAACTGGCGCAGTGAACGCCATCCCTCCGCGATCGACCGGGGGCCGCTGACGACTTTGCTCTGCGTGGGCTCGGTGGAGAACTCGATGAGCGCGTACTGGTCGCCGCTGAAGAAGTAGGCCCGGTTCCGGCTACCCGGGTAGGGCAGTACCGCGTCGATCCAGGAGGAGAACCGGCACTCCCGGAGCGCCGTCCACTCTTCCGACGTACTCACGACGTTGATAAGCAGGTCTCCTCTTCCTCTCGTCAGGCTGAGGTCGACGGCTGCACACGAGTCGCAGCAGAAGAAATGCACTTCCGCCTCCTCCTCCATGACGGCACCGACCAGCGGGGAGAGGTTCGCCACGCCGTCCGGGCCTCCCGGCGGGGCCTGGTTTCCCGGGGGGTTCGGGGCGCTCCGACGCAGTTCGTCCTTGCCTTTGGCGATGGCCAGGAAGCCCACGAAGGCGCTCAATGCGTAGAGGCGTATTCCGGTACGCGTCGTCACCGCGGGGACCTGCGGGTCCTGAAGGCGCGCCCGGAAGTAGGCCGCATTGCCTTCCCAGGTCCCTTCGATGTTTTCGGCGAATGCCTGTCCGAGCTGCACTCCGCCCTGCCACGCAACGTCGGGGGTCAGCCTGTCCCTGATGGCGTCGAACCGGGCAGCCTCAGACAGCATCTGAATGACGATCAGCAGCGCCCTGGGCACATCCGTGACATATGGATTGTCCTCGGCGTTCCCCAGAGCGTTGATCGCGAACATCAGTGCATTGCGGCCGAGTGCGATCTCCCCGCGGTTCACGGGCTGGGCCTGCGAGCCCGAGCCCGTCGCCCGTCCTTCCAGCGCGTCGTATCCCACGCCGAAGCCCAGGTCGAAAACGTCGGCGAGCCCCGGCTCGTCCGGCAAGTACGTGTCCGTGGTCCCTTCCATGCGGTAGTAGGTGTTCGTGATCGGAATATGCTTCTTGCCCTTCGTCCTGGTGGTGCTTCTGGTCCACCAGCCCTGCACGTACAGGTCCAGGGTCCGCAGGAGTACCCGGACCTCGTGGGTATCCGTGGTCAGTCGGACGACGAACGTCGCACCGCGGGCAGTGGTGGTGGCGGCGATCCGGTCGTAGAGCAGAGGTCCGCTCACACGCTGCCGGATCGCGTCGATGAACTCGCTGTACTGGGTCCTGGTCGTCGTCGCGTTGACGTGGAGATGACACACGCGTGCTCCCAAGGATGTCGGCGGGGTTCAGTGGATTCCCTCACGGGGGGCTTCGGTGGCGAAGAAGCACTCTCCGATCGGGATCATCAACGGTGTCGGCCCCGTGAGCGACTCCGGAGCGAGCTCCGCCGGACGCGTCGCCGACATGTCCTCGCGCGAAGTCGGCGGCTTCCAGAGCTGAATGCCGAAGGCGAAATCCGGTGGGAACGGGACACCGACCGTCAAGGTGCAGACCGCCGATGTTTCCAGTCGCCCCGGAATGACCTGCGTGAAAGCTGTGCTCTGGTTCCCCCGGGAATCGGGACGGGGAAGGGATCCGGTCCATTCGAAGGAACACCTGTGGTCGGCGCACTGGACCTGGACCGAATTTTCGGTCGGCACGTTCTTGCCGGTCATGAGGAATTGGAATTCGCAGGCCTGTCCGTCCAGGTTGCCGATGGTCAGGGCCTGGCTGAAGGTGTTGGTCTTGCCGGGAACGAGGATGACGTTGCGCCACGCCACCTGCGGCGTCTCGGACACCCACCGGGAAAAATCTGCGTTCGTGTCGAATCGTTGCGGTATGCCGAGGGGGTGCAGCGGCGTCGAGACGGCGGCGACCAGGCAGTAGTGGAGCTCCTCTCCCGATTGCCCCTGCCAGTTGAAGGCAGGGGCGCCGGAGCAGATCTGTCCGGGCGCAATCTCTTCCTTGCCGTCCACATTCACCAGGGGCACGGTCGACTGGGAGGAGTCCGGCGGTGCGACGAGATTCCACTGGTCGGGTGTCAGCAGCAGTGACGGGCGGGCCCAGAAGAGCGTCACCCGGCCCTGCACCTTGTGCGTGCTGATGTTCTTCGCCCTGATGTAGATGTTGTTGCTCGCCCCGTTAGTAACCGGCTTGGCCAGGTCCGGGCCGCTGTATGTCGAGACCATCCGGTCGAAGGACAGCAGACCGCTTCCAAAGGGAATGATGTCGGGAGAGGCGTACGGGGTACCCTTGGTCGGTATACTTCCGGTGTCCTGGAAGTTGTCCCGTATCAGAGCATCGTCGTATTTCTCGGTCATGGAAATGCCTCCCGAGACGGTCAGCGGTTCGGGCGGAGCAGTTGTTTTCCACTAAACTTGACGTTGTACCAGGTTTTTTCCTCCTGGCGGTTCGCATTCGCATCGTTACCGCGCCGATGCTTAAGGTGTGGAGAGGCGAGATCCTCTCCCCAGTTGATCTTTGTGTATGCAAGACCTTTTGTCGGGCTCTCCTTTTGTCCCGCAATCACGAAGCTACTCCTGATAGTGCGTTGTGCAACTCGCCAGCACCACGGGCTACGGGCACAGGACTCCGGGCCCGGCCGTCCTCCGGGCCAGCCCGCACCGCGCGGGACTTGATGGCTCTGGGAGCTGCCGAAGAGTGAGCCTCTTTCATCCTGCCTCGGCAGGGTGAAACGGCTGGTCAGCGGGGTGGAGTAACAAGGCGAGGCTCCTGGTCGTTGCGCTGGTGTTCTCTACGCACCGTGCCTCGACCGAGGAGCTTCGCTTGGTTCCGTATCCTGCCGTGCTCGACGTCCCGCACGAGCTCGTCGAGCACGTCTCGTGGCTGATATACGCCCGAAGGCGGAACTGCGTTCGCGTTGGCGGCGCTTGAGCTGCTTCAAGCAGGCCCGGCTCACCCTGGCCCATTTGCGGAAGAACGAGACGCTCGCGCAGGTCGCCGCAGGGTTCGGAGTGTCGGAGGCGACGGTCTGGCGGTACGTCGACGAGACCGTGGAGGTCCTGGCTGCGTGGGCGCCGGGCCTGCGTGAGGCCCTGATGGGACTGGGCGAGGGCGACTTCGTGATCGTGGACGGCACGCTGGTCCCGACCGGATCGCCGCCGACGAGCCGTACTACTCGCAAAAGCACCGCAAACACGGGATGAACGTATAGGTCGTCGCGGCCCTCGACGGCACACCCTTGTGGTTCTCCCGCGCCCTGCCGGGCCGCAGGCACGACCTGACCGCCGCCCGCGCCCACGGAATCGTCCAGGCATGCCGGACCCGCGAGATCCTCGTCCTCGCCGACCGGGCCTACCGAGGCGCCGGCTCAACCGTCCGTACTCCCTACTACAACCACCGCGAATTACCCGAGCACTACCAGCAGTACAACCCCGACCACGCCCGCCTGCGCGCACCGGGCGAACGAGCCTTCGCTCAGCTGAAGGCATGGGAGGTCTTCAGCAAAGCCCGCTGCTCAACCAACCGCATCAGCCGCCTGATCGCCGCCGTCCACACCCTCATGATCCACAGCCCTGCGACCAGGCAAAACTCAGGATGATCCAGTTCGTGGACCAGCTCTGGGGGCGGACCTGCGCGAACAACCGACGGAACGTCGCGAAGGCGCTCACGCCCGTCACGATCGCCCTGCTCCGTTCCCAGCCGACGACGTTCAAGGGCGTTGACGTCCGTCGGGCCCTCCGGGAGTACGCCTTCAACACCCTCCGGCGGGACCAGGCCCCGCCGGAGGTCGCTGTGATCCTGCGCTGGGTTCAGCGCGACTCCCTCTCCATGGCGGCCTGGGAGGACGAGAGCACCGTGGAGACAGCCCTGCGTGCGGCCATGACGAAGTTGGACGGCTCGCCTGTGGCCGCCAGCTCGGCCCGGCGGACCAAGCGCGTCTTGAACGTCCTCTTCGAGTACGCCATCAAGAAGAAGGTGCTCAAGGAGAACCCACTCCCAACGGGGAAGGGCGCCGCAGCGGCCGAGACGTCCTCAGCCGTCGACAAGTGGTCCCTGCTCAACTAGGAGCAGGCCGCCAAGTTGCTCGGCTGGGTCTTTGCCCGGCCGAGGGGCGGTCCGCGGCTGCACACGTTCTTCGCCGCGATGTACTACGCCGGCGCCCGGCCCGAGGAGGTCGTGGCGATCGACGTCGGGGACGTGCGCCTGCCCGACGCGGACGCCGACGACCAGTGGGGCGAGCTGCTGCTCCACACCGCCCATCCCGAGGTCGGCAGGCAGTGGACGAGCACGGGGGAGGTCCGCGAGCAGCGCGGGCTCAAGGGGCGCGCCGCCGACGACACCCGCACGGTGCCCTGCCGTCCCGCGCTGACGCGGATTCTCCGGGCCCACATCGAGAAGGAAGGGCTCAAGCCGGGTGACCTCCTGATGCAGGGGGAGAAAGGGGGAGATCTCGCCGGATCCGTGATCCGGAGAGCGTGGCGGCGGGCTCGAAAGGAAGTGCTCACTCCGTACGAATTTGGGACACCGCTCGGTCGCCGCGTGTACGACCTCCGGCATACCTGCCTGACGAACCGGCTCAACGCCGGCGTTCCGGCCGTGACCGTGGCCGAGTGGGCGGGCAACAGCGTCCCCGTGCTCCTGACCACGTACGCCCGATGTATCGACGGGCAGCTCGACGACCTGAAGCACCGGATCGAGAGGGCGGGGGAGCTGCCGGACCCGGCCACGCCGAGGGGCTGAAAACTTCTCCGCGCATTCTCCGCAGCCACCCGCAGAAACCCGGAACCAGCCGGACACCGCCGGACGCGCCCAGACACCACCAAGGGGCGCGTCTGGCCCCTCCACGCCCACCCGGAACCTGCTCTGACCAGCAAAAAGACCCTCCCGAAGGAGGGTCTTACGCGGAGCGCCCCCGGCAGGACTCGAACCTGCGGCCAAGTGCTTAGAAGGCACCTGCTCTATCCACTGAGCTACGGGGGCCGGGTGGTGGCCGTGTGGCCAGGAGCCCCTTTTGGGTGGGGTGTGGCCTGTTGGGACAAGGATAGGGCTCCGATCGCCTTGGCCCGGTTGCTTCACCTGCGTGGCACGATGTGGAGGTTCGGTGAAGCGGAACGATAATCGCAGGCAGGTGCGATTCGCGCAGCGCTTTTCACGCCGCTCGGGGCGGGTGTTGTGCACTCGTTATGCCTGAGGTTCCGGTCACCGCTCCTCTCTTCGGCGCGCAGGGCCGCAATAGGCTTCAAAAACACTCATAAATTGGGCATTCTTCGCATGTGGTGACCTTGGACGAACGGCCCCAGCTGATCGACGCACTCTCCGCCCTGCGCGACCGTGTCGCCGCCGTGCGTCTCCCCCTCCCCCTTCCCGACACGCCGCGCGCCCGGCAGACCCGGGCCGAGCTGCTCGCCCAGCTCGACGACTACCTCGTTCCCCGGCTCAAAGATCCCGACGCACCGCTCCTCGCCGTCGTCGGCGGATCCACCGGCGCCGGCAAGTCCACCCTCGTCAACTCCCTCGTCGGGCGGCGCGTCAGCGAGTCCGGTGTCCTCAGGCCCACGACCCGCACCCCCGTGCTCGTCTGTCACCCCGAGGACCACCACTGGTTCGCCGGCATGCGGGTCCTCCCGCAGCTCACCCGCGTCTGGCTGCCGCAGGCCGACGACGACCACCCCGTCGACGACGCGCCCCCCGAGGAGAACGCCCTCCGCGTCGAGACGGCCTCCTCCATGCCCCGCGGCCTCGCCCTCCTCGACGCCCCCGACATCGACTCCCTCGTGGTGGAGAACCGTCTCCTCGCCGCCGAGTTGATCTGCGCCGCCGACATCTGGGTGATGGTCACCACCGCCTCGCGCTACGCCGACGCCGTCCCCTGGCACCTCCTCCGTACCGCCAAGGAGTACGACGCCACCCTCGTCACCGTGCTCGACCGCGTCCCGCACCAGGTCATCGGCGAGGTCTCCCGGCAGTACGAGGCCCTGCTCGACAAGGCCGGCCTCGGCGACGTGCCCCGCTTCACCATCCCCGAGCTCCCCGAGTCCGCCGACGGCGGCAGCGGCCTCCTGCCCGACAGTGCCGTCGCCGCCCTCCGCGGCTGGCTCGCCCACCGCGCCGAGGACCCCGCCGCCCGCCAGCAGGCCGCCGACCGCACCGCCTCCGGTGTCATCGACTCGCTCGACGCCCGGCTCCCCGAGCTGGCCGCCGCCGTCGCCACCCAGTACGCCGCCGCCGGGCGCCTCGGCGGCGCCGTCGAAGCCGCGTACACCGCCCAGGGCACCCGGGTCCGCAAGGAGCTGGGGCGCGGCGCCGTCCTCGCCGGCGACGCCCGGACCCGCTGGCGCGGCTACCCCCGCGACAGCACCGCCGACGAACTCCTCGACGCCCTCTCCGAGTCCCTCGCCGCCCTCCTCCACTGCGCCGTGTCCGCCGCAGAGGAGCGCGTCCGCGACGCCTGGCGCCGCGAACCGGCCGCCGAGGCCCTCGGGCCGCCGCGGACCGGCGCCGACCGCGACACCGGCGAGCGGATCGGCGTGGAGGTACGCCGCTGGCGCCGCGTACTCGAAGAGCTGGCCGAGGAAGAGGTACGGGGTCTTGAGCGGCCCTCCTCCTCCCGTACCGCCGTCCCCGAGGCCGACACCGTCGCCGCCCTCCTCGCCGCCTCCCTCCTCGGTGGCCGGCGCACCCGGGCCGCCGGCGAACGCCTCGCCGAACTCCTCGGCGCCCAGGTCGCCCTGCGGCTGCGCGACAAGGGCGGCGAACTGGTCCTCTCGTACGTCGACCGTGTCCTGCACACCGAACGCGACCGGCGCCTCGCGCACCTCGAAGCGCTCGACGTGACCCCCGAGCCGCAGGCGGAGCTGATCGCCGCGCTCTCCGTACTGCAGAAGGAGAAGTGACGTGGTGGATCCGGGAGCTGGGACAGGGACAGGGGCAGGAGTCGGGGTCAGGGCCGGGGGGCGGGCCGCGGCGGGAACAGCGGCTTGGGACGACGGGCTCATCGCCCGTCGTGCCGGTGAACGCGGGGGCGGCTCCGGAGACCGTGCCGGATCCGTAGCCTGGGCCCCCGGAGCCGACGGCGCGGACGCGCACGAGCCCGACACCCTGCCGCCCCTCGGCGGGAGCTACGGCGGCCCCCTCCGTACCCGCCTCGACGCCCTGCACGAACTCGTCGGACTCTCCCGTACGCGGGTCGACAGCGAGGCGCTCGCCGAAGCCGGGCGGGTGCTCGACGAGGCCGCCGCACGGCAGCGGCTCTCCTCCCGGCACACCGTGATCGCCATCGCCGGCGCCACCGGCAGCGGCAAGTCCACCCTCTTCAACGCCTTCGCCGGCGTCCCCGTCTCCGAGACCGGACTGCGCCGCCCCACCACCTCCGCGCCCATCGCCCTCAGCTGGTCCGAGGGCGCCGCCGGACTGCTCGACCGGCTCGCCGTCCCCGGCAGGCTGCGCCGCCGCCCCCTCGCGGGCGGCGCGGCCCACACCGAACTCCAGGGGCTCGTCCTCATCGACCTGCCCGACCACGACTCGGCCGTCACCGCCCACCGCGACCAGGTCGACCGGGTCCTCGGCCTCGTCGACGCCGTCATCTGGGTGGTCGACCCCGAGAAGTACGCGGACGCCGCCCTCCACGAGCGGTACCTCCGGCCGCTCGCCGGGCACGCCGAGGTCACCTTCGTCGTCCTCAACCAGATCGACCGGCTCGGTACGGAGGCCGCCGACCTCGTCCTCGACGACCTGCGCCGCCTCCTCGACGAGGACGGCGTGGCACTCGGCGAGCACGGCGAACCCGGCGCCACCGTGCTCGCCGTCTCCGCGCTCACCGGCGACGGCGTACCCGAACTCCGCGAGATGGTAGGCCGTTTCGTCCAGGAACGCACCGCCCCCGAACGGCGGCTCGCCGCCGACGTCGACGCCGCCGCCGCCCGGCTGCGCCCCGCCTACCTCGCCGACGGCCGGCCCGGCCTCGACGAGCGGGCCCGGGACGCCTTCACCGACCGGCTCGCCGTCGCCGTCGGCGCGCAGGCGGCGGGCGAGGCCGCCGAGCGGGTCTGGCGCCGGGGTGCGATCCGCGCCTGCGGGACCCCGTGGCTACGGCTCTACCGCTGGTACGAGCGGATGCGCGCGCACGGCTCCACCGACCCGCACCTCGCCTCCCCGGTCGAGGACGAACTGACGGCCCGCCAGCGGGTCGAGCAGGCGGTACGGATCGTCGCCGACGAGGCCTCGCGCGGGCTCCCCGCGCCCTGGGCGCAGGCCGTGCGCGAGGCGGCGGAACGGGGAGCGGACGGGCTGCCCGAGGCCCTCGACGAGCTGACCGTGAGCATCGGGGATCCGGCCGCCCGGCCGCCCCGGCCCGCCTGGTGGCCCGCCGCCGTCCTCGCCCAGGCCGTGATGACGCTCCTCCAGATCTTCGGCGCGCTCTGGCTGGTGGGGCAGATCGTGGGTGTCGTGGAGCCGGGGCTGCTCCCGCCGGTCCTCGTGATGCTCGGCGGCATCATCGGCGGACCGCTCGTCGAATGGGCCTGCGAGGGCGCCGTGAAGGGACCGGCCCGGCGGTACGGGCAGGAGGCCGAGCGGCGCCTGCGGGAGGCCGCGGCGGCCTGCGGCCGGGCCCGGGTGCTCGACCCGGTGGCGGCGGAGCTGATGCGCTACCGGGAGGTGCGCGAGCAGTACGCGACCGTGACGGGGACACGGCCGGGGACGCGGATCGTGGGCGGGACCCGCGTCGGTACGACACGGCTCGGGGCGACTCGGGCGGGGGTACGGGTGAGGTAGCGGCCTCCTCCTCCCAGGGAGCCGTTTTGTCCGGTCTCCTCCACTCTCATCCTCTTTCCTCCAGTCTCCTTCGCTCTTCTTCGGTCTCCTCCGGTTACCCCTTCCGGGTGGGGGAGTTGTCCCCATCCTCCGGCTGTCCACAGGCTCCGGCGGGTTCTTCCCGATGGCTCCAGGATGGGTGTCGACCGGCGAAGAGGCCGGTGCGGACAGCAGGCTGAGGACAGGGGTGGGGGACGGATCATGAACGAGACGACCGTGACGCTCGTCGGCAACGTGGCGACGGCGGTGGAGTACCGGGACACGGCGACGGGCGGGGTCGCCAGGTTCCGCTTCGCGGTGCCGACGCGCCGCTGGGACCGGGTGCAGGCGCTCTGGTCCGACGGGCCCACCAGCTTCTACACGGTGTCCGCCTGGCGCTCGCTGGGGGCGAACCTCGCGGCCTCGGTGTCGGTCGGGGAACCGCTCGTGGTGCACGGCCGGCTGCGGGTGCGGGAGGATGAGCGCGACGGCCAGCGGAAGACCTTCGTGGACGTGGCCGCGCTGGCGGTGGGCCACGATCTGAGCCGGGGGACGGCGGCGTTCCGGCGCGCACCGAAGCCGGAACAGAGGCCCGAGCCGGACCCATGGGCCGTGCCCGTCGTGACTGCCGTGCCCGCCACAGCCACCGAAGGCGCAGAGGGCGCATGGGGCTCAGAGGGCACACCGGCCACACCGGCCACACCGGCCACACAGCGCGCGGGCGCCCCAGCGGCGGACGCCGTCGCCGGGTCGAAGGCGCGCTTGGTGACCGTCCCCTGACCTTCCGTCGTGGGGATTTGTCGACCAACTCGCTTTGTGTGATAACGATTCCGAGTCGGAATGCTTATCTGACCGGATGGCCGGGCACCGGGGGGTTCCGCATCCCTAGGATTCCCGGGTACTCATGTGGCACGTGAGCCCATCGAGTCTGTGAATCTGCTGGCGTGCGCTCCCCCCACGCAAATCGACCATGTTTGCGGAGCGACGCGCCCGGAGGGGAATGCAATGTTTTCAGTTCGAGGGCGAGGCGTAGCCCGTCTCGCCGCTGCGACTCTCGTCTCCGGCCTCGTCGCGGCCGGAGCGATAGCCACGGCAGGTCCGGCGCTCGCCGCTGACGCCGCGGGTACCGGTGGTGTGACGGCGAAGCTCGGCGGTATGACCGACCGTGGCTCCGTCGAGATCGCCGAGAAGGACGGCGACACGTGGAAGAAGTGGCCCAGCCCCGTGACCGGCGGCCTCTTCAAGATGCAGGTCGAGGGCGGCGGAACGCTCCAGACCTACTGCATCGACATCCGCACGGAGGCGAAGCACGACTTCGACTACAAGGAAGTCGGCTGGAGCGAGTCCTCGCTGCACAACAACGACAACGCGGGCAAGATTCTCTGGGTCCTGGAGAACGCCTACCCGAAGAACTCCGCCGAGGCCCTCGGTGCGAAGCTAGGCGTCGACCTCTCCAAGGACGAGGCCGCCGCGGGCACGCAGGCCGCGATCTGGACGTTCTCGGACGACGTGAGGGCGACGCCGCGCAGCGGCGACGCCAAGAAACTGACCGAGTACCTCCTCAAGGAAGCGGTCAAGCTCGAGGAGCCGAAGGCTTCCCTCTCGCTCTCCCCGTCCTCCGTGGCGGGCAAGGCCGGTGACAAGCTCGGTCCGATCACCGTCGCCACCAACGCCGAGACCGCGAAGCTCCAGGCCGCCGCCGGCACCCCCGAGGGCGTCAAGGTCGTCGACAAGGACGGCAAGCCGGTCACCGAGGCCAAGAACGGCGACGAGGTCTACTTCGACGTTCCCGCCGGCACCGCCGACGGCACCGCCGAGCTGACCGCCTCCGCCACCACCAAGGTCTCCCTGGGCCGCGCCTTCGTCTCGATCGACGGCCCCTCGCAGACCCTGATCCTGGCCGGCTCCAGCGACTCCACCGTCACGGCCAAGGCCTCCGCCAGCTGGGCGAAGAAGGGTGCCGTCCCGGCCGTCACGGTCGCCAAGGACTGCGCCAAGGGCGGCCTCGAGGTCATCGCCTCCAACAAGGGCGACGAGCCGTGGACCTTCGACCTGAAGGGCACCTCCTACACCATCGCCGCCGGTGAGACGAAGACCATCACGGTCCCGCTCGCCGAGGACGAGGCGTACAAGTTCACGATCACCGGCCCGAACGGCTTCGAGGAGACCTTCGAGGGCGTCCTGGACTGCAAGACGGCCCCTCCCGGCCCGCAGCCGTCCGAGACCCCCAGCACGGAGCCCTCGACCCCGGCCTCGCCGTCCCCGTCGACCCCGGCCGGCACCACCGGTGACACCACGGGCGGCACGACCGGCTCCGGCACCACCACCGGTGGCGGCGACCTCGCCGAGACCGGCAGCTCCAACGCCACCCCGATGATCGCCGGCATCGCCGCCGCGCTCGTCGTGGTCGGTGGCGGCGCGGTGTTCTTCCTCCGCAAGAAGAAGACCGCCGGCCACTGAGCCCCACCCTCACGGGACGAACCCGTTCTGTGAGAACGCTCGACCCCGGACCGCGTCAGCGGGCCGGGGTCGTCGTGTGTCCGGGCGTCGGCTAACCCGCCGCCCCGCAGCGTTCGGTGTCGATCTCCGAGAGGGTGAGGTCGTTGTAGCGGGGGCCCCGCACCGTCGTCGCGTTGAGGATGCGGCCCGCCGCTTCGAGGGTCTCGGCGGGGACGGTCCGGTCCAGGGTGGACAGGTTCTCCGTCAGATGGGCCGTCGAGCGGGTGCCGGGGATCGCGAGGACGTGTGGGCCCCGGGAGAGGACCCAGGCCAGCGCCAGCTGCGCGAGCGTCAGGCCGGCGGCCTCCGCGAGCCGGGCCAGTTCGCGGCGCAGCAGCAGGTTGGCCGGGTAGTGGTCGGCGCCGAAACGCGGCATGCCCCGCCGGATGTCACCGGCCGGGAGGCCGTCGAGGTCCGGCGGGGTCGCCGTCAGGAAACCGCGGGCCAGCGGGCTGAACGCCACCAGGGCGACGCCCAGCTCGCGGGCCGCCGCCAGGGTGCCCTGCTCGGGGTTGCGCGACCAGAGGCTGTACTCGTTCTGGAGCGCGGCGATCGGATGCACCGCGTGGGCCCGCCGCAGCGTCGCGGCCGACGCCTCCGACAGGCCCAGCGCGCGTACCTTCCCGGCCTCGACGAGCTCGGCCATCGCGCCGACGCTCTCCTCGACCGGGACCTGACGGTCGATCCGGTGCAGGTAGTACAGGTCGATCACATCGGTACGCAGCCGGGCCAGCGCCTCGTCTGCGGTGCGACGGACGGTCTCGGGGCGGCCGTCGATGACCCGCCGCCCTTCGACACCGGTCATCCCGCACTTGCTGGCCAGCACGATCCGGTCCCGGTGGCCGGACAGGACCCGGCCGACCAGCGACTCGTTGGCGCCGAAGCCGTACAGCGCGGCCGTGTCGAAGAGCGTGACCCCCTGGTCCAGGGCGGACAGGAGCAGCTTCTCCGCCGCCTCGGGCTCCGGGGCGACCCCGTACGCGTGGCTGAGGTTCATGCACCCCAGGCCGATCGCCGGGACCTCGAACGGGCCGATCCGGCGCGGCGAGCGGCCGGAGCCGCCCGCCGGTGCCGTACTCGGCGTACTCACGCGCCCGCGACGGCGTCGAGCTGCTTCTCCAGGTCCGCCAGGGTCCGGTAGCACGGCATCACCTGGGCGATGGAGGAGTTCGGCTCGCGGCCCTCGCGGATCGCGGCGACGAACTCGCGGTCCTGGAGCTCGATGCCGTCCAGCGAGACGTCGACCCCGCTCACGTCGATCGGCTCGTCCTTGCCGGTGACCAGGTCGTCGTACCGCGCGAGGTAGGTGCCGGTGTCGCCGATGTACCGGAAGAAGGTGCCCAGCGGCCCGTCGTTGTTGAAGGACAGCGACAGGGTGCAGAGGGCGCCGTTCTCCGCGCGGAGCTGGATGGACATGTCCATCGCGATGCCCAGCTCGGGGTGGATCGGCCCCTGCATGGCGTTGGCCTGCACGATCGGCGAACCGGTCTGGTACGCGAACAGGTCGACGGTGTGCGCGGCGTGGTGCCACAGCAGGTGGTCGGTCCAGGAGCGCGGCTTGCCGAGGGCGTTGAGGTTCGTACGGCGGAAGAAGTACGTCTGCACGTCCATCTGCTGGATGGAGAAGTCCCCCGCCCGGACCTGCTGCCGCACCCACTGGTGGCTCGGGTTGAAGCGCCGGGTGTGGCCCACCATGGCGACGAGCCCGGTGCGCTGCTGCGCCGCCAGGCACGCCTCGGCGTCGGACAGGGACGCGGCCAGCGGGATCTCGGTCTGGACGTGCTTGCCCGCTTCGAGGCAGGCCAGCGTCTGCGCGGCGTGCATCGGCGTCGGCGTGGCCAGGATGACGGCGTCGACGTCGTCCATCGCCAGGACCTCGTCCAGGTCGGCGACGGCGCGGTCGATGCCCTGCTCGGCGGCGAACTTCCGGCCGCTCTCCAGGCTGCTGCTCACGACGGCGGCGACCTCGACGCCCTTGATCCGCCGGAGCGCGGCCGCGTGCTTGGCACCGAAGGCGCCGCCTCCGGCCAGGGCGATCCGTACGGGCTGGTCGTCAGTCATGTCGTCACTCCTTCACGGCGGGCTCCTGGGCCCGCGGGTGGTTTTCCAGGATCAGGTGGCCGACGGCGGTGTTGGACGCGGGCACATGGTAGAAGCGGTGCTTGACCTCGATCTCACCGGAGTCGTCGAGGTCGCTCATCGCGCCGCGGGCGATCAGCCACATGACCAGCTCGATGCCTTCCGAGCCGGCCTCCTCCACGTACTCCAGGTGCGGTACCTCCGCCAGGCCGGCCGGGTCCTCGATCAGCCGGTCGAGGAAGGCGTTGTCCCATTCCCGGTTGATGAGTCCCGCGCGCGGGCCCTGCAACTGGTGGCTCATGCCGCCGGTGCCCCACACCTGGACGTTCAGCGGCCGGTCGTAGGACTCGATCGCCCTGCGCAGCGCCTGCCCGAGCTTGAAGCACCGGGCGCCGGACGGCACCGGGTACTGCACCACGTTGACGTGGAAGGGGATCACCTTGCACGGCCACTTCTCGACGTCGCCGAACATCAGCGACAGCGGGACGGTGAGGCCGTGGTCGACGCTCATCTCGTTGACGAGGGTGAGGTCGAAGTCGTCCCTGATCAGCGAGTGCGCGATGTGCGCGGCCAGGTCGGGGTCGCCCTCGATGCCGGGTACCGGGCGGGGCCCGTACCCCTCGTCGGCGGTGGGGTAGGCCGCGCCGGTACCGAGCACGAAGGTCGGGATCAGCGACTGGTCGAACGAGCTGGCGTGGTCGTTGTAGACCAGGAAGATGACGTCGGGGATGTTCTCCCGCTCCCACCGCCTGGAGTACTCGTACCCCTCGAAGACCGGCTGCCAGTAAGGCTCCTCGGTCTTCCCGAGGTCCATCGCCGCGCCGATCGCCGGCACGTGCGAGGTGAAGACCGCGCCGGTGATCGTGGCGTGCTCGGCCGGCGGGTTCGGGTCGGCGTAGGCGGCGTCGAGGACGGCGTGGTCGATGCGGTTGCCCTCGACGGACCGGCCGCCGCCGACCATCATGTCGCGGTACTCCTGCTCGGTCATCCCGGTCATGGAGCCCGCCATCTGCTGGAACGACAGGCCCAGCGTCGCCCCCCACTTGGCGAGGAAGTAGATGTTGCCGCCCTCGCGCATCGCCGCGTTGAGGTCGCGGTCGAGCAGCGCCTGCTTCTGCTCCTCCCGGAGCGGCCACGCGTCCAGGTAGGCGCGCTCGTCGGCGAGGTACAGCGCCCGGTTCTCCGCCGTCATCAGCGACATGCAGAACTGGTTGAGGTGGTAGCCCTTGGCGGACTGCTCGGCGTCGAAGATGGTGGTTCCCGGAACCAGTTTGTACGTCTTGTCCAGTGCCATGCCCGGACTCCAATCGTGAGGCGGGTCAGTCGGCTTCGGGCCAGTACAGGCGCATCGGGTTGTCGACGAGCAGCTTGCGCCGCAGCTCCGGCGTCGTCGCGATGTCCGGGACGAAGTCGACGAGCAGACCGTCGTCGGGCATGTGGTTGGTCAGGTTGGGGTGCGGCCAGTCGGTGCCCCACAGCACCCGGTCGGGGAACTCCTCGACCACCCGCCGGGCGAACGGGACGACGTCGCGGTACGGCGCCCGCTCCCCGTAGAGGGCCGGCGGACCGTCGGTCGACAGCCGCTCCGGGCAGGAGACCTTGCACCAGATGTCGGGCTTCGCCCGCATGAAGTTCAGGAACGCCTCGAACTCCGGTCCTTCAGGGTCCTTCGTGACATCCGGCCGGCCCATGTGGTCGATGACCAGCGGCACGGGGATCGAGAGGAAGAAGTCGCGCAGGTCGGCGAGGTCGGCCGCCTCGAAGTAGACGACGACGTGCCAGCCGTACGGCGCGATGCGCTCGACGACGTCCCACAGGTCCTGCCGGGGCGCCGCGTCGACGAGCCGCTTGACGAAGTTGAACCGCACACCGCGGACACCCGCCTCGTGCAGCTCCCGCAGCTCTTCGTCCGAGATGTCCGGCCGTACGGTGGCGACGCCCCGGGCCAGGCCGCCGGAGGCCCGCAGGGCGTCGACCATGGCGCTGTTGTCGGCGCCGTGGCAGGTCGCCTGGACCACGACGTTACGGGCGAAGCCCAGGTGGTCGCGCAGCTGGAAGAGCTGGTCCTTGGACGCGTCGCAGGGGGTGTACTTCCGCTCCGGGGCGAAGGGGAACTCCGCGCCCGGTCCGAAGACGTGGCAGTGCGCGTCGACGGCGCCCTCGGGCACCTCGAAGCGGGGCCGGCTCGGACCGGCGTACCAGTCCAGCCAGCCGGGGGTCTTCTCGAAGTCGGTCATCGTCAGTCCTCGTAGCGAAGGCCGAGCTCGGCCAGCGGGCCGCGCATCTTGTACATGTCCAGGCCGAGTTCGCCGGCGCGGAACCGCTCGCGCTTGCCCTCCTCGTTGGCCTCCCGGGCAGCCGCCGCCGCGGCGACCTCGGCGGCCCGCTCGCGCGGCACCACCACGACGCCGTCGGCGTCCGCCACGACGACGTCACCGGGCCGGACCAGGGCGTTGCCACAGATCACCGGCACGTTGACCGAGCCGAGGGTGGCCTTGACCGTGCCCTTGGCGTTGACCGCGCGGGAGAAGACCGGGAAGTCCATCCGCTCCAGGTCGGCCACGTCGCGCACCCCGCCGTCGATGACCAGGCCCCGGCAGCCCCGGGCGCGGAACGAGGTGGCGAGCAGGTCGCCGAAGAAGCCGTCCTCGCTCTCCGTCGTACAGGCCGCGACCACCACGTCGCCCTCGCGGATCTGCTCGGCGACGACGTGCATCATCCAGTTGTCGCCGGGCTGCAGCAGGACGGTCACCGCCGTGCCGCACATCCGGGCCGTCGGGTACACGGGGCGCAGGTAGGGGCGCATCAGCCCGACCCGGCCCATGGCCTCGTGGATCGTCGCCACGCCGAACGCCGACAGCGCGGCGACCGCGTCCGGGTCGGCCCGGGTGACCGAGGTGTGGACGACACCGATCTCGGTGTGCTGCATGTGCTCTTCTCCTTGGTCGGTCGGTGGCCGGTCAGCGGCCGGCGGCGGCGAGGCGCGCGGCGAGCCGCGGGTAGACGCGCAGGGCGTTGCCCGAGTAGACGGCGGCTCGCTGCTCGTCCGAGAGGTGCGGGGTGGCCTCGACGTACCGCTTGGTGTCGTCGAAGTGGCGGCCGGTGCGCGGGTCGATGTCGCGGACGGCGCCGATCATCTCGCTGGCGAACAGGACGGACCGGCTGGGGATCACCTGGGTGAGCAGGTCGATGCCCGGCTGGTGGTAGACGCAGGTGTCGAAGAAGACGTTGTCCAGCAGCGCTTCGGGGTCCGGCTTGCCGAGCGCCATCGCCAGACCGCGGAACCGGCCCCAGTGGTACGGCACCGCGCCGCCGCCGTGCGGGATCACGAACCGCAGCGTCGGGAAGTCGGCGAACAGGTCGCCCTGGACCAGCTGCATGAACGCCGTGGTGTCGGCGTTCAGGTAGTGGGCGCCGGTGGTGTGGAAGGCCGGGTTGCACGAGGTGCTGACGTGGATCATCGCGGGCACGTCGTACTCGACCATCGCCTCGTACAGCGGGTACCAGCTGCGGTCGGTCAGCGGCGGCGCGGTCCACCTGCCGCCCGAGGGGTCGGGGTTGAGGTTGACCGTCACCGCGCCGAGCTCCTCGACCGCGCGGCGCAGCTCGGGCAGACAGGTCGCCGGGTCGACGCCCGGGGACTGCGGCAGCATCGCGCCCATCGCGAAGCGGTCGGGGTAGAGGGTGCTGACGCGGTGGACCAGGTCGTTGCAGATCCGCGACCACACCGAGGAGACCGCGAAGTCGCCGATGTGGTGCGCCATGAAGCTGGCCCGCGGCGAGAAGATCGTCAGATCGCTGCCGCGCTCGTCCATGAGCCGCAGCTGGTTGCCCTCGATCGCCTCGCGAAGGTCGTCGTCGCTGATGACCACGTCGTCGGGGTCGGGGGCGGCGCAGCCGGAACCGGCCGCCGCCACCTGCCGGTCGCGCCACTGGGCCAGCTGCGGCGGAGCGGTGGTGAAGTGACCGTGACAGTCGATGATCATGAGTACTCCCGGTGCTCTTCGGGTCAGTTCTGGGGGCGGGTGGGCCAGCCGGTGTACTGCTCCGCGAGGTAGGCGCGCCCGGCGCGCGTCCCCACCACGTTGTCCAGCTCGCCGAGCTGACGCCGCAGGTCGTACGGCGAGGCGCCGGGCGCGGTGTGCAGGAGCCGGGTCATCCAGTACGAGAAGTTCTGGGCCCGCCAGACCCGCTGGAGGGCGCGCGGCTCGTACTCCTCCAGCGCGCCCTCGCCGGTGTCGCCGAGAGCCCTGAGCAGGATCTCGGCGAGCACCTTCACGTCGTGCAGTGCGAGGTTGAGCCCGCGTGCCCCGGTGGGCGGCACGGTGTGCGCCGCGTCGCCCGCCAGGACCATGGAGCCCCACCGCATCGGTTGCTGCACGAAGGAACGGAAGCGCAGCACCGTCTTCTCGGTGATGGCCCCCTCTTTGAGCTGGAAGCCGTCGTGGCCGGCCACGCGCGCCTGGAGGGTCTCCCAGATGCGCTCGTCGGACCAGGCGTCGACGGACTCGTCGGGGTCGCACTGGAAGTACATCCGCTGCACGCTCTCGGTGCGCTGGCTGATCAGCGCGAAGCCGTGCTCGGAGTGGGCGTAGATCAGCTCGGGCGCGCTCATCGGCGCCTCGGCCAGGATGCCGAACCAGGCGAAGGGGTACTCCTTGCCGTAGCGCGTCCGCCGGTCCTCGGGGATCAGGTCGCGGCACATGCTGCGCGAGCCGTCCGCGCCGACCACGTACCGGGCCCGGATCTCGTGGCGGGTCCCGTCGGGCGAGGTGTAGCGGACGCGCGGGGCGTCGGTCGTGACGTCGAGGACCTCGGTGTCCCGGATGCCGAAGTGGACCGTGCCGCCGTCCCGCTCCCGGGCGTTCGCCAGGTCGACGAAGACGTCGGTCTGCGGGTAGAGCCAGACCGAGGCGCCGACCAGCTCCTGGAAGTCGATGCGGTGCGGCCGGCCGTCCACGCGGAGCTCGACGCCCTCGTGCTCGTACCCCTCGCTGAGGATCCGGTCGGAGACGCCGGTGTCGACGAGGTCCCGGGCCACGTCGGCCTCCAGGATTCCGGCGCGCTGCGTCGTCTCGATCTCGTGCCGGGTACGGGTGTCGAGCACGATCGTCTCGACACCCGCGCGACCGAGCAGGTGCGCCAGCATCAGGCCTGCTGGACCGGCACCGATGACCGCGACGGGAACCGAGGCAAGGGTGTCGACGGTGGCGTCGGCCATGGCGTCTCCTCAACAGCTGCGAACGTTCGGAACACCCGAACGTTGACAGCCGGTGCGGGGGCGGGTCGCCGCCGTTTCCGCCAGGCGGAAGCCGGTCGTGGAAGCCGGTCGCGGAAGTCGGTCGTGGAAGCCGGTCGTGGAAGTCGGTCGCGGGGCCGGCCGCCGAAGCCGGTCCCGTATCCGGTCCTCCCGGAACTCGACGGGGCGTCAGGCCGTCGTCGTACGGGTCCGCCGGCCGAGTTCGTCGGAGATCCCGTGCGCCGCCCGCAACAGTGGCTCGCGCAGCCCGCCCGCGCGGCGTGCGTCCCGGGCCGTGAAGACGATCCCCAGGACGGCGCTGACGGGACCGGTCCGGCCGATGCGGACCGGGGTGGCCACGGCGACCGTGCTCTCGGAGAGCTGCCGGTCGCTGACGAAGACCTGCTCGCGCCGGATGCGGTCCAGCTGGGCGCGCAGGGTCTTCGGATCGGTCACGGTGTGCGGGGTCCACGCCCGCAGCGGCGATTCGAGGACCTCCTCCTGGACGTCCCGGGGCGCGTGCGCGAGGAGCACCCGGCCCATCCCGGTGGAGCTGACGGGGAACCGGCTGCCGACCATCGTCAGCAGCTCCACCGACCGGTGCCCGGCGATCCGCTCGACGAACACCAGCTCACTGCCCTCGCGCACCGCGAGCTGGATGTTCTCGTGGGTCCCCTCGTACAGGTCCTGCATGAAGGGCAGGGCCACATCGCGCAGGATCTGGGTACGGGGACACCCCGAGGCGATCTCCCAGAGCCGCAGCCCGACGTGCCAGGACCCGTCCTCGCCGCGCTCCAGCGCCCCCCAGGCCGCCAGTTCGGTGACCACCCGGTGCGCGGTGCTCAGGGCCAGACCCGTGCGCTGGGCGATCTCCGACAGGGTCTGCGCCGGGTGCTCGCGGTCGAAGGCCGCGAGGACCTCCAGGACCTTTCCTGCCGCCGTGCTCCGGGTTGTGCTCACCCGGCAAGTCTCGCAGACCGGCGTTGAGCGGCCCGGCCGGTCGCCGTACCATCTGCCGGACATCCGTACCACCGACCGGACGCTAGGAGCGACGTGGAACGAGAGATCGCCGGACTGTCCTCGATGGCGACCCGGCCGGTCCTGGCCGAGGTCGCCGCGCACATCGGGCTCGCCCACGGCATCCCGGTGCGCTTCGACGCCGCCGGCGGCGTCGAGATCGCACGGCGGGTCCGCGAGGGCGCCGAGGCCGACGTGCTGGTCCTCGCCGCCGGAGCGCTCGCCGCACTGGAGGCGGAAGGGCACCTGGTGGCGGGCACGGCACGCCCGCTGTGGATCTCCCAGGTCGTCGCCGCCGTCCCGGAGGGCGCGCCCGTTCCGGCCCTCGACTCGGAAGCCGACCTGCGGGCCGCGCTCCTGTCGGCGCGGACGATCGCCTACTCCACCGGCCCCAGCGGAACGGCGCTCGTCGAACTGATCGCCCGGCTGGGACTGGCCGATTCGCTCACGGACCGGCTCGTCCAGGCCCCGCCGGGGGTCCCGGCCGGCAGCCTGCTGTCCTCGGGCCGGGCGGATCTGGCCTTCCAGCAGCACAGCGAGCTGATGGACCTCCCGGGCGTCGTCGTGGCGGGCCCGCTCCCGGGCGACACCGCGATCAGCTCGACCTTCGGCGCGGCCGTCCTGGCCACCTCGACCGCCCGCGACCGCGCCCGCGAGGTCCTGGACCTGCTGTCCTCGGTCCCCGCCTCGGCGACGGCCCGCGCCAGAGGCATGTGCCCGGCCACGGACGCGTAGCGGAACCCCCAGGTCAGCGAGCCCCCCACCTACTGGTTCGCCCCCGGGGGTGGCGGTCAGGCAAGATGGGGTGTATCTGCCCACTCACTCTTTGCCGGACGGTTTCTCTTGGCTGAGTTCATCTACACCATGCGCAAGGCGCGTAAAGCGCACGGCGACAAGGTGATTCTCGACGACGTGTTCCTGAACTTCCTGCCCGGCGCCAAGATCGGTGTGGTGGGCCCGAACGGTGCCGGTAAGTCCACCGTTCTGAAGATCATGGCCGGGATCGAGCAGCCGTCCAACGGCGACGCGTTCCTGTCGCCGGGCTACAGCGTCGGCATCCTCATGCAGGAGCCGCAGCTCGACGAGTCGAAGACCGTCCTGGAGAACGTGCAGGACGGCGCGGCCGAGCAGATGGGCAAGCTCAAGCGCTTCAACGAGGTGGCCGAGCTCATGGCCACCGACTACAGCGACGCGCTGATGGAGGAGATGGGCAAGCTCCAGGAGGACCTGGACCACTCCAACGCCTGGGACCTCGACGCCCAGCTGGAGCAGGCCATGGACGCCCTGGGCTGCCCGCCCGGCGACTGGCCGGTCACCAACCTCTCCGGTGGCGAGAAGCGCCGTGTCGCGCTCTGCAAGCTGCTCATCGAGGCCCCGGACCTGCTCCTCCTCGACGAGCCCACCAACCACCTCGACGCCGAGTCGGTGAACTGGCTGGAGCAGCACCTCTCGAAGTACGCGGGCGCCGTCGTGGCCGTCACCCACGACCGCTACTTCCTGAACAACGTCGCCGAGTGGATCCTCGAGCTCGACCGCGGCCGTGCGATCCCCTACGAGGGCAACTACTCCACCTATCTCGACAAGAAGGCCACCCGCCTCAAGGTCGAGGGCAAGAAGGACGAGAAGCGCGCCAAGCGCCTCAAGGAAGAGCTGGAGTGGGTGCGGTCCAACGCCAAGGGGCGTCAGACCAAGTCCAAGGCCCGTCTCGCCCGTTACGAGGAGATGGCGGCCGAGGCCGACAAGATGCGGAAGCTGGACTTCGAGGAGATCCAGATCCCGCCGGGCCCGCGCCTGGGCTCCATCGTCGTCGAGGTCGAGAACCTCTCCAAGGCCTTCGGCGACAAGGTCCTCATCGACGACCTGAGCTTCACCCTGCCCCGTAACGGCATCGTCGGCGTCATCGGCCCCAACGGCGCCGGCAAGACCACGCTGTTCAAGATGATCCAGGGTCTGGAGACCCCGGACTCCGGCTCCATCAAGGTCGGCGAGACCGTCAAGATCTCGTACGTCGACCAGAGCCGCGCCAACATCGACCCCAAGAAGACGCTGTGGGCCGTCGTCTCCGACGAGCTGGACTACATCAACGTCGGCCAGGTCGAGATGCCGTCCCGCGCGTACGTCAGCGCCTTCGGCTTCAAGGGCCCGGACCAGCAGAAGCCCGCGGGCGTGCTGTCCGGCGGTGAGCGCAACCGCCTCAACCTGGCGCTCACGCTCAAGGAGGGCGGCAACCTGCTGCTCCTCGACGAGCCCACCAACGACCTCGACGTCGAGACCCTGTCGTCGCTGGAGAACGCGCTCCTGGAGTTCCCCGGCGCCGCGGTCGTGATCTCCCACGACCGGTGGTTCCTGGACCGGGTGGCCACCCACATCCTCGCCTACGAGGGCGAGTCCAAGTGGTACTGGTTCGAGGGCAACTTCGAGTCGTACGAGAAGAACAAGGTCGAGCGCCTCGGCGCGGACGCCACCCGTCCGCACCGTGCCACGTACAAGAAGCTGACCCGAGGCTGAGGTCAGTGGCCAGACACCTCTACAGCTGTCCTCTGCGCTGGTCGGACATGGACGCCTTCGGGCACGTCAACAACGTCGTCTTCCTGCGGTACCTGGAAGAGGCGCGGATCGACTTCATGTTCCGGCTGGCGCCGGGGGACGGTTCCCCCTCGTTCTCCGGCGGGTCCGTCGTGGCCCGGCACGAGATCGACTACCTTCGACCGCTGGTCCACCGGCACGAGCCGGTGACCGTCGAGTCGTGGGTGACGAAGATAGGCGCGGCGTCGCTGACGATCGCGTACGAGATCAAGGACCCCGACGTGACCTACGTACGGGCGTCCACGGTCGTCGTGCCCTTCGACCTGGAGGCGCAGCGGCCCCGGCGGATCACCGCCGAGGAGCGCGGCTTCCTTGAGGAGTACGTCGACGACGGGATGACGTCCGGGGGAGCGAAGTCCGCCGTATGACCGTGCTCGCGCCGCTGCACTTCGACGACGCCAGGGAGGCGGCGGCGCTCGCCGCCTTCCTGACCCGGCTCGTCCACTACGACCGGGCCGCCGCCGTCCGCCTCCAGGCGGGCGGCGGGGCGCTCGCCGTCTTCGGCCGGCCGCCGTCGTTCGAGGTGCTCGCCATCCGTACGGCCCGGCTGGTCGACGCCGTCGACCTCGACGTCACCGTCTCCGCCGGCGAACTCCTCGAAGGCATCGAGGAGTCGGCGGGCAAGGCGGTCGTCCCGGAATCCGTGACCGGGCCGCCCTGGACGGGCGTCCTCCCGCCCCGGGCCGGCTGGCAGCCGGTCGCCGGACTGCCGGGAGTCGTCGCGATGCGCGGCGCGGTCGCCGCCGCCGTCGCCGAATTCCGGGCGCGGGACGAGGCGTTGCCCGAGGAGCGGCGCACCAGGGCCGAGCGCGACCTCATCGGCCGCGAGATCTGGTCGAGGACCCTCGGGCCGACCGGACTGCCGCTGCGGGCCGTGCACGCCGCCCAGTCGCTGGGCTTCCTGCCACCCGCGGACACCGAGGCACCGGTCGCCCTCCTCGCCTCAGGGCCGTGGCTGCGGCTGCGCACCCCGTACGGCTCGATCGCCCTCCGTACGGTTCCGATGGCGCTGACCGTCACGCCCGGCACGTCCGGGTGACGGAAGGGCCTGATGTCCGCCCGTCGGAGCTCGAGGTCGACGGGGCCCCGGTGTCCGTCCGCTCCCCGGTCGCTCAGCGCTCCGTGTCGTCGGGCCACACCCCGATGTGGTCCTGCTCCAGTTCCAGCGCCACCCGGTGCTCCATGCCCAGGGACTGGGTGTAGTCCGCCGGGAGCTGGAGCCGGCCCGCGCGGTCGAGCATCGCGTACTCCCGTGCCACCAGGGACTCCTGGCCCTGCTCGTCGACCTCCGTGCGGCGCAGCACCTCCGAGGAGGTGCGGCCGTCGCGGATGGCGACCGTACGGCGCACCTCGGAGGCGACCGCCTGGTCATGGGTGACGATCACGATCGTCGTGCCCAGTTCCTCGTTGGCCCGGCGGAAGGCCGCGAAGACCTGCTCGCCGGTGGCCGAGTCCAGCTCGCCCGTCGGCTCGTCGGCGAGGAGGACCGCCGGGTTGTTGGCGAGGGCGACCGCGATGGCGACCCGCTGCTGCTGGCCGCCGGAGAGCTGGTGCGGGCGCCGGTCGCGGGCGTCCGCGATGCCGAGCATCGCCAGCAGCTCCTCGGCGCGCTCCGCCTTGTGCTTCGCCCGGCCCCGCAACTGCATCGGCAGCGCCACGTTCTGAGCGGCCGTCAGATAGGGGAGGAGGTTGCGGGCGGTCTGCTGCCAGACGAAGCCGACGACCTCACGGCGGTAGCGCAGCCGCGCCTTGCCGTCCATCGCGAGCAGGTCGCACCCGGCGACCCGGGCCGCGCCGGCGGTCGGCACGTCCAGGCCCGCGAGGATGTTCATGAGCGTCGACTTGCCCGAACCGGACGCGCCGACCAGGGCCATCAGCTCGCCCTCCTTCACGAGGAGGTCGAGCCCCTGGAGCGCCTGCACCTCCACCCCGTCCGTGGTGAAGATCCGGACCAGCCGGTCGCAGGCGATGAGCGCGTCATGACCGTACGAGGGCCGGTCGCGCCGCGCGGTCGCCCTGCGCTCCAGCTCCTCCAGGGTGGTGGTGTCCGCGGCGGACCCCGCCACGGACGATCCCCGGCTCGACGTCTCGGTCTTCGTCATCGTGCGTCTCCTGCCCTGAGTTCCTTGATCGAGCCCCTGCGTCCCGCCCACCAGGCCTGTCCGCCGGCCGCCAGCGCCGTGATCAGCACGACCACGACGGCGGGCACCACCAGCGACCACGGATCCGCCCGCAGCGGGGCGCTGTCCAGCGGGGCGAACCCCGGAGTCGTCGCCAGCGCCAGCCGGAACAGGTCGATGCCCGGGGCGAGCAGCGGCACCGTCGCCCAGCCGACCAGCATGCCGCCCAGCGCCGCGAGGACCGCCTGCGGCAGCGCTTCGAGTCCGAGCAGCCGCCGCCCCTGCTTCCGGGTCAGGCCCATCGTCCGCAGCCGGGCGAGGAGCGTGGTCCGCTCCGGCGCGCTCTGCATCAGGGAGAGCAGCACGGCCACCACGGCGAAGCCGGCGCCCGCGCCGATCGCGCCCAGGTACATCCCCTCGGCGCCCGACTGGAGGGGCGAGTCCACGTAGGTGGCCCGCTCCTCGCTGCGCATCGACACCATGAGCTTGTCGGACTTCGCCTTCACGGTTGCCCGTAGCGCGGCCCCGTCCTTCGGTCCTGTGACCAGCAGCGCCGTGGCCGCCCGGTGGGTCAGGTCGGCGCCGTTGACGACGAGGAAGTCGGCGTCGGGCAGCGCCGGGGTGGCCGACCGGACGGCGACCACCTTCACCCGGAACACCCCGGCCGCCGTGACGACCTCCTGCGGCGCGCTGCCGAGCCGGTCGGCGACGGACGGCGAGGCGATGGCGGGCAGTACCCGCTCGGTGTCCAGCGCCGCCTCCTTGCCGCCCTTGCCGGTCGTGGCGAGCAGCCGCGCCGGGAACGGGCCGAAGTCCGTCCGGTCCGCGAGCCTGGCGTACGAGCCGGGCTCGACGCCCACCAGGGTGCCGCTCATCGGCTGGGCGGTGGTGCTCTCATGGGACGGCAGGGACACCCCGTACTCGATCTGCACCGGCGCCAGGTCCCGTACCCCCGGGGTTCCCCGGACCCCTTCCTCGAGTCCGGTGGGCAGCCGCGTCCAGTCCACCGAGCCGTCGATCCGCGCGTCCGCGCCGACCGCACGCAGCGCGGCCCGGTCGCGGGCGTCGGCGACACCGGCCAGGACCGAGCCGCCGAAGGCCGCCGTGGTCAGGGCGAGGACCAGCGCGAGCAACGGGAGGGTGCCCGCCGTGGACGAGCGTCCGGCGCGGGCCAGGGCAAGTGGGCCGACCGCCCCGCGCAGCCGTCGAGCGGGCCGGCCGAGCCACCGCAGCGGCAGCGGGTAGAGCCGGACGAGGAGCATGGCGGCGATCAGGCCGACGAGCACCGGGGCGGAGCTCACCAGGGGGTCGGCGGAGTTGCCGGTGCCACGGAGCCGGAGGGACGCCACGGCGCCCACGGCGAGGACGAGCAGGGTGAGTTCGAGGACCGTACGGCGCCGGGAGGGGCGCGCGGTCAGCAGGTCGTCACGGCCGCCGTGCAGGCGCGGCCTGCGGTGGATGACGACGGCCCGTACCGGCAGCACCAGCATCGCGAGCAGGGCGACGCCGACGGCGCCGAGCAGCGACGGTAGCAGCGGGATGTCGCCCGGGCCGGCGCCCGGACCGCCGTCCGGCGGCCGTACGGTGACCACGGCCAGGACCAGGGCGAGCGCGGCGGCCGGTACGGCGACCGCCGAGGTCTCGCCGAGCAGCCGCAGACCGATGCCGGTGAGCGAGGCGCCGCGGGAGCGGATCAGGGACAGTTCGGCGTCCCGGCGGGCGACGAAGAGACCGCCCGTCATGGCGAGGACGACGGCCGCGACCGCGCCGATCCCGAAGACGGCGACGGCCACGACCGGGTTGATCGCCTCGCGCATCGAACGGTACGAGTCCACGATCGTGTCGAGTTCCGTGGTCATCGCGCCGGTGGGCCCCACGACCTCGCGTATCTTCACCAGATCCGGGCCGCCCGCAGCCGAGCCGAGGGCGGCGCCGAGCGCCTCGGTGTCCCGGCCGGTGAGGCGACCGGAGGTGGGCAGGTAGCGGAAGAAGACCTCGGGCTCGCCGGTGGTGGAGAGCACGGCGGGCGCGGAGGCGGGGGAGAGGAGCAGCGCCGCCTGCCAGTAGTAGAACACCTCGTCCCTCTTGATGACCGCGGCGAACACGGGGGTGCGCAGCAGCGGCTCCACGGCCCAGTAGGCGTCGGCGGGGCCGCTCGGCTCCACGATCCCGGTGATCGTGACGGCGATCTGCTCGGAGCCGATCCGGCCCGGCACGTGTACGACGGAACCGGGCTTCAGGTGCAGGGACTCGGCGGTCTTCGGGGTGACCACCGCCTCGGGGGCGCGGGCCGTGCCGGCGGCGAGGCGGCCCGCGCGCAGGGTGGCGTGGGCGGTCAGATCGGACGGCGAGGAGAGCACGAACTCGGGGGAGAGCCCCTGGGGCCGGGGCAGCCACGGGTCGAGCCCCTCGACCCGCTTGACCGTACGGACGCCGTGGACGTTCTGCTTCGGGTCGGTCCGCAGCGGGTCCGGGAGCAGGGCCCGTGCCTCGTCGTGCTGCTTCTGCAGGACGGCGGGGGCGAGACCGGCCTCGCGGGTGGCCTGGGGGAGGTCCAGGCCGGGCGGCGCGGCGGTCAGTTCGAGGACGGCGTTGCGGGGTGCGGCGGTCCGGATGTCGTGCCGCAGGCCCTCGGTCTCGTACCGGTCCATGGCGCGCGGCAGCGCGGCGGCGAGATAGGCGGTGACCAGGACGAGGAGGGCGAGCGAGGCCGCGGCCCAGGGTGCGGTCCGGAGCCGGGTCCGCACCCAGGGCGCCACGGGGCGGGCGGGCTTGTCGGACCGGGACGACCGGGACCGGGGCATGTCGGGGGCCTTCCTGCGTGCGGAGGGTGTGCCGGGGGTCGCCTCGGCGGGGCTCGGGGAAGCGCCCGTGTCCGGGTTCTCCCCGGCCGGCTTCTCCTCGTTCTCCGGGTTCTCCCCGGTGGCGGCGGACATCAGTTCTCCCCCTGGTGGCGCAGGGTCACGGCCGGGTCGGTGCGGCGCAGGGCGATCACCGCGACCATGGCGAGCGGCAGCGCGGCTACCCCGGCGATCAGCAGGGCCACCTGGCCGAGCGGCAGTTCGACGAGGACCGGGGGCACGGGCCGGGCGGCCTGGCCGGTCAGGACCACCAGCGGGACGACCGCACGGGCCAGGACCGTACCGAGTCCGATGCCGATGAGCAGGCCGATGCCGATGAGCAGGCCCTGCTCGGCGGCGATCAGCCGGGCCAGCCGGCGCTGCGGTGTGCCGAGCGCCCGCAGCACGCCGAACTCCGCGGACCGCTCCCGCATGGCGCCGGCCGAGCCGACGGCGAAACCGACGGCGGCGAGCGCCGCGGCGGCGGCGGCGACCGCCATCAGGGCGGCGTTGGGGCCCGCGCCGAGCGGGTCGCCGAGGAGTTCGGCGGCGATCTCGTCGCGTACCAGGACCTGGGCGGGGTCCGCGTTGGGGCGGGCGCGCAGGGCGGCGGCGACATCGGCGGTGCGGCCGGAGTCGACGGTCAGCCACCACTCGGTGGGCGGCACGGTCGCCACCTCGCCGCCGGCGGCCAGATAGCGGTTGACCGAGGCCAGGTCGAGGAGGATCGCACCGCCGTCGTCGGGGGTGGTGACGGCGCTGGTCGCGGAGGCGACCCGGGCGCCGGGGCCGGTGGTCGGCAGCTCGTCGACGACGCGTTCCACGACGGCCTTGACGTGGAGGCCGTCGAGGGAGACCTCGATCAGGTCACCGGGCTTCGCTCCGGAGGCCGCCATGAATCCGCCGGTGGCCACGGCCGCCAGCTTGCTGGGCGCCTTGGGACCGGGGGCGTCCATCCGCAGGGTGAACTCCTCCATGTGCCAGAAGGGGACACCGGTGCGCGCGCCCGTGGCGGCGAAGGTGAGGGAGTACGGGGCGGGCCGGCCGCCGGGTCCGGCGGCGCCGGGGACGCCGGACGTGGGCTTGTCCTTCTGGGGGTCGCCGTTCTCCGTCTGCCCGGAGGTGTGCGCCCAGGTGGCGAGGACCTGGCCCGGGGCGTGGACCTGCTCGCCGCCGTCCGCGCGGACGACGGCGAACCGCTCGACGCGCAGGGTCTGGGTGCCCGTCCGGCCGTCGGCGATCGGGCCGGTGAACTCGAGGCCGATGAGGGTGAGCAGGCCGTTCGAGCCGCCGCCCGTCGCGCCGCCGGGGCCCGCGGTCAGAGCGGCGATGTCGAGGGTCAGCCGGTGGCTGCGGCCGTCGGAGGGCACCGTACCCAGGGCCTGCCGGTACGGGACCCCGTTCGGGTCCTCAAGGACGGCGGTGACCCGGGCCTCGGTGCCGGGCTCGGCGAGCCGCAGGTCGGCGGTGAGGGCCCGGCTGCCGGCGGGCAGCGGGAGGCCGGGGCGGGTCGTCGCCGGGGGTGCGAGCGGGGTGAGCAGGGAACGGGCGGTGACGTCGGCGAGGTCGGGGCGGAGCAGCATGCCACCGGCGGCGTTGCGGGTGTCCACGGCCAGGACGGTCGCGCTCTTCCCGGCCACGTCCATGGTGGTGCGGTGCACCGGGGCGACCGCCTTCACACCCGGTACGGAACCCAGCTGTTCGGTCTGGGTGGGTTCGCCGGGCCCGGCACTGAGGACGCGGACGGCCGCGCCGGCCCGGAAGTCGGCCTGGTCCCGCTGTGAGCGCTCCCACGAGCCGCTCTGCCCGATGGCCAGCATGCCCATCGCGACGGCGAGGACGAGGAGGAGGACGGGGCCCGCGCCCCGCAGCGGTCGGCGGCTGAACTGCCAGCCGGCCAGCGCGGCGGAGAGCCCGCGCCCGGCCGCCGCGCGCCGCTCCGCCAGCTTGGCGGCGGGCGGCAGCAGACGCAGCGTCAGGACGGTGCCCGCGAGCAGGGCGAGGGCGGGCGCGGCGATGAGCACCGGGTCGACGGAACCGCCGCCGGCCTCGTCCGTGCCGAGGGTGCCGCCCGTGGCGGCGGGGCGCTGGAGCTGCCAGTAGGCGACGGCGGCGACGGCGAGCAGACCGAGGTCGGCGCCGGCCCGTACGGGTCCCGGCAGCGAGGCCGAGCGGGCCTTGCGCAGGGAGACGCCCGAGCCGTCCCCGGCGGCGAGCGCGGGGGCGACGACGGCTGCCGCACAGCACAGGGCCACGGCGGCGGCGACCAGCCACACGGAGCCCGACGGCGTCGTGTCGAGCTGCACGCCCAGCGAGGAGAGCGCGGACCGCTCGGCGAAGAGCCCGGTCAGCGGGCCGGAGAGCAGCGGGGCGGCGATGGCCGCGGGCAGGGCGAGCAGCAGCGCCTCGGTGGCGGCGAGCCCCGCGATCCGGCGCCGCGAGCCGCCGCGGGCGCGGAGCAGCGCGGTCTCGCCGGAGCGCTCGGTGCTCAGCAGCCGGGCGACGAGCAGCAGGGCGTACGCGGCGAGCAGCACCAGCTGAACGGCGACGATCAGCACGGTCGAGCGGGAGACGAGCAGGGACCGCTGGGTCTGTTCGAGGACGGTCGGCAGCGAGGTGGACGCCGAGATCGTCGTACCGAAGGCCTCGGTGCCGCCGGCCAGCTTCTTCGGGCCCTCGGTGGCGCTGACGCGCAGGGCGTCCATGCGGTCGGTGGTGAAGCCGGTGAAGTCGGCGGAGCCCAGCCAGGAGGTCTCGCCGGTGCTCAGCGCTCCGGCGGCCAGGACGGCGGGGTCGACGAGCAGCGGCCCGTAGGTGGTGAAGGCGACCGTCCGCACCCCGCGCCCGCCGGCCGGGTCCAGCTGCCAGTACAGGTCGTGGGTGTCGACCGGCCGGTAGACGCCGGTGATCCGGGTCTTCACCGGCCGGTTGTCGAGCCGGTCGGAGAGGTCGAGGACGGTGCCGGGAGTGACACGCAGCCGCCGGGCCGCCTCCTCGGGCAGCGCCGTCTCGATCACACCGGCGGTCCGGGAGGCGGACGGCCAGGCGCCCTTGACGAGGGTGAGCCGCGCGCGGTCGAGCGCGGCGAAGTGGGTCAGGTCGGGGTCGCCCTTACGGGCGGCGGGCGGCTGGAGGCTCCGGGGCAGGGCGTACGGCCCCGAGCGTTCCAGCCGCCGGACGGTCACCGGCAGCCCCTCGAAGGTCCGCCTGGCCCCGTCCTGGACGGCCGCTTCCGCGGAGTCCCGCTTGGCGGCCGGCACCTGCCCGCTCACCAGCAGCGAGGCGGCGGCCGCGGAGCGGCCCCGCAGGCCGGCCTGGAGCGCCGCGTCCCCGATCGCCCCGGAGAAGGAGGCGAGGGTGGCGAGCACCGAGGTGGTCAGGAGCACGGCGAGCAGTGCCGCGGCGAGCAGCAGTCGGTGCGCCCTGACGCGCAGAAATACGAACCCCGTCACCCATCCCCCTGGCCACCCTGATCACGGTGCGCCCGTCGAACACTTCCCGAACGCTCCCGAAACTTCTCCCGGATGCTTTCAGAGTGCACGTGCCGCTGGAAACCGCTTGCGGGCCCACCTTGATGGGATCGTGACCGTTATTCGGGGTTCCGTCTCCGGAATGTGTCCGTCCGTGACCGGGGGAGGACTCAGCCGGCCGAATTCACCATCGACGCCGCCGCGTACGTCAGATAGCGCCACAGCTCCCGCTCGTGCTCCGGAGCGAGGCCGAGCTCGTCCAGCGCGGTCCGCATGTGCAGCAGCCAGGCGTCGTGGGCCGCCTGGTCCACGGTGAACGGCGCGTGGCGCATCCGCAGCCGCGGGTGCCCCCGGTGGGTGCTGTAGGTGCGGGGGCCGCCCCAGTACTGCATGAGGAAGAGCACGAGGCGCTCCTCGGCGGGACCGAGGTCCTCCTCGGGGTACATCGGGCGCAGCAACGGGTCGCCCGCGACACCCTCGTAGAAGCGGTGGACCAGACGGCGGAAGGTCTCCTCGCCGCCGACCTGCTCGTAGAAGGTCTGCTCCTGCGTCGTTTCCCCGGGAATCTCGTTCACCGTTCCATCGTCTCAGATGCCCCGTCCTAGGACTTGGGATCCAGGACCGCTCGCCGGGCACCCGCCGGGGAGCGAGAGTGGAGGCATGGGTGCACGGCGGGACGAGTTCGCCGAGGCCGGCGCGCGGGAGCGGCGGGCGCTCGTGCGCGAGATCGACGCGGCGGGCGTCCTCACCGACCCCGCCTGGCGCGCCGCCTTCGCCGAGGTGCCGCGCCATCTGTTCGTCCCGTACCACTACGTCCCCGGCACCGCCGGATACGAGCGGCTCTGGTGCGGCGACCCCGACCCGGTGCGGCGGGAGCGCTGGCTGCGCGGCGCCTACGCGGACACCGCCATCGCCACCCGGGTCCGGGACGGGGAACTGGTCTCCTCCGCGAGCCAGCCCTCCCTGATGGCACTGATGCTCCAGGCCCTCGACGTGCGCGACGGGCAGGACGTCCTGGAGATCGGCGCCGGCACCGGCTACCACGCGGCCCTGCTCTGCCACCGCCTCGGCGAGCGGCACGTCACCACCGTCGACCTCGACGAGGAGATCACCGAGTCCGCCAGGACCCATCTGGCCGCCGCCGGGTACCGGCCGGCCGTCCTCGTCGCCGACGGCGCCCGGGGCTGCCCCGAGCACGCCCCCTACGACCGGATCGTCGCGACCTGCGCGCTGCCCTCGGTCCCGCGCGCCTGGCTCGCCCAGTGCCGGAGCGGCGCCCTGGTCCTCGCGCCGCTCTCCACCGGGCTGCTCCTGCTGCGGGTGCGCGACGCCACCCACGCGGAGGGAAGGTTCCTGCCGACGCCCGCGTACTTCGTGCCGCTCCGGGGCGTCGCCGCCCGCACCCCGCGCCACGGACCGGCGGGGGACTCGCTCTTCCATTTCTTCCGGGACCTGGTCGACGCGACCCTCGATCGCGGCGAAGCGCTCTCGCTCTGGCTGTCCGAACGGCGGCCGGGACGGGAGCGCTTCGGGGTGACGCTCAGCGGCGACCGGCAGTGGGCCTGGCTGGACGACCCGTCGGGGCCGTACGCCTGGCCCCTGCCGGACGCCTGAGCGCGGCGGTCAGCCGAGCCGGACCGTGATCGTCGTCCAGGCGCCGACGTGCACCCGGTCGCCGTCCTGGAGCTGGACGGGGACGTAGGGCTGGATCGGCTCCTCGCCGCCGTTGACCGTGGTGCCGTTGGTGGAGTTCTGGTCCACCACCGCCCACGAGCCGTCCGGCTGCTGCACGAGCACCGCGTGCTGGTGCGAGACGCCCGGGTCCTCCGGCGGCACCGACAGGTCGATGTCGGGGGACTCGCCGGTGGAGTGCCGGCGGCGGCCGATGGAGATCTGGTTGCCCTCGAGCGGCAGCTGCTTCGCCGGTGAGTACGCGGGCAGGTTCAGGCCCGTCGCCTCGGGACCGCTGCGCTGCATCATCGCCATGAAGTAGTCGCGGTCCGGCGCGATGAGCGCGGTCCAGGACAGCGGCTGCTGCGGCGGCTGGGGCTGCTGGAACTGCTGCGGGGGCGGCGCCATGTGCGGCGGCGGGCCCTGGTGCGGCGGGGGCGCCTGGTGCTGCTGAGGCGGCGGTCCCTGCGGCTGCTGCGGGGGCGACGGCTGCGACGGCGGGGACAGGACCCAGTCGTCGTCCGCGCGGGGCTGCGGCGGCGCGGGCTGCGCCGGGGCCTGGACCGGGGCGCCGGGCGGTCCAGGCGGCGCCTGGAAGTACGCCGGAGGCCCCGGCGGCTGCTGCCCGGGCGGACCGGGCGGCTGCTGCTGCGCCGGCGGGCGCTGTGGCGGGGCCTGGTGGTGGGTGGGTTCGGCGCCCAGCGGCTCGGCGGGCCGGTTCACCTGCGAGGGCCGCGAGCCGTGGTACCCGAAGGGGTCCTGGGGCTGTGGGGCCTGCGGGGCCTGCGGCGGCGGGGACTGGAAGCCCGGCGGCAGGTTCAGACCGGGCGGCGGTCCGGGCTGCTGCTGCGGGGACGGGGCGAGCGGGGTGTACGAGGTCGCCGTGTTCGTGAGGAAGTTCCAGCGGCACTCCTCGCAGAACGGCGCCATGTGCTCGCGCGGGGTACGGCACTGCGGGCAGAGCTCCGCCTGCGCCGTCGCGTTCGGGTCGCCACCGGAGCCGAAGCCACCGGGGGCGGGCGGAGCACCGTGGCCGCCGGGAGGGCCGTAACCACCGGGGCCGCCGGGCGCACCGTAGCCACCGGGGGCGCCATGGCCCTCGGGGCCGCCGGGCGCACCGTAGCCACCCGGGGCGCCGGGGCCCTCGGGATTGCCGGGGCCGGGGTATCCGTAAGCGGGAGGCGGCGGCGGGGGAGGCGGCGGTACGGCACCCGTCGGCGCACCCGCCCCGGCCATGCGATGGCCGCAGACCTCGCACCAGTCGTCGGAGACCGACTGGTGCCCGTTCGGGCAGGTAGGCATGTCGGTGCTTCCCCCTCTCGTCGTCCGGCCCGCTGGCCGGGCTACCTCTTCACGCGAACGGTCTTGGTGGAGCGGGTCTCGAGTGTCATCTCGTCCGCTTCCGCGACCTTCGCCTTCAAACGCACAGTACCGGTCGCCGCGTCGACGACGTCGACCACCTTCGAAAGGAGTTTGGCCGTATCCGCGTTGCCGGAGGCCGCCGCGAGCTGCACGGCGCGCCCCAGTTTGGCCGTCGCGCCGTCGTGATCGCCCGATTTGCGGGCATCCAGACCCTGCTGGATGACGTCCGCCAGTTCGGCCTGGCCGGTGTAGTGCGCGACCTGCGGGTTGATCGAGGTCGACATCGCCAGGTCGTCCGTCCACACCGCCCGTACCAGTCCCTGGGACAGCGTCCGGGGGTCGCCGCCCAGCGGATCCGGTGCGATCAGGGAGACCCGGGCCGCCAGCATCTCCCGGCCGACCGCCGCCTGTGGGACCCGCACGCTCACGTGGTAGTCGCGGGACTCGTCGCCCCACGAGCCCGTCGGGTAGTCCCCGGCGCGCGGCCCGGCCTCCGTACGCCGTCCGCTCAGGTCCCCGACCGTCGGCGCCACCTGCTTCACGAAGGCGATCTCCACCCCGACCGGCGTCCACAGGCGCAGCGCGACGTCCGCCACGCCCTTGCCCATCGCGTGCTCCATCATCGAGGTGAAGTCGCCGGCGAGGGCGGCCGGGTCGGCGACGATGTCGGCGGTGCCGAGGAGGGCCGAGGCGATCCCGGTGACCTCCTTGACCTCCCAGTCGGTGCCCACCCCGCGCGCGTCGCAGGTGAAGCGGCCGGCGCAGGCGTCGAGCGCGGCCCGCAGCTCCTCGGGCGACTCGTGCTCGTTGCGGCCGTCGGTCAGCAGGATGCCGTGCCGGATGGTGAGGTCGGCGGAGGACAGCAGCCGGTCCGCGAGCCGCAGCCAGGTCCCGATCGCCGTGCCGCCGCCCGCGCTCAGCCGGCGCAGCGACTCCCTGGCCTCGGCCCTGGTGCGGGCGTCGGCCACCGCGAGGCGGCCCTGCCCCGGGTAGATCTCCCTCGCCGTGTGCGTACCGGCGACGATCGCGAACGAGGTGCCGTCGCGCAGGGTGTCGACGGCGGCGGCGGTCGCCTCGCGCGCGCCGCGCATCTTGGTGGCGGGGTAGTCCATCGAACCGGAGCAGTCGACCATGATCACGACCCCGGCCGCGCCGTCGGCCGCCGGGCCGGACAGCCCGCTGGTACCGCCGCCGGTCGAGGTGACGGTGACGATCGCGCTGACGTCCCTGCCGCCCTCGGGCAGGAACTCGTTCTGGTAGACGTCCACCGAGAACTGCGGCACGGTCGACTTGGAGAAGTTCGCCATCTGTTTACGGCTCCTCGGGCAACAACGGAGAAGGGACGGGGGAGCGGCGACCGCTCAGGCGGATCCCGCCTCTTGGGCAGTGACGGTGAACGGCACCAGCGCGACCGTGATGTTGTCGTGGCCACCGCCGTCCAGGGCGTGTCCGACGAGCACCTGGGCGCTGTGCAGCGGGCGGTCCGCCGCGTCGGCCGGGACGACCCTGGCCATGTCCTCGGCGCCCTCGGCGTAGTTCCACAGTCCGTCCGTGCAGACGACGACCACACCCGACCGGTCGGGCTTGAACGCGGCCGTGTGCGGCTCCAGTTCGTAGGCGTCGGCGCCCAGCCAGCCGGTGATCGCGTGGGCCCGCTCGTCCGCGTACGCCTGGGCCTCGTTCATCAGGCCCGCGGCGACCATCTGCGCGGCCCACGAGTCGTCCTCGGTGAGCCGGGCGGGGGCGGACCGGTCGTCCGGCACCCAGTAGGCGCGGCTGTCGCCGACCCAGCCCACGACGAGCAGGCCGTCGGCGACGACGGATCCCACGATGGTGCAGGCCGGAGCATTGCGGTGGCGGTGCGGTTCGTGCTCGGCACCGTCCTGACCGGGTTCCTCCGCGAGGGAGTTGACGGCCTCGGCGGCGGCGACGATCGCCTCGTGCATCGCCTGCTGCGGGTGGGTGCCCCGGGGCAGCGCGGCGAGCAGCGAGGCACCGGCCGCCTCCGCGGCGGCGGCGGAGGCCTCGTCGGGCCGGGTCGCCGAGGAGACGCCGTCGCAGACGATGGCGACGGTGGCGGGGGAGCCGTCGGGGAGCGTGGTCGCGGAGACGGCGAAGGCGTCCTCGTTACGGTGGTGGCGCAGCCCGCGGTCGCTGACGGCGGCGACGCGGTCGAGCTCCCGCTCCATGTGGTCCCGCTCGCGGGGCTGGGCGTGCCCGCAGTTCTCGCAGTAGCCGTCGGTGTCGACCCGGCCGGCACGACAGGCCACGCACAGGGCGGCGGAGGCGGGAGCGGTGGGAGCGGCCGGAGCCGTCGGGGCGCCGGGGCTCGTGGCAGGGGCGGTCGCCGGGGCCGACGGGGCCGGTGGGGCCGACGGGGCCGGTGGGACGGGATCCGCCCGAACCGCCGTCCGCGGGTCGGGGGCCGCCAGCTCGAAGTCCCCGCTGCCCGCCGTCGTCTCCCCACCGGGCGGCACGGGACCGTCCGTACGGACCGGGGGCGTACTGCCCGGAGTCGTACCGCCCGGGGACGTCGGCGCCCCGGCGACCGGCATCGTCGGCAGGTCGCGGCCACCCGAGTCGGTGCCCGGCAGGTCCCCCGGGTGCTGGGTCAGCGTCGACAGCGAACCGGGATCACGGGGCGGGGCGTCCGGCCAGGCCACGGGCGTGCCGATGGCCACGGTCGGATGGTCGGGCTCCGCCCCGCCGGCCGCCGCGGCCGTCAGGTCGTACCCGCAGGCCCCGCAGAACCGGTCGACCGGCTCAAGGGGTTCCGCGCAGTCCGGACACGCGGCCAGTCCGTGCGACGGCTTCGGCTTCTGGGACATCCTCACACCCACGTCCGGGGGCGGAAGCGGTTGGCCCGCTCCACCAGTTCGATCCTCTCCTCGCCCCGCTGGGCGAGCCGGGCCAGCACCCGGTACGAGCGTTCGAGGCCGAAGCGCAGTCCGCGCTCGTCCAGTTCACTCCCGAGCAGCAGCGCGCCGCCGCCCGGTTCCGCACCGGGACTCCCGGAGAGTACCCAGTCGAGGGCCGTCCCGAGGACCTCCGTCGACAACTGCTCCCGGCGCACCGCGTCCAGACCGAAGCCCTGGAGCGCGGAGACCTGCGCCGCCGCCGCTGTCAGATCGGGCCCGAGCGGGTCCGCCGCCGGGCGCCGCCGCAGCCGCGCCCGCACGGTCGCCACCCGGGCCGCCGTGTAGTGGATCGAGGCCTCCGGCACGGACTCCAGGGTCCGTACGGCCCCGGCCCGGTCGCCCGCCGCGAGCCGCACCCGGGCGAGCCCGAAGGCGGCGCTCACGAAGCTCGGGTCGGTGGCCCACACCAGGCGGTAGTACTCGGCGGCGTTGTCCAGCTGGCCGAGCACCTCGGCGCAGATCCCGAGCGCCAGCTTCGGCGCCGGCTCGCCGGGGAAGGCGTCGTACACCGCGTCGAAGGCGAGCGCCGCGTGCTCGTGGTCCCCGGTCACCAGGGAGGTGACGCCCCGGTACCAGACGATCCGCCAGTCGTCCGGGTCCCGCTCCTCCAGACCCGCCAGGGTCCGCACGGCGGAGGTCGCGTCACCCAGTTCCAGCTGGGCCCGCAGGGTGCGCAGCCGCAGCTCCGCGGAGGGCGCGGGCGCGGCGTGCAGGGCGGCGAGCAGTTCGCCGGGGGCGGCGACCGCGAGTCCGGCGAGCAGCCCGGCGTTGGGGTCGCCGATGTCGACGCGCGGCACGGGCAGCGCGAGCGCGGTGGCGGGCGTGTCGAGCGGCGCGAGCAGGGCCCCGAGCCCCTGTCCGGGCACGGCGGCACCCGCCGGAGGAAGCGCCCCCGACACGGCGGCGGCCTGCGCCGCCCGCCTGCGCCCGGCGCGTGCCCCCAGCAGCGACACGTCCTCCGTCAGCTCCGCGAACAGGGCGGTGTCCGTGACCCGCACCTCCGTGCCGAACAGCGTGGAGAGCGCCGGGCGCGGCCGTCCCGACTGGAGCGCCACGACCTCGCGCAGCACCCCGGTCAGCTGCTCGGCCATCTCCTGCGCGGAGGCGAACCGGCGCGCCGGGTCCGGGTCGGTGGCGCGGACCAGGAAGCGGTAGAAGGACTCGTACGTCCGGAAGACCTCGATGTGCTCCGGGTCCGGCAGCGAGTCCGCGAAGACGTTCGTGTAGCCCTGGAAGTCGAAGGTCATCACGGCGAGCGTGCGCGCCACCGTGTAGAGGTCGCTCGCCACCGAGGGGCCGACCTCGGCCACCTCCGGCGCCTGGTAGCCGACCGTGCCGTAGATCGCGGACTCGTCGTCGTCCATCCGCCGGACCGCGCCCATGTCGATCAGCTTGAGCTGGTCCTCGGACTGGATGGCGTTGTCGACCTTGAAGTCGCAGTACAGCAGGTTCCTGCTGTGCAGGTGCCCGAGCGCCTCCAGGGCCTCGATCCCGTACGCGCAGGCCTGCTCGACCGGCAGCGGATCGCGCCGGCCGTCCGGGGTGCGGCGGTCGTTGGCGATCTCCTTGAGCGACTTGCCGCCGACGTACTCCATGACGATGTAGCCGTCCATGGAGCCGGTGCGCTGGTCGAGGTGCTCGACGAAGTTGTAGATGCGGACGATGTTGGAGTGCTCGATCTCGGCGAGGAAGCGGCGCTCGGAGATCGCCGCCTCCATCGCGTCCTGGTCGCCGGTGTCGAGCAGGCCCTTGAGGACGACCCAGCGGTCGGAGACGGCCCGGTCGACGGCCAGGTAGATCCAGCCGAGGCCACCGTGCGCGAGACAGCCCGCGACCTCGTACTGGCCGTGGACGATGTCCCCGCCGCGCAGCTTCGGCACGAAGGAGTACGGGTGCCCGCACTTGGTGCAGAAGCCCTCGGTACGGCCCTCCCGGTCACCCCGCGAACGGCCCACCGGCGCACCGCAGTCGGAACGCGAGCAGAAACGCTTCCGCTCGGGGACCTCGGCGTTCTCCATCACCGCGGCCCGCGGGTCCGGACGCGGCACCTCGGGGATCGACACCAGACCCGCGCCCAGCCGGTTGCGGGCGGACTGCCCGGTCGAGGTGCCCGAGGAGCGCACCGACACCGAACGTGACGCGGACGCCCCGGAGAGCGCACGCGAGAGCCGCCCCGAGACCGAACGCCGGGACGTCGACGAACGCGACGAGGCCCGCGACGACGCCCCCGAACCGCTCCGGGAGGAGCCGGAGTCCGCACCCCCGACGCCGGAACCGGCGACGGAGCCCGTGCCCGTGTTCCTGCCCGGCACGGCCATCCCCGTCGGCGTCGAGCCGATCAGCCCCCCGGGCGCCACCACCGGGGCGAGCCCGCAGGTGTCGCAGTACAGCTCGCCGCCTCCCATGTCCTCGTACGATCCCTCGCACGAAGGACGCTGACAGCTCCCCACGCCCGTCTCCCCGCTCACCACTGTCGTCCTCCCGCGTCTCTCGGGCCGGACAGCACGTCCGCCACCGCCTGCTGGTACCGCAGCACGGCCTGTTCCGCGACCCGCAGATCGCAGGGCGCGCTCCACAGCATCCTGCGCGCCGCGTCGTACCGCTCCACCAGCACCGGGTCCTCCGCCGCGCCCAGCCGCGCCACCTTCGCCCGGTACGCGTCCAGCCGGCCGCGCAGCTCCGCCCGCACCGCGAGCGGCGCCGTCACCGCGGTCAACGACTCCCGCGCCCGCAGCAGTTCGTCCTCCGCCTCCCGCTCCAGGGAGTCCAGGAGCGGTGACAGCCGGTGCCACCGGGCGTGTCTGCGGTACTCGGCGGCGGCGGCCAGCCGTTCCTGGAGCACGATCGGCGGCCCGCTGACGGCCGGCACCTCGGAGGCGGCGATCTTCGCCAGGACCTCGCCGCGCGCCGACCGCGCCTCGGCGAGCGTACGGTCCGCCCGCGAGAGCACGTCCCGCAGCCGGAGCAGCCGGTCCTCGGAGTCCTGCCGGACCGCGAGCACCGCCTCGATCTCCCGCCGGACGTCCTCCAGCGCCAGCGCCGCCCGGTCGTACCGCGCGGTGTCGGGCCTGCCGCCGCCGGGCGCCGAACTCCCCGCCGCCGGCCGCCAGAAGGCCAGCGGATCGGTCACGACCTGGGAGCGCAGCGCGGTCAGCTCGGCGGTGATCGCCTCCAGCTCGTCCCCGGCCGGGTGCTCCCCGGGCCGCACGCGCACCGAGTGCGCGAGCGAACGCGTCCGGCCGAGCTCCGCGGCGAGCAGGTCTATCCGGGCGGGCAGCGCCGACCAGACCGCGTCGGCGGTCACCACCACGTCCAGCGAGGACGCGTACAGCTCGTTCATCCGCCGGACCAGGCCCTCCAGCGTGAACCGCTCGGCGAGCAAACCCTGTTCGCCCGCGCCGCCGGCGACGAGCACGCTCTCGCCGCGCAGCCGCTCGGTCAGCTCCACGAGCTCGTCCCGGCCGGGCCAGCGGCGCCGGGCGCGCAGCTCACGGGCGTCCCGCAGGGCGCCGGTGTACACGTCGAAACAGGTCCAGAGCAGGGTGATGGTCCGCTCGGTCGCCGCCCAGCGGTCCCGGGTCGTGCCGGTGAGGGCGGCCCCTTCGAGCAGTCTGCGGCCCGCGTGGTCCTGGAGCGCGAAGAGCGAGTCCTCGACCGCCTTGTGCTCGGCGCCGAGCCGCGCCAGTGCACGGTCCGCCTCGTCCCGGTCCATCACCGGACCGGGGGGTCCCGTGACGCCCATCGGTCACCTCTTCCTCTCCGTGTACGGGGCTACCGGTACGGGGCTGCTCGTAGGGGCTGCGGGGGTACGGCGCTACTTGTACCGGGGCTGCGGCGGCCCGGTTATCCCGGGCAGGTCCTTCTCCAGCCACTCCTTGTACGCCGCCTGCCAGGGGCCCTGCCGGTACCCCACGAGCACCTGGTTGACCCGGCGCACCAGGTCGTCGTTGCCCAGCTTGGCCGCCACCCCGTAGTACTCCTCGGTGAACGGCCGGCCCTTGAGCTCGACCGCCGGGTCCTGCGCGGCCTGGCCCGCCGCCAGGGCGTTGTCGGTGACGATCGCGTCGACCTCGCCCAGCTGGAGCCTGACCAGGCAGTCCAGCTGGTTGGGGACGGTCAGCAGGTCCTTGTCGCCCTTGGTGCCGTCGCCCTCGTCCTTGAAGACCGCTCCGAAGGAGTTCTCCGCCAGCGCGTCGTAGGCCGTGGACCCCTCGGCGGTGCAGATCCGCTTCCCGCGCAGCGAGGAGTCGTAGCCCGTGATGGTCTTGTCGTCCTTGGCCGCGAGGACCTGCTGTCCGGCCTGGAAGTAGGCGGTGGAGAAGGCGACCTCGCCGATCCGCTTGCAGTTGATCGTCATCGTGCGCACGACGAGGTCGATCTTGCCGCTGTTCAGGAGGGCGGTCCGCTGGTTGGTGGGGATCGCCCGCAGGATCACGGCGTTCCGGTCGCCCAGGATGTCCGCGGCGATGGCGCGGGCCAGCTCGATGTCGAAGCCCTCCAGGGTGCCCTTCTCCGGGTCCCGGTAGCCCCAGCGGTAGCTGGACTGGTCGACGCCGACGACCAGCTTGCCGCGCTGCTTGATCGCGTCGATCGAGGGGCCGTCCGCCGACGAGGGGGTCAGCGAGGCCTCCGGGTTCCGGCAGGTGTCCGCCTTGACCTGGACGGCCGTCCCGAAACCGGGGCCGGGAGCGTACGTCCCGGGGGCCGCCGAGTCGCCGCCGTCCTGTGCCAGCGGCAGCAGGGTCAGCGACGCGGTGAGCCCGCACGCCAGGGCCATGGCGGCCACCCCGCCCCAGCCCCGGAGCCGCTTCGCCGTCCGCCGCACCAGCGGGTACGCGCCGTTCGGCATCCCGCCCCCTCTCACCGGTACTCCGACAGTCTGCGGTTGATGCCGAGCACGGCGCCCGCCGCGCCCAGTATCCCGAGGGCGGCGGCGCCCAGCGGCAGGGCCGTCAGCGCGGCCCCGGCGTCCTCGGCGGAGCGGGTGAACTCGGCCTTCTCGTGGGCGAGGGCCCGCTCAAGGGCCGCGTCGACCTGGTCGAAGGCCTGGCCCGTCGAGTCCTTCGGACCGACGATCCGGACGAGGGCGCCCTCGTAGTCTCCGGCCTCGTCCTTCGCGCGGGCTTCCTTGTGGAGCGTCTGCCAGGTGCGGACGCGGTGCACGGCCTCGTCGACCGGAGTGCGGCCGTCGGCGTCGTCGGCCAGCGCGTCGGCGGCGGCGAGGGCGCCCGTCAGGGCCTCCATGCTCGCCGCGTAGTCCGCCTCGTACTTGTCCTTGGTGCGGTCCTCGGTGAGCACCGCGCCCCGGGCGACCAGGGTCAGGTTCTCGTTGGCGCGGGCGGTGAGCGAGCTGATCCGGGCCGTGTTGAGGACCTGGAGCGACTCCTGCCCGTGCGCCTGGGCGTCGTTCAGCCCGGCGCGCGCGAGGGTGTGCGCGGTGGCGAGCCAGAGCAGGGCGACGACGGTGGCGGCGGTGGCGGCGAGCAGCCCGTGGTTGAACACCCGATGGGTGCGGACGTAGTTGCGGCGCTGGGCCCAGCCGAGGGCGGCGAGGACGATCAGGCCCACGGCGACCGACAGGTACGGCCAGGTGCGGGCCGAGACGTCGTCCTTCCTGAGCCGTTCGGTCTCGGCCGTGTACAGCCGCTCGGCGGCGGGCAGCAGGGTGCTGGTCATCTGCTGGTTGGCGTACCGCAGATAGGCGCCGCCCAGCGGCAGGCCCTGCCGGTTGGCGGCCCGTGCGCGCTCGACCAGTCCCGTGTAGCGGGGGAGCTGTTCGTTGAGGGTGGCGATCTCGGCGGCCGACCGGCCCGAACCGTCGGTGCCCGCGGCGGCCTCGACGAGGAGGCGGGCGGCGGCGGCGATGTCCCGGTCGTACCGCTTGCGGGACTCCTCCGGTTCGAGCGTGCCCGCGAGGAAGCCGCTGGCGGCGGTGGTGTCCGCGTCGGCGAGGTAGCGGTAGATCGCGGCGGCGTCGCCGGACAGCGGCTGGCTGCGGTGGACGACGTCGTCGGCGGCGGCGGCCCGGTCGTCGACCTGGAAGGCGGTGACCACCCCGAACGCGACGAGCAGCGCCGCGAGTACGGCCCCGAGGATCTGGAGCCGGCCCGGCTCGGTCGTCGCGGCGACCCGCAGCCGCTCCCGGCCCACGGCCCAGGCACCTCGCCCCTGGGGCGGTACGGCGCCGGGCGCGGGCGACGGCTGCGCGGGTACGCCGGTCGGGCTTACGGGCGCGGGCGCCGTGCTCCGCGCCGCGGGAGCGGCGGGTGCGTTCGGCGGGTGTGTCACTTGACCTCCCCCTGGGTCGCTGACGTCGGCCGGTCCGGCGAGCAGTATGGCCGCAGGGGGCCCTCCGCACACCGGGATTGACTCGATCTTGTTCCTATCGTGCCGTATGCCCCCGGCACGTCCGTGGGCATTCCCCCTCACATTGAATACGTCCCCACGCCGTGATCGGTTCCGTTCCGGGCGTCGCTCGAACAGGTGAACATGCCGGTGGGGCGCCCCTTCCCAAGGAAGGGGCGCCCCACACTCCGCCGGCTCAGGCTCCGTAGTGCTCCCGCAGCCGGGCCGCCGCCTCCGGGCCCGCCGCCACCTCGTCCAGGGCGAGCAGCCCCGCCCCGAGGACCGGCGGCGCCGTCACGAAGCCGATGACGGCCTTCGGCGCCCGCTCGGCGAGGAGTTCGCGGATCCGCTCCTCCAACTGCGGGTGGCGCGCGGCCAGCACACTGCCGCCCAGCATCACCGGAGCCTCCTCGTCGAGGAGACCCAGCCGCCCGAGCGCGACCGACGACAGGGCGACGACCTCCTCCGCCAGCCGGTGCACCAGGGAGAGCGCCACCGGGTCGCCCGCCGCGCTCACCCGGAACAGCACGGGCGTCAGCTCGTGCCGCCGCCCGAACGGCACCAGACCCAGGTGCAGCGCCTCGATCAGCGCGTACATCGACTCCAGACCGAAGTGCGCGGGCAGCGCGCGCGCCAGCTCGGACGGCTCACCGCGCCCGTCCTCGGCGCGCGCCGCGAACCAGAGCGCCTCCTCGGCCATGCCGCTGCCTCCGCCCCAGTCACCGGAGATCTTCCCGATCGCCGGGAAGCGCGCGGTCCGCCCGTCCGGGGTCATCCCGACGCAGTTGATCCCCGCCCCGCACACCACCGCGACACCGCGCGGCTCGTCGATCCCGGCGCGCAGTATGGCGAAGGTGTCGTTGTGCACCCGCACCGACCCGCTCCACCCCCGGCCGAGGACCTCGGCCTGGAGCGCGGTCTCCTCGACGGGCAGGTCCGCGTTGGCGAGACAGGCCGTGACGTGGGCGAACCGGGCCGGGACACCGGCCGCTTCGCACGCCCGGCCGACGATCTCCGCCAGCGAGTCGACGGCCGTCCCCACCCCCACCACCGGCGGCTGGAACCCGCCGCCGCGTGCCGCGCCCAGGACGGTGCCGTCCCGGCCGACGACCGCGACGTCGGTCTTGCTGTTCCCCGCGTCGATCGCGAGGAGGACGCCGTCCGGGTTCACGCCCACGCGAGGTGCTCCCGGTTGTGCGCGATCAGCCGGTCGGTGAGCCCGTCGGCGTACGCGTACTGGCCCACCAGCGGGTGGGCGAGCAGCGCCTTGAACACCCGGTCACGGCCGCCGCGCAGCGCCGCCTCCAGGGCCAGGTCCTCGTAGGCGGTGACGTTCGCGATCAGCCCGGCGTAGAGGGGGTCCACCGGGGCGACCGGCAGCGGGACGGCCCCGTGGGCGCCGACCGCCGCCTGCGTCTCGATGACCGCGTCGTCCGGCAGGAACGGCAGTGTGCCGTTGTTGTACGTGTTGACCACCTGGTACGGCGAACCTCCGCCCGCCCGTCGCCCACCACCACCCTCAACGGATGGCCCTTCGGGCCCGCCGCTGTTTCCCAGCAGGGAGGCCGCCAGGTCCACGGCCGCCTCCGAGTAGAAGGCGCCGCCGCGCTTGGCGAGCAGGGCCGGCTTCTCGTCGAGCGCCGGGTCCCCGTACATGTCGAGGAGTTCCTTCTCCATCGCGGCGACCTCGGCGGCCCGCGAGGGCTTGGTGCCGAGTTCCCGTACGACCTCGTCGTGCGCGTAGAAGTACCGCAGGTAGTACGAGGGGACGACGCCGAGCCGGTCCAGGACCGGGCGCGGAAGGCGCAGGTCGTCGGCGACCGCGTCGCCGTGCTCGGCGAGCAGCCGCGGCAGTACGTTCTCGCCCTCGGGGCCGCCGAGGCGCACCGCGCGCTCCCAGGTCAGGTGGTTGAGCCCGATGTGCTCCAGGTGGACCTCGGAGGGGGCCACGCCGAGGAGTCCGGCGAACTTCCGCTGGAAGCCGATGGCGACGTTGCACAGGCCGATGGCCTTGTGCCCGGCCTGGAGCAGCGCGCGGGTGACGATGCCCACCGGGTTGGTGAAGTCGATGATCCAGGCATCGGGGTTGGCGCGCCGGACCCGCTCGGCGATGTCCAGGACGACCGGGACGGTGCGCAGCGCCTTGGCGAGGCCGCCGGCTCCGGTGGTCTCCTGGCCGACGCAGCCGCACTCCAGCGGCCAGGACTCGTCCTGCTGACGGGCGGCCTGTCCGCCGACCCGCAGCTGGAGCAGGACGGCGTCGGCGCCCTCCACCCCGGCGTCGAGGTCGGAGGTGGTGGTGATCCGGCCCGCGTGCTCCTGCTTGGCGAAGATGCGCCGGGCGAGCCCGCCGACGAGGTCGAGCCGGTCGGCGGCCGGGTCGACGAGGACGAGTTCGGTGATGGGCAGGGTGTCGCGCAGGCGCGCGAATCCGTCGATGAGTTCGGGGGTGTAGGTGGAACCGCCCCCCACGACAGTGAGCTTCATGGTGTGATTCAGCCCTTCACTCCGGTCAGTGTGACTCCCTCGACGAACGCCTTCTGGGCGAAGAAGAAGACGAGGATCACAGGGGCCATGACCAGGACGGTCGCGGCCATGGTCAGATTCCAGTCGGTGTGGTGCGCGCCCTTGAAGGACTCCAGGCCGTAGCTCAGGGTCCAGGCGCCGGGGTTCTCGGAGGCGTAGATCTGCGGCCCGAAGTAGTCGTTCCAGCAGTAGAAGAACTGGAAGAGGGCGACGGCGGCGATGCCGGGCTTCGCCATCGGGAGCACGATCCTGATCAGGGTGCGGAACTCTCCGCAGCCGTCGATCTTCGCCGCCTCGATGTACTCGTTGGGGATGGTCAGCAGGAACTGGCGCAGCAGGAAGATGGCGAAGGCGTCGCCGAAGGCCATCGGGATGATCAGCGGCCAGAGCGTGCCGGAGAGGTCCATCTGCTTGGCCCAGAACAGGTACATCGGGATGATGACGACCTGCGGCGGCAGCATCATCATCGAGATGACCAGCAGCATGGACAGGTGCCGGCCGCGGAAGCGGAGCTTGGCGAGGGCGTACGCCACGGGGACCGAGGACACCACCACGAGGACGGTGCCGACTCCCGCGTAGAGCAGCGAGTTCCTCCACCAGACGAGGAAGCCCTCCGTCCGGAAAACCTTGACGTAGTTCTCCCAGTGCCAGGAGTTCGGCGTCAGGTCCCGGGTGAGCGCCTGCTGGTCGCTCATCAGGGAGGTGAGGAGGACGAAGACGAAGGGGAGCACGAAGAACAGCGCCGCGGCGATGCCGAGCGAGTGCACGGCGATCCAGTGCAGCAGCGACCTGCGGCGGGCCCGCTTCTCGGCGGGGCTCACCGGGCCGTTCGTGGCGGGGCGGGCGGCGGGGGCGGTTGCGGTCGTCATGAGTCAGTCACCCGAGCCGATCAGGCCGCCGCGCCGGCGCATGAGCAGCGCGGTGAAGGCCATGGAGAAGGCGAAGAGCACCAGGGCCACGACGCAGGCGGCGCCGTAGTTGAACTGGCTGAATCCGAGGCTGTAGACCAGCTGCGGCAGGGTCAGCGTGGAGTCGTCCGGATAGCCGGGCGAGAAGGTGACGCCGGAGCCGCCGATCACGCCCGAGGCGACCTTGGCGGCCACGATCGGCTGCGTGTAGTACTGCATCGCGCCGATGATCCCGGTGACGACCGCGAAGAGCACGATCGGCGAGATGTTCGGCAGGGTGACGTAGCGGAACCGCTGCCACGGGGACGCGCCGTCGAGTTCGGCGGCCTCGTACTGCTCCTTCGGTACGTCGAGGAGCGCGGCCATGAAGATGACCATGAGGTCGCCGACGCCCCAGACGGCGAGGACCGTGAGGGCGGGCTTGGCCCAGTCCGCGTCGTTGAACCAGGAGGGGGCGGGGATGCCGACCGCCTCCAGGAGCGAGTTGACCGGTCCGGTGCCGGGGTTGAGCAGGAAGACGAAGGCCAGCGTGGCGGCCACCGGCGGGGCCAGGTACGGCAGGTAGAAGAGGGTGCGGAAGACGCCGGCGCCGGTCTTGATCTTGGTGATCAGCATGCCGATGCCGAGGCCGAAGACCACTCGGCAGGTGACCATGACGACGCCGAGCCAGAGGGTGTTCTGCAGGGCCGGCCAGAACTTCGGGAACTCCGTGAGGACGTACGTCCAGTTCTCCAGGCCCCGCCAGGTCGGCGGGTTGAGGCCGTCGTACCGCATGAACGAGAAGTACAGGGTGGAGATCAGGGGGTAGGCGAAGAAGACGCCGAAGCCGATCAGCCAGGGCGACATGAAGGCCAGGGCGACGAGCGCGCCGCGGCGGCGCTTCGCCCGCAGCGTGTTCGTCCCCCGCCGGGAGGCGGCGGCCGGGGCGGCGGTCGCCTCCTTCGGGGACAGGGTGTCCGTGCTCATGGGCGGGTGCCGGCCGTCACTTCGCCGCGGCGATGTCGCGGTCGATCTGGGCCGCGGCGTCCGCGAGCCCCTTCTTCAGGTCGGTGACCTGCCCCTTCTCGTACTGCTGGGCGAGCCGGGAGAGGGTCTCCTGGTAGGAGGGGCCGTTCACGGCGCCGTCCGGGGTGGTGGACTCGGGGTGCCGGGCGATGTCCAGGAAGGTCTTGAAGCGCTTGTCGAACTTCAGGTCCGGGGACTTCAGCGCGTCCAGGGTGGAGGGGACGTTGCCGATGTCGTTGGCGAAGCCCACCACGGCGTCGGTGTTCGTGGTCATGTACTTGACCAGCTCCCAGGCGGCGTTCTGCTTCTTGCTCTGCGGGGCGATGCCCATGATCGTGCCGGAGAGGTAGCCCTTGCCGTACTCGGCCACCTCGTCGTCGGCGACCGGGAGCGGCGCGACGCCGACCTCGAAGGGGACCTTGGCCTCCTTGATGAAGTTCAGCCGCCACTCGCCGTCGAGCTGCATGGCGACCTGGCCGGTCTGGAAGGGGTGCTTGACGCCCCACTCGTCACCGAAGGTGGTGCGGTACTTGTCGAGCTTCGCGAAGCCGCCGAGGCCGTCGACCAGGGACTTCTGGTACGTCATCATCTCGGCGAACGCCGGGTCCTTGGCGACGTTCGACTTGCCGTCCGCGTCGAAGTACTTGTGGTCCCACTGGGACATGTAGTGCTCGACGACGGTCTCGTAGCCGAGGTAGGTCGGCATGAAGCCGAGCTGCTCGTAGGAGTCGCCCTTGGGCTTGGTGAGCGCCTTGGCGACCTGGGCGAACTGGGACCAGGTCTTCGGCGGGGCCTCGGGGTCGAGCCCGGCCGCCTTGAACGCGTCCTTGTTGTAGTAGAGCCCGTACGCGTCGGAGAGCAGCGGCAGGGAGCAGCGCTTGCCCTCGAACTGCGTGTACGACTGGAGGACCTTCGGGAAGATCTTGTCCAGGTCCAGCTTGTCCTTCTCGATGAAGGGCTTGAGGTCCGTGAGGGCGCCCGAGGCGCAGAACTTGCCGACGTTGGAGGTCGTGAAGGAGGAGACGACGTCCGGTCCGTTGGAGCCGCCCGCGCGCAGCGCCTGGCCGAGCTTGTCGTCGTTGATGTCGCCGACGACCTTCACCTTGATGTTCGGGTGGGCCTTCATGAAGCGGTCCACGTTGTTCTGGATCGCCTTGACCTCGCTGGGCGTCGACCAGCCGTGCCAGAAGGTGATGCTGGTCCGGGCACTGGGGTCGTCGGGGGTCGCGTTGCTCGCGGAGCCCGTACAGGCGGAGGCGAAGAGGGCTATCGAAGCGGTGGCGGCGAGCGCTGCGGCTGCCTTGCGCGGATGTACGGGCATGACGGTGTCTCCCTGTGGCGGAGGGGTTACGGGGCGGGGGGCAGCGGGACGGGCGGTGGGTCAGCGCGAGGTGTCGAAGACCTCGTCGCGCGTGGTGACGAGGGCGCTTTCGAGGGCGCCGCGCAGGACGGGACGCACGGGTACGGAGGTGAGGACGAGCCGGGGCCGGGAGGCGGCGAGGTCGGCCAGTTCGGACTGCACACGGACGCGCAGGGCTTCGCCGCCGGCGACGAGCACGTCACCGGAGAGCACGATGAGTTCGGGGTCGAGGACCGCGACGAGGGAGGCCAGTCCGGTCGCGACGCGCTCGGCGTACCGGTCGAGCAGTTCCGCGTAGCGAGGGTCCTCGCCGTGCGCCTCCGCCGCGTGCGCGAGCAGTCCGCAGGCGACCGGCACATAGGGCTGCTCGGGGGTGTCGATGCCGAGGGCGCGGGCGATCCGGGGGACCGCCTGGACCCCCGCGAGCTCCTGGTAGCCGCCGGAGTTGGCCTTGGTGACCTGCCGGACGAGCGGGGTGCCGGGCACCGGCAGGAAGCCGACCTCGCCGGCGCCGCCGGTGAAGCCGCGGTGCAGCCGCCCGCCGAGGACGAGGGCGGCGCCCATGCCCTCCTCGTTCCAGAGCAGGGCGAAGTCGGAGTGGCCCCGGGCGGCGCCCAGGCGCTGTTCGGCGACGGCGACGAGGTTGACGTCGTTCTCGTACTCGAACGGCATGGGCAGGACGGCGGCCAGCTCCTCCAGGAGGGTGGGGGAGTGCCAGCCGGGCAGGTGGGCGGCGTACCGCAGGCGTCCGGTGGCCGGGTCGAAGGCGCCGGGGGTGCCGATGACCAGGCGCCGGACGTCCTCGCGGGTGATCCCGGCCGCCTTGACGGCCCCGTCCAGGGCGTCGGTCACCTGGCGGACGACGCCGGAGGCGGCGCGGCCGGGGGTCCGCAGCTCGAACTCGCCGACGATCCCGCCGGTGATGTCGGCGACGGCGGCGTGGATGCGGGACTGGTTGACGTCGAGTCCGGCGGCGTACGCGGCTCGCGCGTTGACCGCGTAGAGCTGGGCGTTCGGTCCCGGTCGGCCTTCGGTGGTGCCGGTGGCGACGACGAGTCCGGCCGCTTCGAGGCGGGCGAGCAGCTGGGAGGCGGTCGGCTTGGACAGGCCGGTGAGCTTGCCGATCCGGGTCCGCGAGAGCGGGCCGTGCTCCAGGAGGAGGTCCAGGGCGGCGCGGTCGTTCATGGCGCGCAGCACGCGCGGCGTGCCGGGGGTTCCGGGGGCCGTACCGGCCATGGGGTCGCACCTGCCTTCGTACTGTTAGGAAAGTTTCCTATTGGGTTGGGAGGAAGGTAAGGCGGGCGTCACCGGGTCGTCAATACCCGGGTACGACAAACGCCCCCGAAGGCAACCGAAGTGTTACCCACGAGGGCGTCGTTCCCGCGCGTTCTCGCGCGATCCGCCGTGAATTGCTGTGAAGTGCCGCTACTTGGAGAGGTCCGGCCTCGGCAGCGGGGTCGCCGCCGTCGACTGGGGCGAGGTCGCCGACGCGAAGGCCGACGGGGCCGCCATGCCCGCCGTCGGGTCCGCCGCCGCCTCCTCCGCCTGCGCGGGAACCCCGCCCACGATCCGGATGCCGGCCTCGTCCAGGCCCCGCTTGATGCGCCAGCGCAGCTCGCGCTCCACGCCGAGCGCCTTCCCCGGCATCGTCTTCGCCGAGACCCGGACCGTCATCGAGTCGAGCAGCACCTCGTTCAGGCCCAGCACCTCCACCGGACCCCAGAGGCGCTCGTTCCACGGCTCCTCCTTCGCCATGGACTCCGCCGCCTCGGTGATCACGGCCCGCACCGTGTCCAGGTTCTCCGTCGGCCGGACCGTCACGTCGACGCCCGCCGTCGCCCAGCCCTGGCTGAGGTTCCCGATCCGCTTGATCTCGCCGTTGCGCACGTACCAGATCTCGCCGTCCACGCCCCGCAGCTTCGTCACCCGCAGGCCCACCTCCACGACCTCGCCGGACGCCACGCCCGCGTCGACCGAGTCACCGACGCCGTACTGGTCCTCCAGGATCATGAAGACGCCCGACAGGAAGTCCGTCACCAGGTTGCGCGCGCCGAAACCGATCGCCACACCGGCCACACCGGCCGAGGCGAGCAGCGGCGCCAGATCGATCTTGAAGGCACCCAGGATCATCAGCCCCGCCGTGCCCAGGATCAGGAACGACGCCACCGAACGCAGCACCGAGCCGATCGCCTCCGAGCGCTGCCGCCGCCGCTCGGTGTTGACCAGCAGACCGCCCAGGGCCGTCCCCTCCACCGCCTGCGCCGAACGGTTCATCCGCTCGATCAGCTTCGTCAGGGCACGGCGGACGGCCATCCGCAGCAGCAGCGCGACGACCAGGATCAGCAGGATGCGCAGCCCTGTGTTCAGCCAGGTGGACCAGTTCTCCTCCACCCAGCTGGCGGCGTTCGTGGCCTTCTCCGCCGCCTCGTCCAGGGTCACCGGAATCGGCTCGGGTTCGGTGGCAGCCGCAAGGGCGGACCAGGACACGGGAAGACCTCCAGGCATCGCGTACGCAGGCCATCCACAGTAACGGGGCGTCGGACATGGTCCCGTAGCCGTGTTCGAGGGAGAGACCGACCTCACCCGGGCAGACACAAGGGAGACATGCCGATGTGGTCGAGAACACGCCGGGCCGGTCACCCCGATCCCGGTACGTGGTGGCGTTCCGACCAGGCATGAGGGGAGACTGAGAGCAGTTCGTCCCGGCGCGAGCCACGCGCCGCCGGCGTCATAGGAGGCATCCGTGCCGCATGTCCTGGTCCTCAACGCGTCGTACGAGCCGCTCGGCGTCGTACCGCTCCGCCGCGCACTCGTCCTCGTCCTGGAGAACAAGGCTCTCTGCCTCGAGGAATCCGGCGCCTTCCTGCACAGCGAGACCCAAGTCGTCCCCGCGCCCAGCGTGGTGCGACTGAAGCGCTTCGTGCGGGTCCCCTACCGGGGGCCCGTTCCCTTGACCCGCAGGGCGCTCTTCGCCCGTGACGGCGGGCGCTGCGCGTACTGCGGGGCGGTCGCGACCAGCGTCGACCACGTCATCCCGCGCAGCCGTGGGGGCACCCACGCCTGGGAGAACGTGGTGGCGGCCTGCCGCCGCTGCAACCACGTCAAGGCCGACCGGCACCTGCGCGAGATCGGCTGGCGGCTGCGCCACCAACCGGCCCCGCCCACCGGCCTGGCCTGGCGGATCATCGGGACCGGACACCGGGACCCCCGCTGGCTGCCGTACCTCCAGCCGTACGGAGCCGAGGACGTGATGGCCCGGATCGACTCCGTCGCAGACGCCCCCGTGAGGGCGCTGACGACGGGTTGAGCCGGGCCTTTCGCGTACGCGGGGGCGGTACGGCACCGCCTGCGCGGGCGGTACGGCTTCGCGTACGCGGCGGTACGGAACCGGGCGGCGCACCCCTCAGGGGGTGGGCCGCTCTTCCGGCGTGCCCGCCGACGCGGCGTCCGGCGTCGTCTCAGGCGCGGCGTCGGGCGTGGTGCCGGGCGCGCTGTCCGGAGTCCTCTCCGGCGGCTTCGCGGGCCCCTCCCGGGCGGACCGGGCCGGTCCCGCGCCCGCCGGCGGCTTCGGCGCCGCCACCGCGTACGTCTCCACCGACCAGAGCGAGTAACCGAACCGGGTCGCCCGCGATTCCCCCTGCACCCGCAGGAAACGGGTGTCCGCCGCGTCCATCCGGACCGACTCCCGTCCGCCCCTGCCGTCCGCCACCGCCGCCGCCGTGCGCCACACCCGCCCGTCGGCCGAGACCTGGACCCGGTAGCGGGAGGCGTACGCGTCCTGCCAGTGCAGCACCACCCGCCCTATCCGGGCCGGCTCCGGCAGCTCCAGCTGCCACCAGGCGCCGTCCTCCGCCGGGGAGGACCAGCGGGTGGCCGGATCGCCGTCCACCGCCGAGGCGGCCGGGAAGTCCGCCGTCTCGTCGCCCGAGGAGGAGGCCGTCGCCGCCCGCGCCAGATCGGGACCGGCCGTACGGGGGAAGGCCCGCACGGTCAGCACCCGCTCCTCGCCCGCGAAGGACACCGGCACCCGGTACGCGCCCACCGGCACGCCCGGCGCCACCGACACCTCCAGCGGGACGGTCGTCCGCGCGCCCCGCTCCACCACGGCCTCCTCCGGCAGCCGTACGGTGACCCCCTTCGGGGCCCTCGCCGTCAGCGGCCCGCGCACTTCGCCCGCGCGCCGCCCCGACAGCTCCACGTCCACCTTCAGCGCCGGGCCGCCGATCTCCGCGTCCGTCTCCGCCCGCGCCAGGTCGAGCCCCGCGCGCGGCCCGTCCGCGAACCAGGGCACCAGCGCCCGCACCTCGGGCGCGGGCTCCTCGGCGTCCCACACCACCCGCAGCGCGTCCGCCCGCAGCCCCTTCGGCTCGGTCTGGGTCCACCCGGACGCCGACAGCGGGCCCAGCGACCGCCAGCCCTCACCCGGCACGAACGCCTCCACGCGCGCGTGGCCGCTCCCGCCCGGCTCGGCCATCACCGTCAGCGCCTCCACGGACCGCGCCCGGTCGAGCCGCACCGTGTACGAGCCGCTCGCGCGGTCGGCACGGGCCGCCGGGGTGCGGTCGGCGCCGGTCCAGGCCGCGGCCCGGTCCACCGCGCGCGTGAGGAACGGGTCCAGCACCCCCGCGCCGACCGTCACCCGGCTCGCGGCGAGTTCCTTCCGGAGCGGTTCGAGGCGCAGCTGCGCCTCCCAGGCCGCCACGCCGTCGCCGCGCGCCTGGGCGAGCAGCATGTCGACCGCCGTCTCGCCCGCGAGGCCGTACCGGGAGAGCTGGTCGAGCCAGGGGCCGGTCTCGTCGCCGAGGGCGCCGCCGGCGGTGGCCGCGAGCCGCTCGGGGGCCCGGCGCATCACGGTGAAGGCGTCCCGCAGCTCCCGCGCCGCCTTCTCCCGCCGCGCGTCCGCCCCGGCGCCGCTGGTCGCGCGGGAGGCCCAGAAGGCGTCCAGGAGCGGCTTCAGGTACGCCGATTCGCCCGCCGGGTCGAGAACCGAGGAGGCGCCGTTCCCGGCGAGCGCCCGCAGCGCCTCGCGGGCCGCCGGTTCGGGGCCCGCGAGGTCGTCGACGGCCGCCCGCCAGGACTCCCGCGGCCGGTAGCCGCGCGGGTTCCAGGCGTAGTCGGCGGCCGTGAACAGCGGCACCCGGGACGCAGCGGGCTGCTCCATCGCGTGGGCCAGGTAGGCGGCGGAACCGGCGGCCACCGCCGGGTCCCGGCCGGTGGCGGGGCCGAGGAACAGCCGGTCCTGGGCGTAGTCGTTGACCGGGTAGTTGTCCATGGTGACCAGCGGGTGGCGCAGGGCGCCGCGCGCCCCCGCCAGCTCGCCCCCGGTGATCGTGCGCGGGACGACCCCGACACCGGTCCACGCCACCCGCACGTCCGCGTCGAGCGCCTCGGCGAGCTTCGTGCGGTACGCGGTCGCGCCGTCCTGGTAGTACTCCGTCGGCATCACCGTCAGCGGCTCGGCGTCCGGGTGCCGTTCGGCGAACCGGCGGGCCACGGTGTTCGCCACGCGCGCGTGCGCGGACGCCGCCGCCTCCGGGCCGCGCCCGAACGCGTCGGCGTCCCGGTCGCAGTGCCACTCGTCGTAGGAGGCGTCCTGGAACTGGAGCTGGAAGGAGCGCACGCCCAGCGCCCACATCGCGTCGAGCTTCCGGGTCAGCGCCGTCACGTCGGAGCCCGAGGACAGGCACATCGACTGGGCGGGCGACACGGCCCAGCCGAGCGTCACGTGGTTCGCGCGGGCCCGCTCCGCGAGCGCCCGGAACTCGGCCTGCTGGGCGGCCGGGTAGGGCTCGCGCCACTGCGCCCCCCGGTACGGGTCGTCCCCGGGCGCGTACAGATAGCGGTTCTGCTTGGTCCTGCCCAGGAAGTCGATCTGCGCGAGCCGCTGCCGCGCCGTCCAGGGGCTGCCGTAGAAGCCCTCCGTGATCCCCCGCTCGGCCGTGCCCGGCCAGTCGCGGACCACGACCCCGGGGACCTCCCGGCCCTCGCCGACGAGCTGACGCAGCGTCTGCACGGCGTGGAACAGCCCGTCCCCGCCCACCCCGTCCAGGACGACCGTGTCCCGGCCCTGGAAGCGGCCCGTGGCGAGCCGGTAGCCGCCGCGCGGCAGATCGATCCGGTCGGGCACCCGCAGGGCGCTCAGCGCCTCCTCCGCGGCCGAGCCGTCGCGCCCCGCGATCCGCAGGACCGGCCCCCGGCCCGGGAGACCTTCGTGGATCGTCCGCACCCCGGCCGCCCTCAGCAGCGCGCGCAGGGCCGTGAGGGCGTACGGATCGGCGTCCTCGTCCGCGAGCAGCGTCACCTCGCCCCCGAGACGTACGGAGGGCCCGGCGGCGGTCAGCGACTGCGGGCGGGGCCAGACGGCGGGAGCACCGGCGGTGGCGGTCCGCGCGGCGGCGGTGGGGGCCGTCGGGGCCTTCGGGTCGGAAGGCGTCACCGGGGCGAGCGGCGCGAGCGGCGCGCGCGGGGCCCCGAGCGCCGCCGGAGAGGCAGGGGCCGCCGGGAACGCCAGCGCCGAGCCCGGCACCACGCCGCCGAGGAGGCCGCCGATGACGGCGGCGGCCACGGCCGTCGCGGTGCGCTTCCTGCGCCCGAGGTGCACGGGGTCTCCCTTCGGCCGGGTCCCGGCCGCTCCGCCGGATGGTCACGAGTAGGTCACGAGCCCACCACCCGTCGTACTGGGGTGTCAATGAGAGTGGCCGATGTGTCGGCTTTGCCCGGCGAGCCGTCGGCGAGGTGACGTCACTTCGCCGCTTTCCGCCGGTAAAACGAGGTGCGGTGGGTAGGCCTCCTTCGTGACCCAGGTCCCACCTGTCGAGACGAATCGGGAGACCCCCGTGACCACGACCGCCCAGCACCTCGGACGGATACGGATTCCGCAGCAGCCGGCGCCCGGCGGCGAACCGCTGACCAGCGAACCGCCGCTCCCCGACGCCGCGCCCCTGACCAGCGAACCGCCGCTCACCGTGGCGGCCCCCCTCACCAGCGAAGCCACCGCCCCCGGCAGCGCGGTCGGCACGGAGTCCCCCGGAGTGTGAAGTGACCCTGGCCCGTCTCGCCGCCCGTCACGGCGTCGCCACCGCGTACAGCCCCTCCGAAGGGGTCACCGTGCCCGTACCGGACACGACCGTGGTCGCCGTCCTCGGCGCCCTCGGTGTGGACGCGGCCACCCCCGAGGCCGTCGCCGCGGCCCTCGAAGCGGCGGAACGGGCCGACCGGGAGCGGCTGTTGCCCCCGACCCTGGTCAGGCGGCACGGCGAGGAGCCCGTCCGCCTGCCCGACGGCCTGCCGCCCGGCACCCGGCTCCGCGTCACCACCGAGGACGGCGCCGTCCTCACCGGCGAGGACTGGGAGCGGCTGCCCCTCGGCGTCCACGCGGTCGACGCGCAGGCCCCCGACGGACGCACGGCCACCGCCACCCTGATCGTGAGCCCCGCGCGCGTACCCGCCCCCGAGCGGCGCTCCTACGGACTCCTCGTCCAGCTCTACTCGCTGCTCTCCACGCGCTCCTGGGGCATGGGCGACCTCGGCGACCTGCGGGAGCTGGTCAGCTGGGCGGGCCGCACCCACGGGGCCGGTTTCGTCCAGGTCAACCCGCTCCACGCGGGCGTGCCCGGGGCTCCGAGCGACCCCTCCCCGTACCGCCCCTCCTCCCGCCGCTTCCCCGACCCCGTGCACCTGCGGATCGAGGAGATCCCCGAGTACGCCCTGCTCGGCCCCGAGCGCCGCGAGGAGCTCGACGGCATCCTCGCGGAGGCCGCCGAACTGCGCGAACGGGTCCTCGGCAAGGGTGCGTCCATCGACCGGGACGCCGTGTGGGAGGTCAAGCTGCGCGCCCTGGAACTCGTCCTGGGGAGCGTGGAGCCCGGTCCGGGGCGGCGCGCCGACTTCCATGACTTCCTGGCCGCGCGGGGCCGCGCCCTGGAGGACCACGCCACCTACCAGGCCCTCGCCGAGCGGCACGGCCACCACTGGCGCGGCTGGCCCGAGCCGCTGCGCGACCCGCGCACGGCGGAGGCCGCGGTCCGCGACGACCCCGCCCTGGCCGCCCGGGTCGACTTCCACTGCCGGCTCGCCTGGCTGACGGACCGGCAGCTCGCCGACGCCGCCTCGGCGGCCCGCGAGGCCGGGATGGCCGTCGGGATCGTCCACGACCTGGCCGTCGGCGTCCACCCGGAGGGCTCCGACGTCTGGGCCCGGCAGGACGCCTTCGCGGCCGGCATGTCGGTCGGTGCCCCGCCCGACGCGTTCAACGCCCGGGGCCAGGACTGGGGGCTGCCGCCCTGGCGCCCCGACGCCCTCGCCGCCGCCGGCTACGCCCCGTACCGCGGTCTCCTGCGCGAACTCCTGCGGCACGCGGGCGCGCTGCGCATCGACCATGTGATGGGCCTGTTCCGGCTCTGGTGGGTGCCGGAGGGCCGCGAGCCCACCGAGGGCACCTACGTCCGGTACGACGCCGAGGCGATGCTCGCGGTCCTCGTCCTGGAGGCGCACCGCGCCGGGGCCCTGGTCATCGGCGAGGACCTCGGCACGGTCGAGCCGGGGGTGCGCGAGGCGCTGGCCGGGCGCGGGGTGTTCGGCACCTCCGTGCTCTGGTTCGAGCGGGACTGGGAGGGCAGCGGCCGGCCGCTGCCGCAGGACGCCTGGCGGGCCGCGTGCGTGGCCACCGCCACCACCCACGACCTGCCCCCGACGGCCGCCCGGCTCTCCGGCGACCACGTCACCCTGCGGCACCGGCTCGGGCTGCTCTCCGGCGACCTGGGGCGGGAGCGGGCGGCGGACGCGGCCGGGACCGCCGAGTGGCTCGGCCTGTTCGAGCGGCTCGGGCTGTTTCCCGAGGGGCCCGGGGGACCCGGGGACGACGAGGCGGAGATCAGGGCCGTCCACCGGTTCCTGCTCGGCACCCCGGCCCGGATGGTGGGGGTGTGGCTGCCGGACACGGTGGGGGACCGCAGACCGCAGAACCTGCCGGGAACCTGGGACGAGTACCCCAACTGGCGGCTGCCGCTGGCGGGCCCGGACGGGCAGCCGCTCACCCTGGAAGGGCTCGCCGCCTCGCCCCGCGCGCACGCGCTGCTGCGTGAACTCAGGGCCGGGACGGAGGCCCCGGACGCCCGTACGGCACCCCCGGGCGCGCGGCCCGTTTAGGTGTTCGCTACGTTTGCACCGTGGACAAGAAGAACGCACTGCGCGCCGGCTCGATCGCGGCCGGTACGACGCTGATGATGCTGCTCATGTCGTCCCCCGCGCTCGCTCTCACCCGCGACGACGGCGACGACCCGGCTCCCAAGCTGGAGGTCATCGAGACCCTCGGTCTGTTCGTGGCGGCACCGCTGGTGCTGTTCCTGGTGATCGCCGGCCTGGTGATGGTGCTCGACAAGTCCAAGAAGGCCTGACGGCCGCTTCCTTCTCTCCGCCGAGGGCGCCGCACGGTACGAGGTACCGCGCGGCGCCCTCGCGTGCGTCGAGGCCCTTCACGGGCCCGGGCCCGGCGGATGCGGGCCTTCGCGGGGGCCCGGCCCCTCACACCGTCGTGGCGAGCAGTTTCCGCAGCAGCCCGGTCAGCTGGTCCGCCTCCTCCTCGGTGAGCGCGGCCTCCAGGGCGGCGCGCTGCTCCCCGAGACCGGCCTCGACGGCCCGGTCCACCAGTTCCCGGCCGCGCTCGCTGAGCGTGACCCGCAGGCCCCGCCGGTCGTTCGGGTCGGGGCTGCGGGTGAGCAGCCCGGCCTTCTCCAGCTTGTCCAGCCGGCCGGTCATCCCGCCGGTCGTGATCATCAGCGTGGCGGTCAGCTCGCGCGGTGAGAGCGTGTACGGCGCGCCGGACCTGCGCAGGGTCGCGAGCACGTCGAACTCCCCGAGGGCCATGCCGTAGGGCGCGTACGCCTTGTCGACCCTGCCGCGCATGGCGTTGGACAGGCGGTAGATCCGCCCGAACACGGCCATCGGCACGGTGTCCAGGTCGGGGCGCACGGCCCCCCACTGGTCGGCGATGGCGTCGACGGCGTCATGCGCGGGTCCGGGGTTCTTCGTCTCCATGCGAGCAGTCTCCTCTTCCGCGTGACTCGATGGCAAGAAAGTCACTTGCAAGTAAGTAGCTTAGTGCTAAGTTAATTACTGCCAAGCCAGTCCGGCGCCCGCCAGGGAGCCGGCGCCGCCGCATCGCAACAGGGGGAACCCGTCATGTCCCGCAAGGCAGCCGTCGTCGCACTGACCGCCCTCGCCCCGATCTCCTGGGGCTCCACCTACTTCGTCACCACGGAGTTCCTGCCGCCCGACAGGCCGCTCTTCACCGGTCTGATGCGCGCCCTGCCCGCCGGACTCCTGCTCCTCGCCCTCACCCGCAAGCTCCCGCAGGGCGCTTGGTGGGGAAAGGCGGCCGTCCTCGGCGCCCTCAACATCGGCGCCTTCTTCCCGCTGCTCTTCCTCGCCGCCTACCGGCTCCCCGGCGGTATCGCCGCCGTCGTCGGCTCCGTCGGCCCGCTCTTCGTCGTCGGCCTCGCCGCCCTCCTCCTCGGCGAGAAGCCCACGGTGAAGACCCTGCTCACCGCCGTCGCCGCCGCCTTCGGTGTCAGCCTCGTCGTCCTCAAGGCCGGGGCCGGTTTCGACCTGGTCGGTGTGTTCGCCGGACTGCTCTCCTCGCTCTCGATGTCCGCCGGCATCGTCTTCACCAAGCGCTGGGGCCGCCCCGAGGGCGTCGGAGCCCTCGCGCTCACCGGCTGGCAGCTCACCGCGGGCGGCCTGGTCATCCTGCCCATCGCCTTCCTCGTCGAGGGCGCCCCGCCGGCCCTGACCGGCACCAACCTGGCCGGCTACGCCTACCTCGCCTTCGGCAACACCGCCATCTCGTACTTCCTCTGGTTCCGCGGCATCGAGCGGCTGAGCGCCTCCTCGGCCACCCTCCTCGGCCCGCTCTCCCCGATCACCGCGGCCGTCATCGGCTGGGTGGCGCTCGGTCAGTCCCTCGGCCCGGTGCAGGTGCTCGGCATGACGATCGCCTTCGGCGCCACGCTGGCGGGCCAGCTGAGCCCCCATACCCCCAAGACTCCGGCCGCACCAGTCGAATCGTTCAGTTCGACTGAAAAGAATGGTCAGGAAGTTTCGATGGACCTGGAAGTTTCGGCGGTGCGACGGTAGGCGGCATGAAGCCGACCGCCGTCCGCCACCCGACCGCGGCCCCGGACATCGCCGACACCGACACCGATACGAGCGACACCACCACCGCAGCCCCCGAGAGGCCGGCACCCGTCAAGGGCGCCGGCCTCGGCGTGCTCCTCGCCCTGCTCGCCACCGTCGTCCGGTCCGGCAGCTTCGTCGTCGCCCGCGCCCTCCACGACACCGTCCCCCGGTGCAGGCCGCCTTCTGGCGCTGGATCGTCGCCCTCGTCGCCCTCGTCGCCGTCGCCCCGCTCGCCGCCCGCGAGACCTGGCGGCAGCGCCACCCGATCCGCCGCCACCTCCGCTTCCTGGGCCGGATATGTTGCGCCCCATGACCGAGTGGGACATCAAGAAGCTCCAGATCCTCCGCACCCTCCGTGACCGCGGCACCGTCACCGCGACCGCGGAGGCCCTGCTCATGACCCCCTCGGCCGTGTCGCAGCAGCTCACCAACCTCGCCAAACAGCTCGGGGTGCGGCTCCTGGAGGCCCAGGGCCGGCGCGTCCGGCTCACCGACGCCGCCCATCTGGTGCTGCGGCACGCCGAGGTGGTGTTCGCCCAGCTGGAGCGCGCAGACGCCGAACTCGACGGATATCTGCGGGGCGAGGCCGGCCAGGTGCGGGTCGCGGCCTTCTCGACCTCCGTCACCGCGCTCGTCGTACCCGCCGTACGGCAGCTCCGCACCGCGCACCCCGGGCTCGACGTCCGGATCACGGAGGCCGAGGCGGCGGAGGCGTACGAGCTGCTCTCGGCCGGCGAGGCCGATCTGGCGCTCTCGCTCGCCGCGCACGCCCCCTCCGCCCGCGACCCCAAGTTCAGCCGGGTGCCGCTGCTCGCCGACCCCCTCGACGTGGCCCTGCCCGCCGGGCATCCGCACGTCGGCGCGCCGGGACTCCGGCTCGCCGACCTCGCCGCCGAACCCTGGATCTTCGGCGGCTCCGGGCCCTGGTCGGAGATCACCACGGCCGCCTGCGAGGCCGCCGGATTCGTCCCCGAGCAGGCCCACAGCGCCTCCGGCTGGACCGCGATCCTCGCCATGGTCGAGGCCGGGATGGGCATCGCCCTGGTGCCCCGGATGGCCTCGGCGGAGCGCCCCGGCGGCACCGGCGTCGTGATGCGGGTCCTCTCCGCCGACCAGCCGCGCCGCCATGTGGTGGCCGCGGTGCGGCGCGGGGCGGCGGAGGGTCCGGCGGTGGCGCGGGTGCTCGCGGCGCTCCGGCAGGCGGCGGCGGCCCGGGAGACCGTTCAGCAGAGCTGAACAGTATCGTCGAAAACATTCGATGGACCGGGGTGTCCCGGCCGGAGGAAGCTCGTCCCATGAGCAGCCTCGACGTGAACCAGGACCCGCACGCCAACGACGCCGCCCCCTACTCCGGAGGCGACCCGTACGCCGACTACCGCACCGGTGACTTCCCCTTCACCGAGCTGGTCGACCTCGCCGACCGCCGCCTCGGCGCCGGAGTCGTCGCCGCGAACGACGAGTTCTTCGCCGAGCGCGAGAACCTCCTCGTCCGCGAGCGCGCCGTCTTCGACCCGGAGCACTTCGGCCACAAGGGCAAGATCATGGACGGCTGGGAGACCCGCCGCCGCCGCGGCGCGGACGCCGAGAACGTCTTCCCGGCCCCCGAGGACCACGACTGGGCGATCGTCCGGCTCGGCGCCCCCGGCGTCATCCGCGGGATCGTCGTCGACACCGCCCACTTCCGCGGCAACTACCCGCAGCGGGTCAGCATCCAGGCCACCGCCGTGGAGGGTTCGCCCAGCCCCGGGGAACTGCTCGACGCGAAGTGGGAGGAGCTGGTCCCGCCGACCCCCGTGCGCGGCCACGCCGCCAACGGCTTCACCATCGGTGCCGAGCGCCGCTGGACCCACCTCCGCGTCTGCCAGCACCCCGACGGCGGGATCGCCCGCCTCCGCGTCCACGGCGAGGTCGTGCCCGACCCCGAGTGGCTGGAGCTGCTCGGCACCCTCGACCTGATCTCCGTGCTCAACGGCGGTTCGTACGAGGACGCCTCGGACAAGTTCTACTCCTCGCCGACCCAGATCATCCTGCCCGGCACCTCTCGCAAGATGGACGACGGCTGGGAGAACCGCCGCCGCCGGGTGCGCGACACCAACGACTGGGTGCGCTTCCGGCTCGCCGCGCAGGGCGCAGTCCGCGCCGTCGAGATCGACACCGCCTACCTCAAGGGCAACTCGGCCGGCTGGATCGCCCTCCAGGGCCGTAACGGCGAGACGGGCGAGTGGTTCGAGATCATCCCCCGGACCCGGCTCCAGCCCGACACCCTGCACCGCTTCAAGCTGCCCGCGCAGGCCGTGGTCACCCACGTCCGCCTCGACGCCTTCCCCGACGGCGGCGTGGCCCGGATGCGGCTGTACGGGGCGCTTACGGAGCAGGGCGCGGCCGACCTCCGGGCCCGGTTCGCCCGTCTGGGCGGCTGAGCGAAGGACCCGCACCCTTCCGCCCGGCGGAGCGGCCGCGCGCCGACGCCCGCCCGCAGGGCGGACTCCACGGACGAGGAAGGGGCGCCCCCACGGGGGAGGGCGCCCCTTCTTTCGTACGGCCTGCCGGCCTACTTCGCGGCCGCGTCCGCCGCCTGCGCCTTCAGGGCGCGCTCGACGCCCGCGCGGCACTCCGTCACCATGCGACGCAGCGCCGGGACCGGGTCGTTCTCCGCGATCCACGCGTCCGTGGCGTCCAGGGTCTCCTGCGAGACCTGGAGCGCCGGGTAGAGGCCGACCACGATCTGCTGGATCATCTCGTGGCTGCGGGTCTCCGCGACGCCCTTGATCGACGCGAAGTACTTCGCCGTGTACGGGGCGAGCAGCTCGCGCTGGTCGGACTGGACGAAGCCGCCGATGACGGCCTCCTGCACGGCGTTGGCCAGCTTGTCGTCCTCGACGACCGAGGCCCAGGCCTCCGCCTTCGCCGCCTCCGCCGGACGGGCCGCACGCGCGGTCGCCGCGTGCCGCTCGCCCGCCGCCGTACGGTCGCGCTCCAGCTCGGCGGCGATCTCCGCCTCGTCGAAGCGGCCGGTGGCCGCGAGCCGCTGCACGAACGCCCAGCGCAGCTCGGTGTCGACGGCCAGGCCCTCGATCACCACGGAGCCGTCGAGCAGCCCGGCGAGCACGTCGAGCTCCGCGTCCGTACGGGAGGTCGCCGCGAAGGCCCGCGCCCACGCCAGCTGGTGGTCGCTGCCGCCCGCGGCGGCGCGCAGCTGCTCCTGGGCGAAGGCGCCCCAGCGGGCCAGGCCGGTGGCCCGGAACTCCGGCGCCGCGTACAGGTCGAGGGCCGCCTTGACCTGGCCCTGGAGCGACTGGACCACACCGATGTCGGACTCCTTGGCGATGCCCGAGAGCACCAGGTCCAGGTAGTCGCGGGTGGCCAGCTCGCCGTCGCGGGTCATGTCCCAGGCCGAGGCCCAGCAGAGGGCGCGCGGCAGGGACTCGGCGAAGTCGCCGAGGTGCGCGGTGACGTTCTTGAGGGACACCTCGTCGAGGCGGACCTTGGCGTACGACAGGTCGTCGTCGTTGAGGAGGACGACCGCCGGGCGGGACGTGCCGAGGAGCTGCGGTACGGCGGTCAGCTCGGCGGCCTCGATGTCGAGTTCGAGGCGCTCGGTGCGGACCAGCTTGCCGGCCGCGTCGAGGTCGTAGAAGCCGATCGCGATCCGGTGCGGGCGCAGCACGGCCTCGCCCTTGGCGCCGGCGGGCAGCGCCGGGGCCTCCTGCCTGACGGCGAAGGCGGTGATGGAGCCGTTCTCGTCGGTCTCGATCTCCGGGCGGAGGATGTTGATGCCGGCGGTCTCCAGCCATGCCTTCGACCAGGTCTTGAGGTCGCGGCCCGAGGTCTCCTCAAGGGCGCCGAGGAGGTCGGAGAGGCGGGTGTTGCCGAAGGCGTGCGCCTGGAAGTAGGCCTGGACGCCCTTGAAGAACTCGTCCTCGCCGACGTAGGCGACGAGCTGCTTGAGCACGCTCGCGCCCTTGGCGTACGTGATCCCGTCGAAGTTGACGAGCACGTCCTCCAGGTCGTTGATCTCCGCCATGATCGGGTGCGTCGACGGCAGCTGGTCCTGGCGGTAGGCCCAGGTCTTCTCCGCGTTGGCGAAGGTGGTCCAGGCGTTCGGCCAGCGGGTGCCGGGCACCGAGGCCTGGCAGGCGACCGAGGTGAAGGTGGCGAACGACTCGTTCAGCCAGAGGTCGTTCCACCACTCCATGGTCACGAGGTCGCCGAACCACATGTGGGCCAGCTCGTGCAGGATGGTCTCGGCGCGCCGCTCGTACGCCGCGTCCGTCACCTTCGAGCGGAAGACGTACTGGTCGCGGATGGTGACCGCGCCCGCGTTCTCCATCGCGCCCGCGTTGAACTCGGGCACGAAGAGCTGGTCGTACTTCGCGAACGGGTAGTCGTACGCGAACTTCTCCTGGAACCAGTCGAAGCCCTGGCGGGTCACGTCGAAGATGTGGTCCGCGTCGAGGAACTCGGCGAGCGAGGGACGGCAGTAGATGCCGAGCGGGACGGTCTGGCCGTCCTTCTCGTACGTCGAGTGCACCGAGTGGTACGGGCCGACGATCAGGGCCGTGATGTAGGTCGAGATGCGGGGGGTCGGCTCGAAGACCCACACGTCGTTCTCGGGCTTCGGGGTCGGCGAGTTCGAGATGACCGACCAGCCGCTCGGGGCCTTCACGGTGAACTGGAAGGTCGCCTTGAGGTCGGGCTGCTCGAACGAGGCGAAGACGCGACGCGCGTCCGGCACCTCGAACTGGGTGTACAGATAGGCCTGGTCGTCGACCGGGTCGACGAAGCGGTGCAGGCCCTCGCCGGTGTTGGTGTACGCGCAGTCCGCGACCACCTTGAGCTCGTTGCGGCCCGCGGCGAGGCGGTCCAGGGCGATCCGCGAGTCGCGGAAGACGGCGGCGACGTCGAGCGCGTGGCCGTTGAGGACGACCTCGTGGACGGCGGGCGCGACGAGGTCGATGAAGGTCGAGGCACCGGCCTCGGCGGAATCGAAGCGGACGGTGGTGACGGACCGGTAGGTGCCGCCCTCCTGCGCACCGGTGAGGTCGAGTTCGACCTCGTACGCGTCCACGGTCAGCAGCGCCGCCCGCTGCTGAGCCTCTTCACGGGTCAGGTTCGTGCCAGGCACCCGGTCAACTCCTCGGTTTCGTGACGTTTGGGCCATCCTTCCACGGGGCGGCTCGGCGGCGCACCGAACATTTCCACGGCGCGATCCGGGCCCGGGCACGCCGGAGGGGCGGCGACCCGCTACGGGTCACCGCCCCTCCGGGGGCCGTACGGTTCAGCCCTTGAGCTCCGCCGCGACCAGTTCCGCGATCTGCACGGCGTTCAGCGCCGCGCCCTTGCGCAGGTTGTCGTTGGAGACGAAGAGCGCCAGACCGTTGTCGACGGTCTCGTCCACCCGGATGCGGCCGACGTACGAGGCGTCCTTGCCGGCCGCCTGGAGCGGGGTCGGGATCTCGGAGAGCTCGACGCCCTCGGCGTCCTTGAGCAGCTCGTAGGCGCGCTCGACGCTGATCGGACGCTCGAAGCGGACGTTGACCTGGAGCGAGTGGCCCGAGAAGACGGGGACCCGGACGCAGGTGCCGGAGACCTTGAGCTCCGGGATCTCCAGGATCTTGCGGGACTCGTTGCGGAGCTTCTGCTCCTCGTCGGTCTCGAAGGAGCCGTCGTCGACGATCGAGCCGGCCAGCGGGACCACGTTGAACGCGATGGGGCGCTGGTAGACGGTGGGCTCGGGGAACTCGACGGCCCCGCCGTCGAAGGCCAGCCGGTCGGCGGTCTCGGCTACGGCGCGGGCCTGGGTGCGCAGCTCGGCGACACCGGCCACGCCCGAGCCGGAGACGGCCTGGTAGGTGGTGGCGACCAGTGCGGTCAGGCCGGCCTCCTGGTGGAGCGGCTTGAGGACCGGCATGGCGGCCATGGTGGTGCAGTTCGGGTTGGCGATGATGCCCTTGGGGCGGTCCTTGACCGCGTGCGGGTTGACCTCGGAGACGACCAGCGGGACCTCGGGGTCGCGGCGCCAGGCGGAGGAGTTGTCGATCACGACGGCGCCCTGGGAGGCGACCTTCTCGGCGAGGGCCTTGGAGGTGGCACCACCGGCGGAGAACAGGACGATGTCCAGGCCGGTGTAGTCGGCGGTGGAGGCGTCCTCGACCGTGACGCCGTCGACGACGGTGCCGGCGGAGCGGGCGGACGCGAAGAGCCGCAGCTCGTCGAGCGGGAACTCGCGCTCGGCCAGGATGCTGCGCATGACTGTGCCGACCTGACCGGTGGCTCCGACGATTCCGACCTTCACGGGGACTCCTCCGTACGTATGTGCAGGGTGCTGCCGGTCCATGATGCGTATGTCCCGTGCCGCCTTGTCCAATCCATTGTCCAAGGGCCGGGACGGCCGGCCGGGTGTCCGCCTCAGCTCTCCTTCGTACGGGCGTAGTGGCGGGAGGCCTTGGCCCGGTTGCCGCAGACCGCCATCGAGCACCAGCGGCGGGTGCCGTTCCGCGAGGTGTCGAAGAAGTGCAGGATGCACGCCTCGTGGGCGCAGGCCCGGATCCGGTCGGGCGCGGTGCGGAGCAGGTCGAGGTAGTCGCGGGCGGCGGTCCAGCCGGGGCCCCGGGCGGGGTCGGTGAACTCGGCGCGCTCGCCGGGGCCTTCGGTGGTGAGGGTGGCCCGGATGCGGCCGTGGCCGAGGACGGCGTCGACGCGGGCGGTGGCGTCGGGGTCGCCGGGGCGGTCGACGAGCGCGGCGAGCGCGTCCCGGGCGGTGAGGGTGTGGCGGAGGGTGGCAGCGTCGGCGGTGAACCGCTCGGCCAGGCCGTTGGCGGTGAGCCAGACGGCGAGGCCCTCGACCCCGGTGAGCAGGTCCTGCCGGACGCCGTCCTCGTTCCAGCGGGTGTTGAGGAGGTCCAGGGAGACGGGCTCGCCGGTGAGCGGTCGCGGGTCGACGGGGGTCGTGGCGGCGGTCATGGCGGCACCCTTCTCGGCGAACTAACCCCTCAAGAATACGTGAGCGGTTGACGCTCCTCCCGACTAACCATTAAAGTCGAATTAAGGGGTTAGCTCGGAGAAGCCCCGGCATCCGCACCCTCTGGAGGACCCCGTGGGCTCCCACGACACGCAGCCCGGACCCGCGTACCACCCCGGCTCCCTCGCCCTCCAGGACCGCTTCGGCGTCCGCGACCTCGCCGCCCACGTCGGCCGCTCCATCGCCCCCGGCATCCGGCCCGTCGCCGCCGCCTTCCTGGCGGCCCAGCCCATGCTGCTGCTCGGCGCCGCCGACCGCTCCGGCCGCGTCTGGTCGAGCCTCCTCGCCGGGGCCCCCGGCTTCGTCCGCGCCACCGGCCCGCACACCCTCTCCGTCGCGGGTGGCCTTCCCGCCCACGACCCGCTGGCCGGGGCCGTCACCGTCGAAGGCACCGCCGTCGGCACCCTCGCCCTCGACCCCCGCACCCGCCGCCGGATGCGCCTCAACGGCACCGCCAGGCCCAGCGCGCGCGGGATGGTGATCGAGGCCGAGCGGGTCTTCTCCAACTGCCCGAAGTACCTCCACCGACGGGAGTGGTACGGCTCCGACCCGGCCGGCCCCGGAACCGGTGCCGTGCGGCACGGCGAGGTGCTCACCCCCGACCAGGTGCGCCGCGTCCGTGCCGCCGACACCTTCTTCGTCGCCACCGTCGGCCCCCACGGCGTCGAGACCAGCCACCGGGGTGGCAACCCCGGCTTCGTCCGGGTCGAAGCGCCCCGCGAGCTCACCTGGCGCGACTACCCGGGCAACGCGATGTTCCTGACCCTGGGCAACCTGGAGTCGGACGGGCGCGCCGGGCTGCTCTTCCTGGACTGGGAGACCGGGACGACCCTCCAGCTCAGCGGCCTCGCCCACACCGAGTACGGCCCCGAGGGGCGGGTCACCCGCTTCCGGGTCGAGCGCACGGTCGAGACCCCGGCGGGCAGCCCCCTGCGCTGGTCGGCCGTGGACCGCTCACCGATCGACCCGGCCGCCTGAACCGCCGATCGACCCGGCCGCGTGAACCGCCGATCGACCCGGCCGCGTGAACCGCCGATCACCCCCTCCGCCTGAACCGCCGATCCCTCCGAAGCCGCCTCCGCCGACACCCCGAGGACCGCACGTGACCACCACCCCGGCCCCCGAAGCCACCCTGCCGGCCGCGGCCACGGCCGCCACTCCGCCCCGAGCCGCCGCCCGCCCCGGTCCGCCCCCGCGCCCCCGGCTCCGGGTGCTGCTCGGTTCCACCGTCGGCAGCGTCGCCGCCCTCCTGATCCTGGTGGCCGTCGGGACCGTGCTCCACCTGCCCCTGCTGATCCCGCCGCTGGCGGCGAGCATGGCCCTGGTGGCGGGCGCCCCCGACCTCCCGCTGTCCCAGCCGCGCTCGGTCGTCGGCGGCCAGCTGCTCTCCGCGCTCACCGGCTTCGCCGTGCTGGCCCTCGCGGGGCCGGGCCTCTGGTCCGCCGCCGTCGCGGGCGGCCTCGCGCTCGGCGTGATGATGGCGGCCCGCACCCCGCACTCGCCCGCCGCGGCCACCGCCGTGATCGTCGCCCTCCAGTCGCCGCCCTTCGGGTCGTTTATCGGCCTTCTCGCCCTCGCCTCCGTCCTGCTGGTCGCCGTCGGCCTCGGAGCCGCCCGCGTCACGGGCCGGGAGTATCCCGCGTACTGGTTCTAACCTCGTTGCATGAAGCAGGAGTTGAGGGTGGCGGCCTATGCCGTGTGCGTCCGGGACGGCGAGCTGCTCCTCGCCCGCTGGGTCGCGGACGACGGGACCAGGCGGTGGACCCTGCCCGGCGGTGGCATGGACCACGGCGAGGAGCCCGTACGGACGATGGCCCGGGAGGTCGAGGAGGAGACCGGCTATCTCGTCGAGCCCACCGCCCTCCTCGGCGTCGACTCCATCCGCCGCAGTTGGCTCCGCCGGTTCGGGGGGCCGGGCGACTTCCAGGGCCTGCGGATCATCTACGAGGCCCAGGTCGCCGGGGGCGCCCTGCGCAACGAGACCGGCGGATCCACGGACCTCGCCGCCTGGCACCCGCTCGACACCGTCGCCGCCCTGCCCCGGGTCGAACTCGTCGACATCGGCCTCGACCTGTGGCGCGAGCGGCCCCCGGTAGGCCGCTCCCGCCTCACCGATCCGTCAAACGGCTGAAAAGGGCTCAACCGCCCCACACTCGCTCAACCATCCCCGCGGTCCCTCGGTCCTCCCCGCCGACCGCAGCACACGCACAGCAGAGTCACAGGGGAGCCCGCATGTCAGCCGTACGCACCACCCGCACCGTCCTGGCCGCCGTCCTGGTCGCGGGGATCACCGCCACCGCGCTCGCCGCCCCCGCGCTGGCGGCGGCACCGGCGCCCGCACCGGCGAAGCAGGACCACGCGGCCACGCAGCAGGCGCTCAGGGACGCCGTCGACGCCGGGGTGCCCGGCGCCGTCGCCCAGGCCCGCGACGGTCACGGCACCTGGACCGGAACCGCCGGCGACCGCAAGGGGAACGACCGCTACCGCGTCGGCTCCATCACCAAGACCTTCACCGCCACCGTCCTCCTCCAGCTCCAGGCGGAGGGCCGCATCGACCTCGACGACCCGGTCGGGAAGTGGCTGCCCGGCGTCGTCAGCGGCAACGGCCACGACGGCGGGAGGATCACCGTCCGCCAGCTGCTCAACCACACCAGCGGCATCTACAGCTACACCGAGGACCCCGCCTTCCAGGAGAAGGTCTTCGGCCCCGGCTTCCTGGAGCACCGCTACGACACCTGGACCCCGAAGCAGCTGGTCGCCGTCGCCATGAGCCACAAGCCGGACTTCGCCCCCGGCACCTCCTGGAACTACTCCAACACCAACTTCGTGCTGGCCGGCATGGTGATCGAGAAGGTCACCGGCCGCCCCTACGGCAAGGCCGTCGAGAACCGGATCATCAAGCCGCTCAAGCTCCGCGCCACCACCGTCCCCGGGACCCGCTCGGCCATGCCGCAGCCCAGCAGCCCGGCGTACTCCAAGCTCTCCCGGGACGTGAACGCCCCCGTCCACGACGTCTCCGCGCTCAACCCGAGCATCGCGGGCGCGGCGGGCGAGATCATCTCCGACTCCCGCGATCTGCAGACCTTCTACCGCGCCCTGCTCAAGGGCCGGCTCCTCACCAAGGACGGTCTGAAGGAGATGACCACCACGGTGCGGATCTCCCCCGAGTTCCCGAACGTGGGCTACGGCCTCGGGCTCATGAAGGAGAAGCTGAGCTGCGGGCAGGAGGTCTGGGGCCACGGCGGCGGCATCCACGGCTCCACCTCCCTCGCCCAGGTGACCCGCGACGGCGAGCACTCCCTCGCCGGCAACTTCAACGCCGACTGGACGGGCGACACCCAGAAGGTCGTCGAGGCCGAGTTCTGCGGCACCGGCGCCGCCCCCGCGAAGTAGGCCGTCACCGCGGCAGGACGGAGACGTACGCGGCGGGCTGCCGCTCCGGCGCGGCCATCAGCGCCGTACGCACCACGGTGGCCTGCTGGTCCATCGCCTCGCGCAGCTTGCGCGGGGTGAGGTGGACGACCGTGATGCCGAGCCGCTCCAGGTGCTCGCGCTTGCGGGTGTACTCGGACCACAGCGCGTCGTCGTCCCGCCGGGGCGCCCGGGTGTCCAGCTCGACGGCGACCGCCTGGTCCGGCCAGTAGGCGTCCACCCCGCCCAGGTGCGGGCCGCCCGGCAGCCGCAGGTCCACGTTCCACAGCGGGTCCGGCAGCGCGAACTCCCGCACCATCTCGTACAGCCGCTCCTCGGACAGCGAGCGGCCCTCGGCGAGCAGCGCGTCCACCGCGTCCACCACATGCGCCCGGGTGAGCAGCCGCGCCCGGCTCAACTCCCGTACCACCGAGCCCGGTTCGCAGTGCCCACCGCGGACCGCCTCGGTGAGCAGCCGGCGTACGGCCTCCGGGTCCGAGAGGCCCGACACCGCGTCGGCGACGGCGCGGGCGACCGGGGCGACGGGGACCCCGGTGAGCTCCAGCGGCTCCGGGGACTCGGGGGCGCGCACGATCCGCACCCAGCCGGTCGAGCGCAGCCGCCGGGTCCTCGGCACCAGGACGTCGATCCGGTCGAGGGCGGTCAGCGGGGGAGCGGAGGAGAAGCGGTGCAGGGTCAGCGCGGCGAGTCCGGTGATCATGGCGTCGGGGCCCTGCGGGGGTACGGCCCCGGTCCTGCGGGCGTAGAGCAGCGCCGCGTGGAGCCGGTCCTCGCTGGTGGGTACGCCCGGCTGGAGCAGGAAGACACCGGGCAGCAGCTGCTGCCAGCCGCCGCCGGGCCGGCAGCGCGCGGCGACCTCGCGGGACGCGACGCCCCGGCGCCTCAACTGGTCGGCGGAAGCGAGGCGTTGCGTGCCGCCGGTGCGGCAGGCGAGGGGGACGGGGCAGGGGGTGATGGGGGAGTTGTGGTTCATGCGAGGGGTCTTCCGCTTGCGAAGGTTCCCCTAACCCCTGTTACACGCTCGTCGACAATTGGGGACAACCTCGCCCTAAAGTACGCACGTTCGAGTGTCGATGGGGGAGCGGCGCACCTTCCGGGGCGCCGCTCCCCTCACCTGCCGGCTACTCCGCCGCGCGCCCGTCGCAGGCCTGCGCCCGCAGCGCCCGCGCCAGGTCGTCCCGGGCTTCGAGGACCAGGCGCCGCAGAGCCGGCGCCGCCGACTCGTGCTCCGAGAGCCACGCGTCCGTCGCGGCCAGCGTCGCCTCGTCGTCCTGGAGCCCCGGGAACAGGCCCCGGACCACGTCCATGCCGATCTGGATCGACCGCTCGGCCCACAGCCGCTCGATCGCCGCGAAGTACTTCTCCGCGTACGGCGCGATCAGCTCGCGCTGCGAGGGCTGGACGAAGCCCGCGATCGTCGCCTCGACCAGCGCGTTCGACAGGGTGTCCGACTCGACGACCTGCGCCCAGGCCTGCGCCTTGACCGCCGCCGAGGGACGCGAGGCGAGCAGCCGGGTCTGGTGGCGCTTGCCGGTCGCGGTGTCGTCCCGGCCCAGCTCCTCGTCGATCCGGACCTCGTCCGCGCGGCCGTGCGCGGCCAGCGGGGAGAGCAGCGCCCAGCGCAGCTCCTGGTCGACGTCGAGCCCGTCGATCTTCGCCGTACCGTCGAGCAGCCCCTCCAGGAGCTGGAAGTCGGCGTCCGCACCGGCGGTGGCCGCGAAGAAACGCGCCCAGGTCAGCTGGTGCTCGCTGCCCGCCTCGGCGAGCCGCAGCTCGCGCAGGGCGCCCTCGGCGAGCAGCCGCCCGCCCTCCTCGCGCCACTCGGGGGCGGCGTAGAGGGTGACGGCCGACTTCGTCCAGGCGTGCACCATCTGGAGGACGCCGATCTCGGTCTCGCGGCCCGCGAAGGCGAGCACGACGGAGACGAAGTCCCGGGCGGGCATCAGCCCGTCACGGGTCAGGTTCCACAGCGCGGACCAGCACAGGGCGCGGGCCAGCGGGTCGGTGATGTCGCCGAGGTGCTCGCGCAGGGCGGCGAGGGAGCCGTCGTCGAAGCGGATCTTGCAGTAGGTGAGGTCGTCGTCGTTGACGAGGACCAGGTCGGGCCGCTCCTCGCCCGCGAGCTCGGTGACGACGGTCCGGGCGCCGGTGAGGTCGGCCTCGGCCCGCGCGTAGCGCACGAGGTCCCCGCCGGAGATCCGGTAGAGGCCGACGGCGGCCCGGTGCGGGCGCAGCTCGTCGCCCTCCTGGAGGACGGCGAGTTCGGTGATCCGGCCCTCCGCGTCGTAGGTGACGGCCGGGGTCAGGCTGTTCACGCCGGAGGTCTGCAGCCAGGACTTCGCCCAGGTCTTCATGTCACGGCCGGAGGTCTCCTCCAGGATCGTGAGGAGGTCCGCGAGGCGGGTGTTCCCGTAGGCGTGGCGCTTGAAGTAGCGGCGGGCGCCCTCCAGGAACGCGTCCCGGCCCGCGTAGGCGACGAGCTGCTTGAGGACCGAGGCGCCCTTGGCGTACGTGATGCCGTCGAAGTTGAGCTTGGCGTCCTCCAGGTCACGGATGTCGGCCGTGATCGGGTGGGTGGACGGCAGCTGGTCGGCGCGGTACGCCCAGGACTTGCGGTTGTTGGCGAAGGTCACCCAGCTGTTGCTGAAACGGGTCGCCTCGGCGTTCACGAACGAGCCCATGAAGTCGGCGAAGGACTCCTTCAGCCACAGGTCGTCCCACCACACCATGGTGACGAGGTCGCCGAACCACATGTGCGCCATCTCGTGGAGGATGACGTTGGCCCGGCTCTCGTACGCCGCCTGCGTCACCTTGCCGCGGTAGATGTACTCCTCGCGGAAGGTCACCAGGCCCGGGTTCTCCATCGCGCCGAGGTTGTACTCGGGGACGAAGGCCTGGTCGTACTTCCCGAAGGGGTACGGGTAGTCGAAGTTGTCGTGGAAGAAGTCGAAGCCCTGCTTGGTGATCAGGAAGACGTCGTCCGCGTCGAAGTGCTTCGCGAGCGACTTCCGGCACATCGCGCCGAGCGGGATCTCCAGGTCGCCGCGCCGGTACGAGTCCGTCACGTAGTGGTACGGGCCCGCCACGACACAGGTGATGTACGTGGAGATCGGCGCCGTCTCCGCGAACCGCCACACGCCCTCGGCGTCCTGCTCGCCCGCGCCGTTCGACCAGACCGTCCAGCCCTCGGGCGCGGTCACCGAGAAGCGGTACGGGGCCTTGAGGTCGGGCTGCTCGAAGTCGGCGTACACCCGGCGGGCGTCGGCCGGCTCGTACTGCGTGTAGAGGTAGACCTCGCCGTCCTCCGGGTCGACGAAGCGGTGCATGCCCTCGCCGGTCCGGCTGTAGGCGCACTGCGCGTCCACCACGAGCGTGTTGTCGTCGGCGAGGCCGTCGAGCGCGATCCGCGAGCCGTCGAAGACGACCGCGGGGTCGAGCGCGCGCCCGTTCAGGGTGACCGAGGTCACGGACGGGGCGATCAGGTCGACGAACGTACTCGTGCCCTCGCCGGTGCGGCGGAAGCGGATCGTCGTCTCCGAGCGGAAGGTGCGCACCTCCTCGGCGGAGTCGCCGACCGCCGACCGGAGGTCGAGGACGACCTCGTAGCCGTCGACGGACAGCAGCGCCGCCCGCTCGTGGGCCTCGTCGCGGGACAGGTTCTCACCGGGCACGGTCACTCCTTTGTGGCACGTTCGAAACAGCACCGATCCTCCCATGTGCGGCTGACACCCGGCACAGGGGAATGCCTTCGCGCCGCCATGGCGTTGCCTCCTTTCGGCGCACCACCTTCCCGACGGCCTTACCGAGGAGCGAGATGTCCGAGAGCAGGACCACCGCCGACTTCTACTTCGACCCCCTGTGCCCCTGGGCGTGGATGACCTCCCGCTGGATGCTGGAGGTGGAGCAGGTGCGCCCGATCGACGTGCGCTGGAAGGTCATGAGCCTGGCCGTGCTCAACGAGAACCGCCTCGACGAGGTGCCGCCCGAGTACCGCGAGATGCTGGAGACCCAGGCCTGGGGCCCCGTCCGGGTCGTCGTCGCCGCCCAGCAGCTGCACGGCGACGAGGTCGTCGGCAAGCTCTACACGGCGCTCGGCAGCCGTTTCCACAACAACGGCGAGGGCCCCACCCGCGAGGCCATCGCCGGCGCCCTGAAGGATGTCGGCCTGCCCGAGGACCTGGTCGAGTACGCCGACAGGGACACCTATGACGCCGAGCTGCGCGCCTCCCACAAGGAGGGCATCGACAAGGTCGGCCAGGACGTCGGCACCCCCGTCGTCGCGGTGCCGGGCCCGGACGGCGACGAGGTCGCCTTCTTCGGCCCGGTGGTCACCCCCACCCCGCGCGGCGAGGCGGCGGCCCGGCTGTGGGACGGCACCCTGCTCGTGGCGTCGACGCCGGGCTTCTACGAGATCAAGCGCACCCGGACGGCGGCTCCCAGCTTCGAGTAGTCCCGGTCGCGCAGCCGGAAGAACCCCCGTGAGTCATGTCCTCACGGGGGTTCTCCTTTCATCCGCCTGCCCGGTGAACGGTGAGAAGACGATCACGAGCAGGAGTCGGAGTTCAGAAGGAGATCAGCGGTACGGAGGCCTTGGCGGCCTGGTAGCGGCGGCTCACGTCCTGCCAGTTGACGAGCTGCCACATGGCTTCGATGAAGTCGGCCTTCTGGTTCTTGTACTGCAGGTAGAAGGCGTGCTCCCAGGCGTCGAAGACCAGGATCGGGACCGAGCCCTGGCCGACGTTGCCCTGGTGGTCGTAGACCTGCTCGACGATGAGCCGGCCGCTGACCGGCTCGTAGGCGAGGACGCCCCAGCCGGAGCCCTGGGTGGTCGCGGAGGCCTTGGTGAGCTGGGCCCTGAACTTGGCGAAGGAGCCGAAGGACTCGGTGATCGCGTCCGCGAGGTCACCGACGCCGTCGGCGGCCAGCGGCTCGCCGCCCCCGCCGTTCTTCGGGCTGTCCATGTTGTTCCAGTAGATGGAGTGGAGGATGTGGCCGGAGAGGTGGAAGGCCAGGTTCTTCTCCAGGCCGTTGACCGCGCCCCACTGGTCCTTGTCGCGGGCCTCCTCCAGCTGCTCCAGGGTGTCGTTCGCGCCCTTGACGTACGCGGCGTGGTGCTTGTCGTGGTGCAGCTCGATGATCTGCGGATCGATCACCGGTTCCAGCGCCGCGTAGTCGTACGGCAGCTCCGGAAGTGTGTAGATCGCCATGCCAGGCCCCTTCGACTGCTCCTGCTTATTGCAACCTATATGCAAATGCAGGCTAGCAGCAGGTGGCGGAGAAGTTGATCAGCCCTTCGTCCTGGGTCCCGCGCCGGGCGCGGCGAGACCCGGGGCATGACGAAGCCCCCGGACCGTGTGTCGGTCCGGGGGCTCTCGTACGGCGCTCTCGTACGGGGGAGGGCTCAGGCGGCCCGGCCGGCCGCCGCCCGCTGGCGTGCGTAGCCGACGATCGCGAGCAGCAGCGTCAGCCCGCCCGTCCAGTACAGCTGCACCCGGGTGCCCTCCTCGCGGGCCATCAGGAAGAAGATCGTCGCCATGCCGGCCAGCGCCACCCAGGTCAGCACCGGGAAGCCCCACATCCGCACGACCAGCTTCTCGGGCTCCTCGCGCTCGGTGCGGCGGCGCAGCACCAGCTGGGAGGCGGCGATGAAGAACCAGACGACCAGGATGATCGCGCCGATCGTGTTGAGCAGCCAGACGAAGATGTCGTCCGGACGCCAGTAGCTCAGCAGCACGCACAGGAAGCCGAAGACGGAGGAGACCAGCACCGCGGGGCGGGGGACCCCGCCGTAGGTGCGTCCGAGCGCCTTGGGGCCCTGGCCGCGCGAGACCAGCGAACCGGCCATCCGGGAGGCGCCGTAGATGTTGGCGTTCATCGCGGAGAGCAGGGCGACCAGCACGACCACGTTCATGATCTGGCCGGCCGCCGGGATGCCCAGGTGGTCGAGGGTCGCGACGTACGGGCCCTTCTCGACGACCGCCTCGTCGCCCCACGGGACCAGGGTGACGATGACCGCCATCGAGCCGATGTAGAAGAGCGCGATCCGCCACATCGCCGTACGGACGGCCTTGGCGACGCCCTGCACCGGGTGCTCCGACTCGGCCGCCGCGATGGTGACCGTCTCCAGGCCGCCGTACGCGAAGACCGAGGCGAGCAGGCCCACGATCAGGCCCTCCGAGCCGTGCGGGAAGAACCCGCCCTCGCCGGTGAGGTTCGCGGTGCCGGGGGCGTCCGTGCCGGGCAGGACGCCGACGATCGCGAGCACGCCGATGCCGAGGAAGAGGACGATCGCGCCGACCTTGAGCGCGGCGAACCAGAACTCGAACTCGCCGAAGTTCTTCACCGCCGCCAGGTTGGTGACGCAGAAGACCAGCATGAAGAGCGCGACCCAGGCCCACTCGGGGCTGCCCGGGAACCAGCCGGTCATGATCTTCGCCGCGCCGATGCCCTCCAGGCCGACGGCGACGCAGAGCAGGAACCAGAACGCCCACCCGGCGGTGAAGCCCGCCCACGGGCCGAGGGCCCGCTCGGCGTGGACGGAGAAGGAGCCGGAGGCCGGGTTCGCCGCGGACATCTCGCCGAGCATGCGCATCACGAGCATGACGAGTACGCCCGAGATCGCGTAGGCGATCACGATCGAGGGGCCGGCGGCGGCGATGCCGGCGCCGGAGCCGACGAAGAGCCCGGCGCCGATGACGCCGCCGAGGGCGATCATCGAGAGATGGCGCTGCTTGAGGCCGTGGGTGAGGCCCTGGGCAGCTGCGGTCGCGCCGTCCTTCCGGTCGGCCGGCGCGGGCGCGGTGGTCCGAGACATGGGCGAGCCCTGTTCACTAGCTGAGACGGGGAGAGCCCACAGTCTGAGCGCGCGCACCGCTCACAGGGAACAGGAGTCCGCTATACGGGCACCGGCCTCACACAAGGTGAAGATTCAGTTCCGGTTCGTGCGCAGTTCCCGCACCCACGCCACCAGCAGCACCGCCCCGGTCGCCGCGCTCGACCACAGCACCTGCGGCCTGGCCGTGTCGTCGAGCAGCATCAGCACCAGCACCACCCCCATCGCGGCCAGCGCCACCCAGGTCAGCCACGGGAAACCCCACATCCTCAGCGTCAGCGTCTCGGGCGCCTCCCGCTCGATCCGGCGCCGCAGCCGCAGCTGCGAGACCGCGATCAGCGCCCAGACGAACAGCAGCACCGCGCCGACCGCGTTGAGCATGTAGAGGAAGACGGAATCCGGCCACTTCAGATTGAGCAGGACGGAGACGAAGCCGAAGGCCACCGAGGCGAGCACCGCCCGGCGCGGCACCCCGCCGCCCGCCACCCGGTCGCCCGACACCTTGAGCAGCCCCCTCGGCGCCTCCCCGCGCTCCGCGAGCGAGAACACCATCCGGGAGGACCCGTACAGGTTGGCGTTGAGCGCCGAGAGCAGCGCCACGAACACCACCACGTTCATGATCTGGCCGGCCGCCGGCACCCCGATCGCGTCCAGGACCGCCACGTACGGCGACTCGCCCGGCTCCATCGAGGTCCACGGCAGCAGCGTCACGATCACCAGCATCGATCCCACGTAGAAGAGCAGGATTCGCCAGACCGCGCTGCGCACCGCCCGCGCCACGTTCCGCGCCGGGTCGTCGGACTCGGCCGCCGCGATCGTGACGACCTCCAGACCGCCGAAGGCGAAGACGACCACGAGGACGCCCGAGACCACGCCCGACCAGCCGTTCGGCAGGAACCCGCCCTGCCCGGTCAGGTTCGTGAGCCCCACCGGGTCCGTATCGGGCAGCCAGCCCACGATCGCGAGCACGCCCAGGATCAGGAACAGCACGATCGCGCCGACCTTGAGCGCGGCGAACCAGAACTCGAACTCGCCGAAGTTCTTCACCGCCGCCAGGTTGGCGAGGGTGAACACCACCATGAAGACCAGCACCCAGCCCCACTGCGGCACCCCCGGCGCCCAGCCGTGCGCGATCCGCGCCGCACCCGTCGCCTCCACGGCGAGGACCACGACCAGCAGGAACCAGTACAGCCAGCCCACCGAGAAGCCGGCCCAGCGGCCGAGCGCCCGCTCGGCGTGCACCGAGAACGCCCCCGAGGCCGGCATCGCCGCCGACATCTCGCCGAGCATCCGCATCACCAGCATCGCGAGCGCGCCGGCGATCAGATACGAGACCACGATGCCGGGTCCGGCGACCGCGATGCCCACCCCCGAACCGACGAAGAGCCCGGCGCCGATCACACCGCCGAGCCCCAGCATCGTCAGATGACGCTGCTTCAGACCGTGGGAGAGGGGCTCCTGTTCGGGAGTGAGAGGGTCGTGCATGTGGGGGCTCGTGCTCTCTGGCGGTTTATGGAGACTCCACAGTCTCTCCAGTGAACGCCCCCTGGCGCAAAAGGGACCTCCACGGAGGAGTTCCCAGTGACAAGCGTCACGTGGCGCGAGGTGTGTTCGACGGCCTTTGTTCGATCTCCACGAAGCGCTCGCCCCGCGCTTTGTGGGCCGCTGACGGTGATCGGGCGTTCACTCCTGGCATACCGTCAACCTGTCCCACCCACCCTCACCCCCGCGGAGTACCGATGAGCACCGCCGCCGCCCCCGCCCGTACCCTCCGTGCGGGCACCGTCCTCGCCGACCTCATCCCGTCGAGCCGCGCCCGGGACATCGCCCTGGTCGTCGGCGGCGCCGCCCTCACCGGCCTCGCCGCGCAGCTCTCCGTCCCGGTCCCCGGCTCGCCGGTCCCGGTCTCCGGCCAGACCTTCGCCGCTCTGCTCGTCGGCACCGCGCTCGGCGCCCGCCGCGGCTTCCTCGCCCTCGCGCTGTACGCGGTGGCGGGCATGGCGGGCGTGCCGTGGTTCGCCGAGGCCTCCTCCGGCTACGGCATGCCGTCCTTCGGCTACGTCCTCGGCATGCTCCTCGCCGCGACCGTCGTCGGCTCCCTCGCCCGCCGCGGCGCCGACCGCTCGGTCCTGCGCACCGCCGGCACCATGGCCCTCGGCTCCGCGATCATCTACGCCGTCGGCGTGCCCTACCTGGCGCTCGCCACCGGCATGACCTTCGGCCAGGCCGTCGCCGCGGGCCTGACGCCCTTCCTCATCGGCGACGCCCTCAAGGCGGCCCTCGCCATGGGCGCCCTCCCCACCGCCTGGAAGCTCGCCGGCCGCAAGGGCTGAGCGCCCCACCGCGCACACGAGGAGGGCCCGTCGTTCCCCGGGGAACGACGGGCCCTCCTCGTGTGCGGGCTACCGGATCACCGGCGCTCGGAGACCTCCGCGGCCTCCGCGGCCTCCACGGCCTCCGCGGGCCGGTCGGTACGGCCGAGGCGCTGGCGGACCAGCGAGATCGCGATGACGAGCGCGGCGACGAGCAGGGACAGGACCACCTGGTCGCGGTTGCTGCCGCCGTCGTAGACCATGTAGCCGAGGACGCCGACGATCATGACGATGGTCGCCCAGGTCAGGTACGGGAAGAGCCACATCTTCACGACCAGCTTCTCCGGCGTCTCGCGCAGGATGATGCCGCGCATCTTCAGCTGGGTCACACAGATGACCAGCCAGACGAAGAGCGCCACCGCGCCGGAGGAGTTCAGCAGGAAGGCGAAGACGGTGTCGGGCCACTTGTAGTTGAAGAAGACCGCGACGAAGCCGAAGACGACCGAGCCGAGGATCGCCGCCGTCGGCACGCCCCGCTTGTTGACCTTGGCGAAGGCCTTCGGCGCGTCCCCGCGCCGGCCGAGCGAGAAGGCCATGCGGGAGGCGGTGTAGAGGCCCGAGTTCAGGCAGGAGAGCACGGCGGTCAGGACGATCACGTTCATGATCTGGCCGGCGTGCGCGATGCCGATGGAGTCGAGGGCGGCGACGTACGAGCCCTTCTCGACGATCGACTTGTCGTTCCACGGCAGCAGCGTCAGGACGACGAAGATCGAGCCCAGGTAGAAGACGCCGATGCGCCAGATCACGCTGTTGGTGGCCTTGCTGACGGCCTTCTGCGGGTTCTCGGACTCGCCGGCCGCCAGGGTGACGATCTCGCTGCCCATGAAGGAGAAGACGACCATCAGCACACCGGTGAGGACCGCGCCCGCACCCATCGGGAAGAAGCCCCCGCTGTCGGTGAGGTGCGCGAAGCCGGCGCCCGGGTTGTCCGAGCCGGGGAGCACGCCGAAGACGGCGAGCAGTCCGATGACGACGAAGGCGCCGATGGCGACGACCTTGATGCCGGCGAACCAGAACTCGAACTCGCCGTACGAGGCGACCGAGCCGAGGTTGGTCGCGGTGAGCACCACCATCACGATGAGCGCCCAGCCCCACTGCGGGACGGCCGGGACCCAGCTCTCCAGGATCTTGGCGCCGGCGGTCGCCTCGACGGCGAGGACGACGACCCAGAAGAACCAGTAGAGCCAGCCGATGCTGAAGCCGGCCCAGCGGCCGAGCGCGCGGTCGGCGTAGGCGGAGAAGGAGCCGGAGGAGGGCCGCGCGGCGGCCATCTCGCCCAGCATCCGCATCACGAAGACGACCATGGCGCCGACGAGTGCGTACGACAGGAGGATCGCGGGGCCGGCCGCGGCGATGCCGGAGCCGGAGCCGACGAACAGGCCGGCGCCGATGACGCCGCCGATCGCGATCATCGACAGGTGGCGGTTCTTGAGTCCGGCCTTGAGGCCGTCGGCGGACTGCGGGGCGTCGGGCGTGCCGGTGCCGTCGCTGTCCTTCGTCAGGGTCGGTTGCGTGTTCATCGACGCTTCCTCGTGTGTGGGGGGCGCTCGGGTCGCGAGCCCGAGCATTGAACCCCGTGGGCGGGGATGATCGGAAGCCCCCATTCCGGATCGTTGTACGGGCGACATCGCGAGAGTCGAAGGTCCGTACCAGGTCGGTGAAGGTCCCGACCCCGATGCCTGCTACCCGGGCCCTGACGTGCCACACTCGGCATCATGCGCGTCTATATCGGTTCCGACCACGCCGGCTTTGAACTAAAGAACCACCTCGTCGAGTGGCTCACGGCACACGGCCACGAGCCCGTCGACTGCGGTCCCCACATCTACGACGCCCTGGACGACTACCCGCCGTTCTGCCTGCGTGCCGCCGAGAAGACGGCCGCTGACCAGGACGCCCTGGGCATCGTCATCGGCGGCTCCGGGAACGGCGAGCAGATCGCCGCGAACAAGGTGAAGGGGGTGCGCGCCGCCCTCGCCTGGAGCGAGCAGACCGCCGCCCTCGGCCGCGAGCACAACAACGCCAACGTGATCTCCGTCGGCGGCCGGATGCACACCCGGGAAGAGGCGACCAAGTTCGTCGAGATCTTCCTGAACACCCCGTACTCCGGTGACGAGCGTCACACCCGCCGGATCGACATGCTCACCGCGTACGAGAACACCGGCGAGCTCCCCCCGATCCCGGCCCACCACCCGCAGGAGCCCACCGCCTGATGCCCGAAGGGCACACCATCCACCGACTGGCCGCCGACCACCGGGAACGGTTCGGCGGCCGGTCCGTGCGCGTCTCCAGCCCCCAGGGCAAGTTCGCCGACTCGGCCGCCCTGCTCGACGGCGCCGTCCTGGAGGCCACCGAGGCCCACGGCAAGCACCTCTTCCTCGGCTTCCCCGGCGAGGAATGGATCCACATCCACCTCGGCCTCTTCGGCAAGGTGAACTTCGGCGACGTCCCCGCCCCGCCGCCCACCGACACCGTCCGGCTGCGCCTCGCGAACCCGGAGTCGTACGTCGACCTGCGCGGCCCGACGACCTGCGCGCTCATCACGGACGCCGAGAAGCGGGCGATACACGACCGGCTCGGCCCCGACCCGCTGCGCACCGGCGACGACCCCGACCGGGCCTGGCAGCGGATCTCGAAGTCCCGCAGCACCGTCGCCGCCCTGCTCATGGACCAGAAGGTCATCGCCGGCGTCGGCAACGTCTACCGCGCCGAAGTCCTCTTCCGGCACGGCATCGACCCCTACCGAGCGGGCAAGGACCTCACGGCGGGGGAGTGGGACGCGATCTGGACCGACCTCGCGATGCTCATGCGCGAGGGCGTCCGCCTCAACCGCATCGACACGGTCCGCCCCGAGCACACCCCCGAGGCCATGGGCCGCCCGCCGCGCGTCGACGACCACGGCGGCGAGGTCTACGTCTACCGCCGGGCGAACCAGCCATGCCACCTCTGCGGCGCCGGCATCCGCACGGCGGACCTGGCGGCCCGGAACCTCTTCTGGTGCCCGGACTGCCAGACCCGCTGACCGCGCCCTCCTGCCGCTAGAAGCTGTGCGGCAGCCACGGCGCGACGGGCGACCCGAAGGCGACGGACGCCTCGAGCAGCGCCCCCTCCCGCAGCTCCCGCACCCGCCCGGCCGAGGCCAGCGACACCAACGAGGTCCCACCCAGATAGGCCGCACCCAACTCCCTTACGGACAGCGCGAGATCGGCCACGTCCCCCGTCCGTACGCAGCTTGCCCCCTTCGCGTCCCCGGTCAGCCGCCAACGCCCCTCGTTCCAGGGGCAGAACGCGTCCTCCACCTCGAACACCACATCCACCGGTGCCTGGTACGTCCGCGCCTCCAGTGCCGCGCCCACCTCCACGAGCCGGACGAACAGCACCTCCCGCGCCGTCGGCTGGCACCGCCGCACGTCCGACACCAGCTGCCGCCACGCACCGTCCACCGGGCTGCTGTGGATCCGTACCGTCGACGTCAGGTCCACCGAGCACAGGAACCGCCACAGCGCCGCCTCCGCCGCCGGGTCGAGCGCGAGCAGCTGCTGCACCCCCACCGAACCGTCCGCCCCCGCGTACGACCAGTTCGGCTTGATCGCGTAGTGCGCGAAGCCCACGACCTCCCCGGCCCGCTCCGCGAGCACGCACAGCCGGGGCGAGGAACCCTCGCGCTCCGACTCCGGATCGATCAGCGGCAACCGCTCCCAGCCGGGCCCCCGGGCCACCATGCCCGGCCGCAGCGGCACCAGCCTGGCGTACACCTCCTCGCAGACCGCCGAGGACTCCGTCAGATCCGCCTGCCGTAGCGTCACCCCGTCCGTGCCCTCCGGCACCGAGAGCCGCACCCGGTGCGTGTCGATCGCCGCGTGCTCGGCCCAGGACGCGGCGCCGTAGCCGAACCGCCCGTAGATCACCGGCTCGGAGGCCGTGAGCACCGCCAGCGGCTCACCCGCCGCCCGTACGTCGTCCAGCTGCCGACGCATCATCGAGGTGAGGATCCCGCGCCGCCGGTGCGTACCGGCCACGCTCACCATCGTCACCCCGGCCGCCGGCACGAGACCTCCGCCCGGCACCGTCAGCCTGAACGAGAACGCACCCGCCGTCCCCACGCACAGGTCCCCGTCCCAGGCGCCGAGCGACCGCTCGTACTCCGTGAGGTCCCGCCACAGCGCGCGCGACTCCGCAGGCTCGTGAAGGCCGCCGAACGCGAGGTCCAGCACCTCGAACCAGCGGTCCCAGTCGTTCGGGTCGAGAACCCGCAGTTCAGTCGTCATATGCCATCGATATCAGCGGCGCCCGCCCAGGGCGACCCGATTTCACGCACATTGTCACCGGGGTACCCCTGCACGATGTCCGGCGGGATGGATAGGGTCCAGGCCAATGGGACACCGCGCAGGAGTGAACACGTACGCGGCCCGCATGCGCAGACGCGCCCGCCGGGCCCGCATCGCGCTGCGCAGGTCCGGCGTCGACTACTTCCGCGGCGACGGCTCCGACCGGCTCGCCTTCGCCGGACTCCTCCTGATGATCCCGGCCATCGCCTTCGGCACCGTCCTCGACCCCATCTGGTGCGCACCCGCCGCCCTGACCCTGCCCATCGTGGCCGGCGGACTGCTGCTGCGCCCCGCGAGCCTCCTCGGTCTGTACGCCGCCGCCGCCGGCGCCCTGATCGTCGAGTCCGTCGTCCTCGGCCCGTACACCCAGGGTCCGGCCCGGGTCACCCCGGGCACCGTCCTCGTCGTCGCCGCCTGCGGCCTCTTCGGACTGCTCATCGCCCAGTTCCGGGCCCGCGTCGGCGTGCCCTGGCGGCGCGGCGGCACCATGCTCTTCGACCTCCGCGAGCGCATCCGCGTCCAGAGCGCGCTGCCCAGGCTCCCCAAGGGCTGGCACCGCGAGATGGCGCTGCGCCCGGCCGGCGGCCAGTCCTTCTCCGGCGACTTCGTCGTCGCCGCCCGCACCCACGGCGGCCGCACCCTGGAAGTCGTCCTCACCGACGTGTCCGGCAAGGGCATGGACGCGGCCTCCCGCTCCCTGCTGCTCTCCGGCGCCTTCGGCGGCCTCCTCGGCTCCCTGCCGCCGCACGCCTTCCTCCCCGCCGCCAACGGCTATCTGCTCCGCCAGGACTGGGACGAGGGCTTCGCCACCTCCATCCATCTGGTCCTCGACCTGGAGTCCGGCGACTACGAACTCTTCTCGGCCGGTCACCTCCCCGCCCTCCAGCTCCACGCGGGCAGCGGGCGCTGGGAGGAGAAGGCCGCCGACGGCCCCCTCCTCGGCGTCTACGACCTCGCCGAGTTCCACCCCGTCAAGGGCACGCTGCGCACCGGCGACGTCCTCATGCTCTTCACCGACGGCCTGGTCGAGGCCGCCGACCGGGACATCGCCGAGGGCATCGACCGGCTCACCGGCGAGGCGGACCGCTGCGTCGCCGAGGGCTTCGAGGGCGTCGCCTGGCATCTGATCGAGGCCGTCGCCAAGGACGTCAACGACGACCGCGCGCTGCTTCTGCTCTCCCGCCCGGCCTGACCGGCGCGTCAGGTGTGACGTGATCGTCTCCACGACGATTCGTCACCAGGCAGCGGGGGCAGGGGGGTTGGTGGCACGATGGAGGCAGCGGGGGGTGTTCCGGGACACGGGCTCCCTGGTGGGCAAGGCGGGACCGACCGAGGGTGTGATCAGTTGTGGCCATTTCACTGTCTGTGGTGTTGCTGTTGGCAATCATCCTGGTGGTGCTGATCCGCGGAGGGAACCTCAAGGCCGGCCCGGCCGTGGTCGCCGTGCTCTTCGGCTTCTTCCTCGCGTCCACCGGCATGGCCGACGACATCCAGCGCTTCCTGGACTCGATAACGCAGACGGTGGCGTCCATCAAGTTCTGACGCGGGGGCGGGCAGCCACGGCTACCTCCTCTTCCCCTTCTTCTTCCGCTTCTGCTGCCTCTTCTTCCTCGAAGGGGCGGTCGGCTTCGCCTTCTTCGGAGGAAAGGCCTGCTGCACCTTCGCCTTCTCCTCCGGGGCGGGCGCGGCGGGCTTCTTCTCCTTCTTCTCTTTCTTCTTCTCCTTCTCCACCGCCGCCCCGGCCGCTGCGTCCTTGCGCGAACGGCCCGTCGGCCAGGTGAGTTCGAGTTCGACCTCGACCTCTCCCTCGCCCACCTCGAACTCCACCTCGGAGCGGAGTTCGTCGGGGATCCACAGGCTCATCGTTCCCGAGCCGAGGTCGAGCTCGACCTCCCCGCCCTTCCTCAGGGCGGCGGCGAGTGCCGTCAGCCGGTCCGCGGCCTCACCGCGGGACAGGGAGCGCTTCTGCTCGAACTTCAGGTCCTTCATGGCTGCCTCCGATCCTGAGGCCAGTCTGCACGCGCCCACCGGACCCGGCATCTCGCACGGCCCGGAAACGCCTCGGGGCCGGTCAGGAGAAGACTTCTCCTGACCGGCCCCGAGGCTCTTGGAGCGGGTGACGGGAATCGAACCCGCGTAGCTAGTTTGGAAGACTAGTGCTCTACCATTGAGCTACACCCGCACAGCACCGCGCCGCAGGTCACGAGGACCGCGGCACGAGGAGCATGTTAGCGGTTCGGGGGCCCTTCGCGCACACCCGTAAAAAGTGGGGGCGCCGCACAGTCTCCGTCCATGTACCCTACGTGTCGCACCGACGGGGTGTGGCGCAGCTTGGTAGCGCGTCCGCTTTGGGAGCGGAAGGCCGTGGGTTCAAATCCCGCCACCCCGACCATGACGATCACACGCCCACCTCGCGCACTCTTGATCACGTTGTGGGCGTCATCCCGCTTGCGGTTACTATGCAAGCTGCGTGCCCGTGTGTCGTTCTGACCGGGCCAGCCCGCCGGACCCGCTTCACGCGGCGACGGCGGTTTCCAGGAATCAGCCACAAGGAGACCGAACCGTGAAGAGCGCCGTGGAGACCCTGAACCCGACTCGGGTTCGGCTCACTGTCGAGGTGCCCTTCGAGGAGCTCAAGGACAGCCTCGACGCGGCGTACAAGAAGATCAACCAGCAGGTCACGGTCAAGGGCTTCCGTAAGGGCAAGATCCCGGCTCGCGTGATCGACCAGCGGTTCGGCCGCGGCGCCGTGCTGGAAGAGGCCGTCAACGACGCGCTCCCGAAGTTCTACACCGAGGCCGTCAACGAGGCCGAGGTCAACCCGCTCGGCCAGCCCGAGGTCGACATCACCGAGCTGAAGGACGGCGAACTGCTGGCCTTCACCGCCGAGGTCGACATCCGCCCGACGATCGAGATCCCGGACTACTCCGGCATCGAGGTCACCGTCGACGCGGTCGAGGTCACCGACGAGGACGTCGAGAAGTCCGTGGAGCAGCTCCGTGAGCGCTTCGCCTCGACCTCCCCGGTCGAGCGTGCCGCCCAGGACGGCGACGTCGTCACCATCGACCTGCAGGCCAAGGTCGACGGCGAGGTCCTCCCGGACGGTGTCGCCGACGGTGTCTCGTACACCATCGGTTCGGGCGAGCTGCTCGACGGCATCGACGAGGCCGTCAAGGGCCTGGAGGCCGGTGGCGAGGCCACCTTCACCTCGCAGCTGAAGGGCGGCTCCGCCGAGGGCAAGGACGCGGAGGTCACCGTCAAGGTCACCACCGTCGCCGCCCGTGAGCTCCCCGAGCTGGACGACGAGTTCGCGCAGATGGCGTCGGAGTTCGACACCCTCGACGAGCTCAAGGCCGACAGCCGCAAGCGCCTCGAGAACATGAAGCAGTTCGACCAGGCCACCCAGGCCCAGGAGCGCGTCCTCGACGAGCTCCTCAAGCTGGTCGAGGTCCCGATGCCCGAGAAGCTCCTCGAGGACGAGATCAACACCCGCAAGCACAACCTGGAGCACCACCAGCTCGGCCAGATGGGCCTCGACCTCGCGAAGTACCTGGAGATCCAGGGCAAGACCGAGGAAGAGTTCCTGGCCGAGACCAAGGAGCAGGCCGAGAAGGGCATCAAGACGCAGTTCATCCTCGATGAGCTCGTCAACAAGGAGAAGCTCGAGGTCTCCCGCGAGGAGCTCACCGAGCACCTGTTCCGCCGTGCCGCCTCCTCCGGCATGAGCCCGGACCAGTTCGCCCAGGCCGTGGCCGAGGGCGGCCAGGTGCCGATGCTCGTCGGCGAGGTCGCCCGCGGCAAGGCCCTCGCGGTCGTCGTCGAGGCCGCCAAGGTCGTCGACGCCAACGGCGAGGTCGTCGACCTCTCGGACGACGAGGACGAGGTCGAGGCCGCCGCCGAGGCCGTCGAGGCCGTCACCGGCGAGGCCGAGGTCTCCGAGGACAAGTAAGGCTCACCGCGAGGCTCGCGCCCCGCGCTGAACCCGCTCCACGGGCCCGTACGCACTCCTGTGCGTACGGGCCCGTGGACGTAGCCGGACCCTGTTGCACAGCCCCAACTACCTTGCGCTCCCAGCGAACAGTTCGGGAACCGGGATGGCGTTGTCCTACCTGCGCGTTAGGGTCCATGAATACGAGGGCAGTGCCCTCTGAACGAGACGCTGAGACGGCCCTGGCCGTCGGAGACGAGCAGGTGGATACGTGACGAATCTGAAGCCTTACGCCGCGGGTGAGCCGTCCATCGGTGGCGGCCTCGGCGACCATGTCTACAACCGGCTGCTCGGCGAGCGCATCATCTTCCTCGGCCAGCAGGTCGACGACGACATCGCCAACAAGATCACCGCTCAGATGCTCCTCCTGGCCGCCGACCCGGAGAAGGACATCTTCCTCTACATCAACAGCCCCGGTGGCTCCGTGACGGCCGGCATGGCCGTCTACGACACCATGCAGTACATCCCGAACGACGTCGTCACCATCGGTATGGGCATGGCGGCCTCGATGGGCCAGTTCCTGCTCACCGGCGGTACCCCCGGAAAGCGCTTCGCGCTGCCGAACACCGACATCCTGATGCACCAGGGCTCCGCCGGCATCGGCGGTACGGCCTCCGACATCAAGATCCAGGCCGAGTACCTGCTGCGCACCAAGAGGCGCATGGCCGAGATCACCGCGCACCACTCCGGCCAGACCGTCGAGGCGATCATCCGCGACGGTGACCGTGACCGCTGGTTCACCGCGGACGAGGCCAAGGAGTACGGCCTCATCGACGACATCATCACCCACGCCGCGGGCGTTCCCGGCGGCGGCGGCACGGGCGCCTGAGCCCGGCCGCTGAAGAGCCCCAGCCCCCGCCGAACGCCACCAGGACGGTGAACACCCAGATGCAGAACAACCTCTCCGCGAGCGGCCTCTACACCGGCGCGCCGATGGACAACCGCTACGTCGTGCCGCGCTTCGTGGAGCGCACCTCGCAGGGCGTGCGCGAGTACGACCCGTACGCGAAGCTGTTCGAGGAGCGCGTGATCTTCCTCGGCGTGCAGATCGACGACGCCTCCGCCAACGACGTCATGGCGCAGCTGCTGTGCCTGGAGTCGATGGACCCGGACCGCGACATCTCGATCTACATCAACAGCCCCGGTGGCTCCTTCACCGCGCTGACGGCGATCTACGACACGATGCAGTTCGTGAAGCCGGACATCCAGACGGTCTGCATGGGCCAGGCGGCCTCCGCCGCGGCCGTGCTGCTCGCCGCCGGCACCCCCGGCAAGCGGATGGCCCTGCCGAACGCCCGCGTGCTGATCCACCAGCCGTCGGGCGGCACCGGCCGTGAGCAGCTCTCCGACCTGGAGATCGCGGCCCGCGAGATCCTGCGGATGCGCAGCCAGCTGGAGGAGATGCTGGCCAAGCACTCCTCGACGCCGATCGAGAAGATCCGCGACGACATCGAGCGCGACAAGATCCTGACGGCCGAGGACGCCCTCGCGTACGGTCTCGTCGACCAGATCGTCTCCACCCGTAAGAGCACGGCCTCCGCCGAGCGCTGACGCCCGACCTTCCCCTGGCACGGCCCGCGTGGCCGAATCACGACCATGTGAACCGTGCCAAGGGGGGCCCGAACGAGGGGCCCGGCAAGGTACCGTCGAATATGAGGGACCAGGAGTCGCTGAACCAAGCGCTCCCAGGCGAAGGGGAAGCACCTCGTGGCACGCATCGGTGATGGCGGCGACCTGCTCAAGTGCTCGTTCTGCGGAAAGAGCCAGAAGCAGGTGAAGAAGCTCATCGCGGGACCCGGTGTGTACATCTGCGACGAGTGCATCGACCTCTGCAACGAGATCATCGAGGAAGAACTCGCGGAGACGAGCGAGGTGCGCTGGGAGGAACTCCCCAAGCCCCGCGAGATCTACGAGTTCCTCGAGGGGTACGTCGTCGGGCAGGAGCCCGCGAAGAAGGCCCTCTCGGTCGCGGTGTACAACCACTACAAGCGCGTTCAGGCCGGCGAGAACGGCGGCGCGCAGGGCCGGGACGACGCCATCGAACTGGCCAAGTCCAACATTCTGCTGCTCGGCCCCACGGGCTCCGGGAAGACGCTGCTCGCGCAGACCCTGGCCCGCATGCTCAACGTCCCGTTCGCCATCGCCGACGCGACGGCGCTGACGGAGGCCGGCTATGTCGGCGAGGACGTCGAGAACATCCTGCTCAAGCTGATCCAGGCCGCCGACTACGACGTCAAGAAGGCCGAGACCGGGATCATCTACATCGACGAGATCGACAAGGTCGCCCGTAAGAGCGAAAACCCGTCGATCACGCGCGATGTCTCGGGCGAGGGCGTGCAGCAGGCCCTGCTGAAGATCCTGGAGGGCACCACCGCCTCCGTCCCGCCGCAGGGCGGACGGAAGCACCCGCACCAGGAGTTCATCCAGATCGACACGACGAACGTGCTCTTCATCGTGGGCGGCGCTTTCGCCGGCCTGGAGAAGATCATCGAGTCGCGGGCGGGCGCCAAGGGCATCGGCTTCGGGGCGACCATCCGCTCCAAGCGCGAGATCGAGGCGAGCGACCAGTTCCAGGAGGTCATGCCGGAGGACCTGGTGAAGTTCGGGATGATCCCGGAGTTCATCGGCCGTCTCCCCGTGCTGACCTCCGTGCACAACCTGGACCGCGAGGCGCTCCTCCAGATCCTGGTCGAGCCGCGCAACGCGCTGGTGAAGCAGTACCAGCGCCTCTTCGAACTCGACGGTGTGGAGCTGGACTTCGACCGCCCGGCCCTGGAGGCCATCGCCGACCAGGCGATCCTGCGCGGCACCGGCGCGCGCGGCCTGCGCGCCATCATGGAGGAGGTCCTCCAGTCGGTGATGTACGAGGTCCCGTCCCGCAAGGACGTGGCCCGGGTCGTCATCACGGCGGACGTCGTCCGCAACAACGTCAACCCGACGCTGGTCCCTCGGATCGTGAAGAACGACGGCAAGGCCCGTGCCGAACTCGGCGCCGTCGAGCGGCCGTTGCTGATGGCCGTCGGGGCGCTCGAACGGGGCCGGGGATACCGGACGCTG
>NZ_JBEOZK010000027.1:0-99399 GCF_040297565.1 Streptomyces sp. NPDC001728
ATCGACCGGGCTACCTACAAGGCCACCATCAGCATCAGCATGCTCACGACCGACCCTTGACGCCCCGGCCCCGCCCTTAACTGAACGGCGTTGGTTCTAGCCCGCCTCTCGGGTGAGGGCGCACTCCGCCCACACCGTCTTCCCCGGCGCCCCGGCCCTCGGGCACCAGCCCCAGCGGTCGGCGAGCGCGTCGACGAGCAGCAACCCCCGCCCCCCGTCCGTCAGTTCCGGACCGGGGCCGGGGAGCGTCCCGGGCCGGGGCGGTACGCGCTCCGCCCGGGTGTCGCTCACCTCGATCCGCGCGACCGGCGCGCTCCCCTCCGTGACGCGCAGCGAGACGCGGAAGTCCCGCCCCGGCACGTGCCCGTGCCGCACCGCGTTCGTCGCCAGCTCGGCGGCGACCAGCACGACCGTCTCGTGCGCCCCGGTCCCGTACGGGACACCCCACTCGTCCAGTCGTACGGCCACGAGCCGCCGGGCCAGCCGGGCACCCCGGGGCGTCGAGGTGAACCGCATGCTGAAAAGCCTGCTCTCCAAGTAAGGCGAGGCACCGGAGAGTTGGGTGGTGGCGGTGGGGCTGAGGTTGTTGCTCGTCATGGCTCCCACGCTCCTCTTGGTGGCGTAGCGTGACCAGTGGTGACGCACCGACGCGAAGGCCTTGTACGTGGGGTGTCGGTGCCGGTACGAGAGGCGGGGCGCGTGGCGGAGGAAGGGCCTGAGGCCGAGGTGGCGGACGCCGGTCATTCGGCGGACAAGTCCGGACAGGGCGTGGTGGCGGCGTTCGGGCAGAGCCTGAAGACACTGAGGGTGCGGGCGGGGATGGAGCGGGAGGAGTTCGGCAAGAGGCTGGGCTACTCGGCGTCGACCATCGCCTCGTGCGAGCAGGGCAGGAGGATCCCGCCGCCGCGCGCGATCGACCGGTCCGATGAGGTGCTGGACGCGGGCGGACTGCTGATGGTGTGGAAGGACCAGCTGGAGCGGGCGCAGTACCCGGCGTTCTTCCAGGGGATGGCGCTGTTGGAGAAGCGGGCCGTGGAACTGCTGGCTTACGACACCTTGGTGGGCAACGGCCTGCTCCAGACCGAGGAGTACATGCGGGCGCTCTTCGGCAACAGGCGTCCGCTGTTCGACGCGGAGGCGCTTGAGCAGCGCGTGACCGCCCGACTGGCCAGGCAGGACATCTTCGACCGGCGCCCCGAGCCGCTGCTGAGCTTCGTCATGTGCGAGTCGGTCCTGAGGCGGAAGTTCGGCGGCAGCGAGGTGCTGCGCGGACAGCTGGAACAGTTCCTCCTGGTCGGTCGACGGAGGAATGTCGAACTCCAGGTCATGCCGCTCGACTGCGAGGACAACTCCGGTGTGGACGGACCGTTTTCCGTCATCACTCGTGAGGACGGAAAGAGGTTCGTCTACTCCGAAGCCCAGGGTGCCAGCGCCCTGGAGACCGATCCCAAGCAGGCCGTCCTGGCCGCCGCCCGCTATGGGATCATCCGGGCACAGGCTCTCACCCCGCGAGAGTCGTTGGCGTACATCGAAAAATTGCTGGGAGAGCTATGAACAACACGGAATCCCTCGCCTGGTTCAAGAGCAGCTACAGCGGTGGCGAGGGCGGCCAGTGCGTCGAGGTCGCGACCGGCGCGGGAGCCGTGCACGTCCGGGACTCCAAGGACGTGTCCCGTCCGGCCCTCCGGCTCTCGCGTGACGCGTGGGCCGGGTTCGTCGGGCTCGCCTCGGCGGAGTAGTACAGCCGCCGTCTGTACACGCCGCGCGGTCAGTCGTCGGCCCCCGCCGCCTCCTTGAGGACCGGGAAGCGGCGGGGATCGGGGTGTCTGTGAGCGTGCGGCACTTGACTCAGAGCGCGACGTTCACGGCGGGCAGCTTCCTTCGGAGTCCGCGCTTATCCAGCGGTGGGGCGTGGCGTGGGACACCGCATGACGGGCGGTCCGGCACCTGCGTGAGCTTGGGTACGTCTACACGGTGTCGCAGCGGGGAACGTACGTGCGAGACCGCAGCGGCAAGGACGAGGGCCAGGACGACGCGTAACCCCGCCCGCGCGCCCATGAGGAAGAGCGTGCGAACGGCGTGATGGCGGTCGGGTCCCGCTCAGTGTTCGCGTGGCTGGACAGGGGTCCGGGTGGCAGCGGTGCGCCACGACGACAAGCCCCGGCAGGCAGGCGCAGAGAGCCCGAAGAACGCCCCGCACCAGGCACACCACGGCAACTCGTTCTCCGGATCGGTGGAGCACTCGGATTCACAACGGGGGCACTTCGGCACGGGGCCTGCTCTCAGGCATTCACGTCGTACTCGCCGGCCTTCACAGCGGCCGTCAGGTCCGCCCACTGCGCCGCCGTCATCGTGACGACGGTGTCCGGCCGGTCGCTGTCGCGCAAGGTGACGATTCCCGGAACGTTGGTCGCGACCTCGGGGCAGTTGTTCACGCGGGCGTCACGGCAAACGGCCGTCTTGACGAAGGAGAATTCCGGCTGTCGCGTCATGGTGCGTGTCCTTTCGGCGGAACGAGTGGGGAATCGGTCCCCGGACCGGTCCTGCGTGCCCGTCCCTTCCGTACGCATCGGCGTCAGCACGCAAGGGACGGGAGTCTGTGCGGCACACGTGCCTCCGACCAGTGATTGCCGTGCTCGTACCTGGGGCACGCGTAGAGGCCGTTCACGCCGCGAACACGGCACCTGCATCGCTGACAGTCCTGCTCGGTGATCACGCTGCCGATCACTGGCCCCCGCAACGGCACGGGTACGGATGGGTACGCAGCGCTGCCGTATCCGGACCGGACGGGATGCGGACGACCCCGGAGCGGGTGTCGACAGCTCCTCCGTACCGAGTCCACCAGCCCTCGGATGAAGCCGCATACGGCCCGTCGGGGTCGCTGATCGGGCCGATTGGACTGATCGGCTTCGGGGTGGTCACCGCGAGGCCCCGCGCTCTGTGCCGTTAAGGTCCTCGCAGTCCAGGTGCCGGTAGGTGACGGTCTGCGAGCCGGACCCCGCGCCGAGGGTGGCCCGGCGGCACGGCTCCGACAAGGTGATCGGCTGCTCGCACCTGACGCAGCGGTGACCGCTCGGCACGTACGTCGTGTACTCGTCCCTGTTGGTGTCGACCGCAGTCTTCGCCGCCATGACGCCGCTCCCTCGCTCAGCCTGTGATGGGTAGAGCGTCGCCGTCCAGGGGGTGAGCTTCTAGCCGGTTTCCCGTTGCCGCAAAAGCTCGTCCCGGGTACGGGTGATCAGGGCACGCATGTCGTCGCCATCAAGGGCATGAGCGGCGAATCCGTCGAACTTCGCGACGTACAGAGCGACGTCCCGCGGGTCCGTGACGATCACCTCGGCGTGGACGGTCTCCACGGTCACGGCCCTGTCGTCCCGGATGACGAAGGCGTGATTGGGGATGTCGTGCTTCGGGCCGGCCAACGGCACCACCCGCAGATCCACGTGAGGGATGCGCGACACGGAGACGAGCCGGTCCAACTGTCCCGCCATGACCAGCGGGGGCACGATGAGCCACGACAGCACCGGTTCCGTGATCACGAAGCGCAGAGTCTTGCTGTCGTCGTAGAGGACTTCCTGCCGCTCGATCCTTGCGCTCACGGTCTCCCTCACCGTGGCCTCCGTCAGGCCCTTGTGGCGGGACAGGATCGCCCGCATGTACTCCGGGGTCTGGAAGAGGCCGGGCACCAGCGCGGGCTGGAACAGTCGCAGTGTGCGCATGTCAGCGTCGACGGCCTTGAGCTTCCGCTGTGCCTTGTGCAGCCCCGCGCGCTGGATCAGCCGCCACGCCTTGGCATCGGTGGCGACGGCACGGGCCGCGTCCATGTACTCGGCCTTGACCTGGCCGGAAACGCCGATCGCGGTAAGGATGCGTTCGACGTCGTCGGCGCTGGGACTCAGCTTCCCCGTCTCGATCTTGCTGAACTTGCTCTGCGACATGACAGCACCACGGGCGACCACCTTCGCCTCCTTGCCAGAGGCGTCACGTAGTGCCCGCAGTGCCGCGCCGAGCTCCGAACGGTTCACGCCTCGTGCTTCGCCCACCAGTCGGCGAACGGAACGGCGTGTGCCAGAGCCGTATCCCGGTACGTGACGTACTCGGGGCACCGGTCGTCGGACAGCACGTCGGCCCCGAGGAACCCGCCCTCGCCGTCGTACCGCATGGGGGCGGCGGTGGTGGAGTCGAACAGCCAGAAGTCCCCGATGCTCGGCGGCAGCGGGCTCGGCTGCTCGGTCACGTCCAGGATGTAGAACTCCTCGCCGGCCGTGGCGTTCGTGACGTAGCCCCATCCGAGTTCGAAGCGCAGATACGGGGTGAGGGGCCGGGCCAGAACATGCACCCGGTACATCCTCCGCCCGGCGGAGGTGTGCGCCCGGACGTCGGCGAGCCAGTCGGCGTTGTAGTCGACGGGCGTGGGCTGCCCGTCCAGGAACAGCCGGTACGCGTCCACACTGCCGGAGCGGCTGTAGTCGGCGAGGGTCTCCAGCCGGAACGCCTCCCGCTGGAACGAGCCGAAGAGGTCCCCGAGGGTCTTAGTCACTGAGCTGGTCTCCGAACGCCTCTCGGATCAGCTCCATGGGGATCTCCACCAGGGTTTCGTGATCGGGAATCGAGAGCCCGTGATCCTTGGGCGTCTCGCCCTGTACGAGGATCGTTCCCCTGTCCGTCTTGTAGAGGGTGGGACAGTCGGACATATCGCACGTCGTGGCGAGCCTGGTCACCTTCATGCACGTTCCCCTTCCCGGAGTTCCTTGTCCTGTCTGATCGTTACGCTGCACTGCTGTGCGCAGCAAGGGGTTCCAGTTTCCAAGACGGGAAACCGGGCGACACGCCCCGCGCGAAAGCTCCGATCAGCCATGCGAGTTTCCTCCCTGCCGCTCAGTTGGCGGACGGGGCGGGGGTCCCCGCGGGCAGTTGGAGCGCCTGCTCCTGATCGGCCAGCGGCGGAACGTCGAGCTCCAGGTCATGCCCACCGACTGCGACGACAACGTGGGCGTGAACGGCCCGTTCACGGTCGTCACGCGCAAGGACGGCAAGAAGTTCCTGTATGTCGAGGCGCAGAACACCAGCTCGTTGGTGACCGACCCGGAGCAGACCGTTCTCGCCGCCGCGCGCTATGGGATCATCCGGTCACAGGCTCTCAGTCCGCGAGAGTCGCTTGCGTTCATCGAGAAGTTGCTGGGAGAGCTATGAACACCGCCGAGCCCCTCGCCTGGTTCAAGAGCAGCTACAGCGGAACTGAGGGCGGCCAGTGCGTCGAGGTCGCGACCGGCGCGGGAGCCGTGCACGTCCGGGACTCCAAGGACGTGTCCCGTCCGGCCCTCCGGCTCTCGCGTGACGCGTGGGCCGGGTTCGTCGGGCTCGCCTCGGCGGAGTAGTACAGCCGCCGTCTGTACGCGTGTGAGCCCTGCCCGTCCAAGCCGGACGACGGGCAGGGCTCTCGTTTCACCCTGCTGCGGCATGCCGCAGCATCAAGGTGGTCATGCTGTGATGTGGAAAGCCCCGAACCCGCCCTCGCCGCTTCGGATCTGCACGTGGTGATGTGCTGTGCGATGTGCACCTTCACCTGTACGCGGTGCTGAGCTGCACTGTTGATGGGGAGTCGAACCCCAGCGTTGCTCTTCACGCGCCAGGAGTGGGCTGGAAACCGCCAGCCCTCGGTGTGTGCACGCCTCCGAAGCCGCTACCTGCTCCACATCGTCGCGATCTGCTGGACTGCTCAGTCCAGCAGATCGACCTCCCAGTTCGTGCGCTGGATCCGCACATCGACCTCGCGGATCTCCCGGGCGAGTACATCCGCCCGACCGCGCAGTTCCGCGACCGGAAGCGCGGAGAGCATCATCAGCTCGGACCGAAGCTGCCGGCCGTATCCGCGCTCGCCGTTACCCGCCGCCGCGTCCGCCGCCGCGGTGACCACGGAGTGACGCAACCGCAGGACGTCCCGGCGTGCGAGGGCATCGGTGAGGGTGCCGTCCGGACTCATCTCCACGGTGGCGTTGGTCCGGTTGATCCGCCGGATCAACGATTCCAGAGCGTCCAGCACCTCGCCGGCCTCAGCCAACAGCTGAGCCGCGTCCTCGGCGGGTGTCTCCCCTTCCTGGTACCGCGCACTGCTGACGACGCGCGCTCGTAGTTGTTCCACACGGCGCGTCGCTTCCGCACGTTCTGCCAATGCCTCAGCAAGCTTCACTGTCGCCACCTCCGTCTCCATGAGCTCGCGCGATTGTATGGGTGTGAACCAGCTCATACGCAATTGGATTTTGCTCCACCGGAGCCCTGACCAGCGGCTGGAGTGAGAGCGGACGGCTGCTCGGAGTGCCACCAAAGCCTGCCTCAGGCGTTGGCTTCTTCGCTGCGGTCGGCCCCCGCCGCCTCCTTGAGGACCGGGAAGCGGCGGGGTGCCAGGGTCAGCAGGACCACGAGGGCGAGGGCCGCCGCGCCCGCCGCGCCGATGAAGACGTAGTCGACCGCCGCGTCGACCGCGTGCCGCAGGCCGTCCAGCGCCCCGGCCGTCAGGGAGCCGGGGTCGTCGAGCGCGCGGGCCAGGGTGTCCAGGTCGCCGCCGCCGAGGCGGGCGGCGAGGACACCGTTGGCGACGGCGCCGAAGACGGCCGCGCCCACGCTCTGGCCGACCTGCCGGCAGAACAGCACCGACGCGGTGGTCGTGCCCCTCTCCTCGTACGGGACCGTCGACTGGACGCCCACGATCAGCGGCAGTTGGAAGAGGCCCAGGGCCGCGCCCAGGAGCAGCATGATCAGTGCCGGCTGCCAGGGTTCCCCGGGGAACGGCAGGAACGGGAAGGCGAGCAGCAGGAGCAGGGCGAGTGAGATGCCGATGACGGCGGTGAGGCGGAAGCCGATCCGGCCGTAGATCCGGTTCGAGAACGCCGCGCTGATGGGCCAGCTCAGGGTCATCACCGAGAGGACGAACCCGGCGGCTATCGGGCCGAGGCCCAGGACGGACTGGGCGTACGTCGGCAGGAAGACCGTCGGCGCGACCATGAGCAGGCCGAGCGCGCCGAGGGCGAGGTTGACGGCGGATATCGTGCGGCGGCGCCAGACCCAGCCGGGGATGATCGGTTCGGCGGCGCGCCGCTCGACGTACACCGTGACCGCGCCGAGGACGGCCGCTCCGGCCAGGAGGCCGAGGGAGGGCGCCGAGAGCCAGGGCCAGGCGACGCCGCCCTGGACGAGCGCGGTGAGCAGCAGTGCCCCGGTCGCGAAGATCGCGAGGGCTCCGGCCCAGTCGATCCGTACGCGGGTGCCGGGGGTGCCGGGGGTGCCGGGGGTGCCGGGGGCGCGGGGGGCCGACCGCTCCGGTTCGTGCAGGTGCCGGACGATCATCCACAGGGCGACGAACCCGACCGGCAGGTTGATCAGGAAGATCCAGCGCCAGTCGGCGTAACCCGCGAGGAGGCCGCCGGCGGCGGGGCCCGCCACCGAGGAAGCGGCCCACACGGAGGACAGCTTGGCCTGGATCTTGGGGCGCTCCTTGAGCGGGTAGAGGTCGGCGGCGATCGTCTGGATGGTGCCCTGGAGCGCGCCGCCGCCGAGGCCCTGGACGACGCGGAAGGCGATGAGCGAAGCCATGTTCCAGGCGCCCGCGCACAGCAGGGAGCCGATGAGGAAGAGGACGACGCCGGTGATGAGGACCGGCTTGCGGCCGAAGGTGTCGCTGAGCTTCCCGTACACGGGGAGGGTGACGGTCACGGCGAGCAGATAGCCGGAGAACAGCCAGGAGAAGACGGAGAGTCCGCCGAGGTCGCCCACGATCTGGGGGACGGCGGTGGAGACGATCGTGCCGTCGATGGCGGCGAGCCCCATGCCGAGCATCAGGGCGACCACTACGGGTCCGCGGCGGGGGGCTGGGGTGGTCGGGCCCGCTGTCGCGACCCCCTTCACGTACGGCTCCGTCACCGCGGCATTCCTTTCTTCGTACACCTAAATGTGCGGGGTCAGGGTCCCACCAGGACCACAGGCGGAGGAACCCCTAGGGGCATCTCCCCCATACGGGCCAGGGGCCGTTCGTCCCGGCGGAGGAGGTGAAGTGCCGTACCGGCTTCTTAACTTGAACTTACAAAGCCACCCGCTGCTTCACGCCATCGCTAGGAGAAAATCGTGACCACGGCTGTGACCATCCCCAGGCACGGGGGTACTGAAGGGAGCACGGCCGTCGCCGCGCGGGCGCGTCAGGTCGTCAAGTCGTACGGCTCCGGGGAGACCCGGGTCGTCGCACTGGACTCCGTCGACGTCGACATCGCCCGCGGCCGGTTCACCGCGATCATGGGGCCCTCCGGCTCCGGCAAGTCGACCCTGATGCACTGCCTCGCCGGGCTCGACACCGTCACCAGCGGGCAGATCTTCCTCGACGAGACCGAGATCACCGGCCTCAAGGACAAGAAGCTGACACAGCTGCGCCGGGACCGGATCGGCTTCATCTTCCAGGCGTTCAACCTGTTGCCGACCCTGAGCGCGATCGAGAACATCACGCTCCCGATGGACATCGCCGGGCGGAAGCCGGACGCCGAGTGGCTGCGCCGGGTCGTCGACACCGTCGGCCTCTCCGAGCGGCTCAAGCACCGCCCGAACGAGCTCTCCGGCGGCCAGCAGCAGCGCGTCGCCGTGGCCCGCGCGCTCGCCGCCCGGCCCGAGATCATCTTCGGTGACGAGCCGACCGGAAACCTCGACTCCCGGGCCGGCGCCGAGGTCCTCGGCTTCCTCCGTACGTCCGTGGACGAGCTGGGCCAGACGATCGTCATGGTCACCCACGACCCGGTCGCCGCCTCCTACGCGGACCGGGTCCTCTACCTCGCCGACGGCCGGATCGTGGACGAGATGCTGCGGCCCACCGCCGACGCCGTCCTCGACCGCATGAAGGACTTCGACGCACGCGGGCGGACCTCATGAGCGTCATGAAGACCTCGCTGCGCAACTTCTTCGCGCACAAGGGCAGGATGGCGCTGTCCGCCGTCGCCGTCCTCCTCTCCGTCGCCTTCGTCAGTGGGACCCTGGTCTTCACCGACACCATGAACACGACGTTCGACAAGCTCTTCGCGTCGACGGCGTCCGACGTCACCGTCAGCCCCAAGGCCTCCTCCGACGGCGACACCCCGCGGACCGGCCGCCCCGAGTCCCTCCCCGCCTCGCTCGTCGAGCAGGTCAGGAAGGTCGACGGCGTCCAGTCCGTGCAGGGCGCGGTCGTCTCGACCGGCGTCACCGTCGTCGACGCGAAGAACAAGAACGTCGGGCCCACCGGCGGCGCCCCGACCATCGCCGTCAACTGGAGCCCCAACGAGCTGCGTTCGGTGGAGATCGCCTCCGGCCACGAGCCGCGCGGCCCCACCGAGGTCGTCGTCGACAGCGCCGCCGCCGAGAAGCACGGCCTCAAGCTCGGCGACACGCTGCGCACGATCTCCGTCACCGGTGACTTCACCGCGAAGATCTCCGGCATCGCCGAGTTCAAGGTCACCAACCCGGGCGCCACCGTCGTCTACTTCGACACCGCCACCGCTCAGCGCGAACTCCTCGGCAAGAAAGGCCTGTTCACCCAGATCGCGGCCGACGCGAAGCCCGGTGTCAGCGACGACGTCCTGAAGCGGGACATCGCCGCCGCGATCGGCGGCGGCTACAAGCTCCAGACCGCCGCCGAGGCCGCCGACGCGGGCCGCGAGGACGTCGCCGGCTTCCTCGACGTCATGAAGTACGCGATGCTCGGCTTCGCCGGGATCGCCTTCCTCGTCGGCATCTTCCTCATCGTCAACACCTTCTCCATGCTGGTCGCCCAGCGCACCCGCGAGATCGGCCTCATGCGGGCGATCGGCTCCAGCCGCAAGCAGGTGAACCGTTCCGTCCTCGTCGAGGCGCTGCTCCTCGGCCTCGTCGGCTCGGTCGCCGGTGTCGCCGCCGGCGTCGGCCTCGCCGTCGGCCTCATGAACCTCATGTCCTCGATGGGCATGGAACTCTCCACCCGCGACCTCACCGTCAAGTGGACGACCCCGGCCGTCGGCCTCCTGCTCGGCATCGTCGTCACCGTCCTCGCCGCGTACATCCCGGCCCGCCGCGCCGGGAAGGTCTCCCCGATGGCCGCCCTCCGCGACGCGGGCACCCCCGCCGACGGCAGGGCGGGCCGGGTGCGGGGCGGCATCGGCCTGGCCATGACGGCCGCCGGAGCGGCGGCGCTGTTCGCCGCGGCCCGCGCCGACGAGGCCGGTCCCGGCTCTCTCTGGCTCGGCCTCGGCGTCGTCCTCACCCTGCTCGGCTTCGTCGTCGTCGGCCCGCTCCTCGCGGGCGCCGTCGTCCGCGCCCTGGGCGTCGTCGTCCTGCGGATCTTCGGCCCGGTCGGCCGGATGGCCGAGCGGAACGCGCTGCGCAACCCGCGCCGCACCGGCGCCACCGCCGCCGCCCTGATGATCGGCCTCGCGCTCGTCGCCGGCCTGTCGGTGGTCGGCTCCTCGATGGTCGCCTCGGCCACGGACGAACTGGACCGGTCCGTCGGCGCCGACTTCATCGTGCAGTCCGGTACGGGGCAGCCGATCGTGCCGCAGGCCGCCGCCGCGATGGAGAAGGCGCCGGGCCTGGACCACGTCACCGAGTACCGGCGGGTCGACGCCACCGTCACCGACCCGCGCGGGAGGACCACGACCGCCGATCTGGCCGCCACCGAACCGTCGTACACGAAGGACCTGCGCCGCGAGACCACGGCCGGCACCCTCGCCGACGCGTACGGCAAGGGCGCGATGTCCGTCGGCAGCGACTACGCCACCCAGCACGGGGTGAAGGTCGGCGACGTGCTGACCCTCGCCTTCAAGGGCGGCGAGAAGGCGAAGCTGAAGGTCGCGGCGATCACCGCGGACACCGGGCAGGTCGACAAGGGGGCGATGTACATCAACGTCTCCACCCTCGCCGAGAACGTCCCCGCCGAGCGGATGCCGCAGAGCCTGCTGATCCTCGCCAGCGCGAAGGACGGCCAGGAGACCCAGGCCTACCAGGCGCTCAAGGACGCGCTCGCGCCGTACCCGCAGTACAAGGTCAGCAACCAGGCGGACTACAAGAAGGAACTCCAGGACCAGGTCGGCCAGCTGCTCAACATCGTGTACGGGCTCCTCGCCCTGGCGATCGTCGTCGCGGTGCTCGGCGTCGTGAACACCCTGGCGCTCTCCGTGGTCGAGCGGACCCGCGAGATCGGCCTCATGCGGGCCATCGGCCTCTCCCGCCGCCAGCTGCGCCGCATGATCCGCCTGGAGTCGGTGGTCATCGCCCTCTTCGGCGCGCTGCTCGGCCTCGGCCTGGGCATGGGCTGGGGCACGTCCGCCCAGAAGCTCCTGGCGCTGCAGGGCCTCGGCGTCCTGGAGATCCCCTGGCCGACGATCCTGGTGGTCTTCATCGGCTCGGCCTTCGTGGGCCTCTTCGCCGCCCTCGTCCCGGCGTTCCGGGCGGGCCGGATGAACGTACTGAACGCGATCGCCAGCGAGTAGGCGTCCAGAACGCGATCGTGAGCGGGTGACGGTCGCGGGACGGAACGGGGGAGCACGGCCCCGGTGGACCCTGCCAGGTCCACCGGGGCCGTCGTGCCGCTCCGGAGCCCGTCGTGCTGCTCCGGGGCGTCGTGCCGCTCCGGAGCCCGTCGTGCCGCTCCGGAAGGTCACTCGTCGTCCCCGAAGGCCTCGTCGAAGCCCTCGGGGAGATCGTCGAAGTCGTCGGACGCGGGGATACGGCCCTTGAGCGTGCCGTGATCGCCCCGGCGGGGCCTGCCGGCCGGCGGGACCACCTTCGCGACCGGTTCGCCGGACCTGCTGATGATCACCTCCTCGCCGGTGGCGACCGCTTCCAGGATCTTGGAGAAGTGGATCTGCGCGTCTTGGGCGCTGTACTGCCGGGCTGCTTCCATAGCGGCCTCTCACAGTGGGGAGGGCTCAGAGCCGGGTGTGTGCTGGGGGTGTGCCGGGTGGACCGAGTACTGAACTAAAGCGTAGTGCGACAAGCCGGCCTGCGGCCCGTTCCGGCACCCTCCCGGGCGGCCCCTTTCCTTCGGGCGGGTGGCGGGCGTACGTCGTAGGGTGGGGGCGACCGGGCCGTGCGCGCCCGGGACCACCCGGCCCGTTCGACGTGTCGGGCTGTTCGCGTTGCCCGCCCCCGTCGTCCGAACCCGGGATGGAAGCTCCATGAGCCTGCACGGTCTGCTCGATGTCGTCGTCAAGGACGCGGCCCTCGCCGAGGCGGTCAAGGCCGCCGCCGACGGGAACCGCCCGCACGTCGATCTGGTCGGGCCCGCGGCGGCACGGCCCTTCGCCGTCGCCGCGCTCGCCAGGGACTCGGGGCGGCCGGTGCTCGCGGTGACCGCGACCGGGCGGGAGGCCGAGGACCTGGCCGCCGCCCTGCGGTCCCTGCTGGACCCGGACCGGGTCGTCGAGTACCCCTCCTGGGAGACGCTCCCGCACGAGCGGCTCTCGCCCCGCTCCGACACCGTCGGCCGCCGTCTCGCCGTACTGCGCCGCCTCGCCCACCCCCGCGACGACGACCCGGCCGCCGGTCCCGTCAGCGTGGTCGTGGCGCCCATCCGCTCCGTACTCCAGCCGCAGGTCAAGGGCCTGGGCGACCTGGAGCCGGTGGCCCTCAGGAGCGGGCAGAGCGCCGACCTGAACGAGATCGTCGAAGGCCTCGCCGCCGCCGCGTACGCGCGCGTGGAGCTGGTCGAGAAGCGCGGCGAGTTCGCGGTGCGCGGCGGAATCCTGGACGTCTTCCCGCCGACCGAGGAGCACCCGCTCCGGATCGAGTTCTGGGGTGACGACGTCGAGGAGATCCGCTACTTCAAGGTCGCCGACCAGCGGTCCCTGGAAGTGGCCGAGCACGGTCTGTGGGCGCCGCCCTGCCGTGAGCTGCTGCTGACGCCGGACGTGCGGCAGCGGGCGGCGGCGCTCGCCGAGGCCCACCCGGAGCTGGGCGAACTCCTCGACAAGATCGCCGAGGGCATCGCCGTCGAGGGCATGGAGTCCCTCGCGCCGGTCCTCGTCGACGACATGGAGCTGCTGCTCGACGTGCTGCCCGAGGGTGCGATGGCGGTGGTCTGCGACCCCGAGCGGGTCAGGACCCGCGCGGCCGACCTGGTCGCCACGAGCCAGGAGTTCCTGCAGGCCTCCTGGGCGGCCACGGCGGGCGGCGGCGAGGCCCCGATCGACGTCGGCGCGGCCTCCCTGCGGGGGATCGCGGACGTCCGGGACCGGGCCCGCGAGCTGGACATCGCCTGGTGGTCGGTGTCGCCGTTCGCCGCGGACGAGACCGTGTCGGGGGACACCCTCGTTCTCGGCATGCACGCCCCCGAGTCCTACCGCGGCGACACCGCCCGCGCGCTCGCCGACACCAAGGGCTGGCTGGCCGAGGGCTGGCGCACGGTCTACGTGACGGAGGCGCACGGCCCCGCCTCCCGTACGGTCGAGGTCCTCGGCGGCGAGGGCATCGCCGCCCGCCTCGACACGGACCTCGCGGAGATCTCGCCGTCCCTGGTGCACGTGTCGACCGGCTCCATCGACTACGGCTTCGTCGACCCGGCGCTCAAGCTGGCCGTGCTCACCGAGACCGACCTGTCCGGCCAGAAGGCGGCCGGCAAGGACGGCCAGCGGATGCCGGCCAAGCGCCGCAAGACGATCGACCCGCTGACCCTGGAGGTCGGCGACTACATCGTGCACGAGCAGCACGGCGTCGGCCGGTACGTGGAGATGGTCCAGCGGACCGTGCAGGGCGCGACCCGCGAGTACCTCCTCGTCGAGTACGCCCCCGCGAAGCGCGGCCAGCCCGGCGACCGGCTGTACATCCCGACCGACCAGCTGGAGCAGGTCACCAAGTACGTGGGCGGCGAGGCGCCGACCCTGCACCGGCTCGGCGGCGCCGACTGGACGAAGACGAAGGCGCGCGCGAAGAAGGCCGTCAAGGAGATCGCGGCGGACCTGATCAAGCTGTACTCGGCGCGGATGGCGGCCCCCGGCCACGCCTTCGGCCAGGACACCCCGTGGCAGCGGGAGCTGGAGGACGCCTTCCCGTACGCGGAGACGCCCGACCAGCTCTCGACGATCGCGGAGGTCAAGGAGGACATGGAGAAGACGGTCCCCATGGACCGTCTGATCTGCGGCGACGTCGGATACGGCAAGACGGAGATCGCCGTGCGCGCCGCCTTCAAGGCGGTCCAGGACGGCAAGCAGGTCGCGGTCCTGGTGCCCACGACGCTGCTGGTGCAGCAGCACTTCGGCACGTTCAGCGAGCGGTACTCGCAGTTCCCGGTGAAGGTGCGGGCGCTGTCCCGCTTCCAGACGGACACCGAGTCGAAGGCGACCCTGGAGGGCCTGCGGGAGGGCTCCGTCGACGTCGTCATCGGCACCCACCGGCTGTTCTCGTCGGAGACGAAGTTCAAGGACCTGGGCCTGGTCGTCGTCGACGAGGAGCAGCGGTTCGGCGTCGAGCACAAGGAGCAGCTGAAGAAGCTCCGCGCCAACGTCGACGTGCTGACCATGTCGGCCACCCCCATTCCCCGTACGCTCGAAATGGCCGTCACCGGCATCCGCGAGATGTCGACGATCACCACCCCGCCGGAGGAGCGGCACCCGGTCCTCACCTTCGTCGGACCGTACGAGGAGAAGCAGATCGGCGCCGCGATCCGGCGTGAACTCCTGCGCGAGGGCCAGGTCTTCTACATCCACAACCGGGTCGACTCGATCGACCGGGCGGCGGCGCGGCTCCGCGAGATCGTCCCCGAGGCGCGGATCGCGACGGCGCACGGCCAGATGACCGAGAGCGCCCTCGAACAGGTCGTCGTCGACTTCTGGGAGAAGAAGTTCGACGTGCTCGTCTCGACGACGATCGTCGAGTCCGGCATCGACATCTCCAACGCCAACACGCTGATCGTCGAGCGCGGCGACAACTTCGGCCTCTCGCAGCTCCACCAGCTGCGCGGCCGTGTCGGCCGTGGCCGCGAGCGGGGTTACGCGTACTTCCTGTACCCGCCGGAGAAGCCGCTGACGGAGACCGCGCACGAGCGGCTCGCGACGATCGCCCAGCACACCGAGATGGGCGCCGGTATGTACGTCGCCATGAAGGACCTGGAGATCCGGGGCGCGGGCAACCTGCTCGGCGGCGAGCAGTCCGGTCACATCGCGGGCGTCGGCTTCGACCTGTACGTACGGATGGTCGGCGAGGCGGTAGCGGACTACCGGGCGCAGATGGAGGGCGGCGTGGAGGAAGAGGTGCCCCTTGAGGTGAAGATCGAGCTGCCGGTCGACGCCCATATGCCGCACGACTACGCGCCGGGCGAGCGGCTGCGGCTCCAGGCCTACCGTTCGATCGCCTCCGCGAACTCGGAGGAGGACATCAGGGCCGTACGCGAGGAGCTCACCGACCGCTACGGCAAACTGCCCGAGCCCGTCGAGAACCTGCTGCTCGTGGCGGGCCTGCGGATGCTGGCGCGCGCCTGCGGTGTCGGCGAGATCGTCCTCCAGGGGCCCAACATCCGTTTCGCCCCGGTGGAGCTCAGGGAGTCGCAGGAGCTGCGCCTCAAGCGGCTCTACCCGCGCACGGTCATCAAGCCGGCGGTCCACCAGATCCTGGTGCCGCGCCCGACGGCGGGCAAGATCGGCGGGAAGCCGGTGGTGGGGCGTGAACTGCTCGGGTGGACCGGGGAGTTCCTGACGACGATCCTGGGGTCGTGAGGCGAGGTCCCCGGCCGGTGACGCTCAGGCCGTGAGGCCGCGTCCCCGGCCGGGGGCTTCCTCGCCGGCGGACCTCGCGTCTGCGGGGTCCCCGGCCTCCGTGTCGAACATCAGGCCCGTCAGCGGGCGGAACAGCTCGCCCGGGTCCCGGTCCCCGAGCGCGTCGTCCAGGTCGTGGCCGAGGAGCAGCGTCACGAAGCCGTGGGCCAGGGACCAGGCGGCGATGCCGGCCGTACGGGGGCCGGGGGTGCGGGAGCCGGGGCCGGTGGTGTGGGAGTCGGGGCCGGTGGTGCCGGTGGTGCCGGTGGTGCGGGAGTCGGGGGTGTGGGAGTCGGGGCCGGTGCCGCCGGCCGACCGCTCGCCGCCGCCAACGCCGAGCTGCCCTGGCCCGAGGCCCCGCACCTGGTCCTCTGGCGGGCCGCGACGGTCCTCCGTGAACACCGGGGCGACGGCCATCTCGCCGCCCTGCTGGCCGCCGGGCTCGACCCGGTCGAGGCGCTCGTCTCGTTCGCGGCGATCGGCGCCGCGCCCGAGCCCGTCTTCGAGAGCCGGGGCTGGAGCGCCGCCGCGTGGTCCGACGCCCGCGCGCGGCTGACCGTCCGTGGACTCCTGGGCGCCTCGGGGGCCGCCACCGAGGACGGCCGCGCCCTGCGCGCCGAGGTCGAGCGGCGTACGGACGAACTGGCCGCCGCCCCCTGGGACGCCCTCGGGTCCGACGGCACCGCCCGGCTCGCCGAACTGCTCGGCGGCCCCTGGCCGGCCGCGATCGGCTCCGGCCTGCTGCCCTCCGAGAACACCCTCGGCATCGGCAAGGTGCGAGGCGGGGGAGGGGGCCCGGTGTTCCCCGTGCCTCCTCCAGCGGGGCCTTGGGCCCGTCCGATTCGGGACCAACGGTACGAAGGGTCCGTCACCGTCCGGCCTAGGATTCCAGGGTGCTGACGTACCGAAGGACCCTGGCCGCCTCGACACTTGCTGTCGCCGCCCTCATAACCACCGCCTGCTCACCCGGAGCTGACACCCCGGATTCCGGTGGCGGCTCCGCCGGGAAGCCCGCCGCGCGCGGTACCGCCCTCGCCGCCGTGGACACCCTCACCGTCAAGGGCCGCGCGCCGAAGACGGGTTACGAGCGGGACAAGTTCGGCCGTGCCTGGGCCGACGTCGACGGCAACGGCTGCGGCACCCGCGACGACGTCCTCAAGCGCGATCTGACCGGCGTCCGCTTCACGGACGGCCACTGCAAGGTCGCCTCCGGGACCCTCACCGACGACCCGTACACCGGGACCACCGTCACCTACGTCCGGGGGCGCAGCAAGGTCGACATCGACCATGTCGTGGCCCTCTCCGACGCCTGGCAGAAGGGTGCGCAGAAGTGGGACGGGGAGACCCGGCGCCGCTTCGCCAACGACCCGCTCAACCTGCTCGCGGTGGACTCGGCCACGAACCGCCGCAAGTCCGACGGGGACGCGGCGACCTGGCTGCCGCCGAACACGGCGTACCGCTGCACCTATGTGGCCCGGCAGGTCGCGGTGAAGAAGAAGTACGGCGTGTGGGTGACGGACGGGGAGCGGGACGCGATGAAGCGGGTCCTCGCGGGCTGCCCGCAGCAGAAACTCCCGTAGGACTCCGAAGTATCGGAAAAGACGTTTGAGCACCCGGAAGATGATCTTTAGTCTGCTCGCATGGACCTGAACATCACGACCCTTGCCGAACGCCCCGAACTCGAGGGGCCGATGTGGGGGATGCGCGACCTCTGGCCCGAGTTCATGATGTACGACCCGGTGGGCTGGGCGAACATCGGGCAGATCGTCCGGCAGCTGCCGGAGTACGTCCTCGTCGCCACCGACGGCGAGGGCAAGGTCGTCGCGCGTGGATTCAGCGTGCCGTTCAGGCTGGATGTGGACGGCCGCCGCGAGCTGCCGGCCCGTGGCTGGGACGAGGTCCTGCTCTGGGCGTTCTCGGACCTGAAGCACGGCCGGGAGGCCGACACGGTCAGCGCCATCGAGATCACCGTCGACACGAGCGCCCTCGGCCGGGGCATCTCGCACCGGATGCTGGCCGCGATGCGGGAGAACGTCGCCGCGCGCGGCTTCTCCGAACTGGTCGCCCCGGTCCGCCCCAACGGCAAGCACCTGGAGGCCGAGGCCTCCATCCACGAGTACGCCTTCCGTACCCGCGAGTCCGACGGCCTGCCGCACGACGCGTGGCTCCGTGTCCATGTCCGCGCGGGCGGTGTGGTCGAGGCGGTGGCCCCGGCGTCGATGACGGTCGCGGGCTCCGTCGAGCAGTGGCGCAAGTGGACCGGCCTCCCCTTCGACACGGACGGCCCGGTCGAGGTCGAGGGCGCCCTCGTCCCCGTCCACTGCGAGGCCGCGCGCGGCTACGCGGTCTACGTCGAGCCCAACGTCTGGGTCCGCCACCGCCTGGTTCCGTAGCGGAACCGGAAGCCGGGCGCCCACCGCCGAGGCCGCTGCCCTCCGGGGCGGCGGCCTCCGGCCGTTTCCGGGCCGGGACTTTTACCGGGCCGGGCTTTCCGGGCCGGGCTTTCCGAGCAGGGTCGCGCCGTCGGGCCTCGCCGTGTCCTCGGGTCAGGCCGTCTTCGTCCAGTCGCCGCAGCCCGAGGTCTTGAAGAAGCCGTCCGAGGCGGTGACCTTCACGATGGCCGTGCCCGTCACGTTGTCGTTGGCGAGGATCGCGTCCGTGCTGTGGCTCGCGTCCTTCGACCGCTCCCAGTAGCACTCCGCGTCCTTGTTCCCCGTCGACTTGTACGTGCCGGGGGCGATGTCGACACCCACCTTGAACATGCCCCCGTCGCCCTTGAGCGTGCTCTTGGGGGTGCCGGTCGCCTTGGCGTCGACGGCCTCCCACTTGCCGCAGCCTGAGGACTTGAAGAGCTTGTCCGTGGCCTTGATCTCGACGTAGCCGGTGCCCGTCACGTTGTCGTTGGCCAGGATCGAGTCCGTGTCCCCGGAGGCGTTCTTGGCGCGCTCCCAGTAGCACCCGGCGTCCTTGTTGCCCGTGGAGCGGTAGAGGCCGGGCTTCGCGTCCGCGCCCACCTCGAAGTCGCCGTCGCCGTCGATCGTGACGACCTTCTTCTCGGCCGGTGCCTCGGACTCGGGGGCCTTCTTGTCGCCGCCCTGCTTCGCGGGCTGCTCCTGCCGGCCGTCGGCCTTGGGGGAGCCGCCGTCGCCGCCCCCGCCCATCGCCGCGCCGATCGCGATGACCGCGACGACCGCACCGGCGGCGGTGAGGACCTTGTGGCGGGCGAACCAGTTGCGCTGCTGCTGCTGAGACATGGCTGTGGCACCTTCCGTGGCGCTGTGGGGACTTCGTGTTCCGATGGAGTAATCACAGCAGAACCTGTGAACCGAGTCAACAGGGTTCACGGGGAATGGATTGGCTCACGCCGTGAACGGGTGTGAGCGCTATGCTCGCTGTGTTCACACACGTACGAGGGGAGACGGACAGGTGCCCGAAGAGAGCACGACAGAGGTCACCGCCGCCGGCATCGCCCGGCTCGCGGGCGTCGGCAGGGCCGCCGTCAGCAACTGGCGCCGCCGCCACGCCGACTTCCCCAAGCCCGTCGGCGGCACCGAGACCAGCCCGTCCTTCTCCCTCGCCGACATCGAGCAGTGGCTGCGCGACCAGGGAAAACTCGCCGAAGTCCCGCTCCGCGAGCGCGTCTGGCAGCAGCTCGCCGGCCACCCCTCCGGCACCGTCGCCGGCCTCGTACAGACCGGCTGCGTCCTGCTCCTCCTCCGTGCGCGCCCCGGCGCGTGGACCGAGCTGGCCGCCCTGTCCGACGCCCGGCTCGCCGAGCTGCTGCCCGGCGTCTTCGAAGAGGTGCTCACCGTCCGCTTCGGCGCGCCGAGAGCCGTGCGCACCCCCACCCCGGCCGAGACCGTCCCCGCCGTCCCCCTGCTCCGCGCGGCCGTCGAGCTGGCCGCCGAGCTGGGCGGCGCCCGCCAGGCGTTCGAGTTCCTGCTCGGCCGCCACCTGGACGCCAACCCGCGCCAGTACACGCTGACCCCGCCCCCGCTCGCCGAGCTGATGGCGGCCCTCGCCGTCGCCGCCGCGCCCGAGGGCCGGCCCCCCGCCGCCGTCCTGGACCCCGCCTCCGGCACCGGCGGCCTGCTGCGCGCCGTCCCGCACCCCACCGCGCTCTACGCCCAGGACGCCGACCCCGACCTGGCCGCGCTCTCCGCCCTCCGGCTCGCCCTCCACGGCGACGCCGACATTCGTGCCGCCGCCGCCGACACCCTCCGCGCCGACGCCTTCCCGGGCCTGGCCGCCGACGCGGTCCTCTGCCACCCCCCGTTCAACGAGCGGACCTGGGGCCATGACGAACTCGCCTACGACCCCCGCTGGGAGTACGGCTTCCCGGCCCGTACGGAATCCGAGCTGGCCTGGGTGCAGCACGCCCTCGCGCGGCTCCGCGACGGCGGCACCGCCGTCCTCCTCATGCCGCCCGCCGTCGCCTCCCGCCGCTCCGGCCGCCGCGTCCGCGCCGACCTGCTGCGCCGCGGCGCGCTCCGCGCGGTCGTGGCCCTGCCCGCCGGGGCCGCGCCCCCGTACGGCATCCCGCTCCACCTCTGGGTCCTCGTCCGGCCGGGCGCCGACCAGCGGCCCCCGGCGGAGACCCTGTTCGTGGACACGGCCGGGCTCGTCCCCGACGCCGGCCGCGACAAGCTCCCCTGGACCGCCCTGCGCAACGCCGTGCTCGACGCCTGGGCGGGACGCGGCGGCGACGAGTCCGTGGCCCGCGCCGTCCCCGTCGTCGAACTCCTCGACGACGAGGTCGACCTCGCGCCCGCCCGCTACCTCACTGCCCCCGCCGCCGGGGGCACCGCGCCCGAACTCGCCGCCGTACGGGACCGCCTGGACGAGTCCCTGCGCCGCACCCAGGGCCTCGCGCCGACCCCGGTCCCCGCGCGCCCCGGGCCCCGCCCCCTCACGACCGTCGGCGAACTCGCCCGTACCGGCGCCCTCCAGCTCCGCACCGGCGGCCCGGGCACCGCACCGGCCGGGGACGCCGTCGTCCCGGTGCTCACCGAGCACGACGTGCTGTCCGGCGGCGCGCCCTCCGGCACCCTGCCCGCCGGCGCCCCCGCCGAGGAACCGGTCCTCGTCGCCGAGGGCGACGTCGTCGTCCCCGTGCTCGGCGGCGGCTCCGTCGCACGGGTGGTGGACGCCGCCACGGCGGGCGCCGCCCTCGGCCGGAACCTCCAGCTGCTGCGCCCCGCCCCGGCCGCCCTCGACCCCTGGTTCCTCGCCGGATTCCTGCGCGGCACCGCCAACAACCGGCAGGCGAGCAGCTTCGCCTCGACCGCGACCCGGCTCGACGTGCGCCGCCTCCAGCTGCCCCGGCTGCCCCTCGCGGACCAGCGCCGCCACGGCGCCCACTTCAAGTCGCTCGCCGAGTTCGAGGAGGCGCTGCGACTGGCCTCGCGGCTCGGCGAGCAGCTGGTGCAGGGGCTGTACGACGGTCTCGCCGACGGAACTGTGGAGCCGGGGTGAAGACCGGCATACCCTCATAGCCGGATCATCGGGTGATCATCCGTTCTGGGGGAGCGTTCGCATGTACGGTCAGGTGCCCACACCCGCACCCACGCCCACCGGGGCGCCCGCCCCCACGCGCGCGCGTGCGGGCGGCCCTTCGGCGGCCACGATCACGGTCCGAGTGCTGATCACGGTCCTGGTCCTGCTGTCCCTTGGCTTCCTCGCGTGGGTCGCCATGCTCCGGATCGCGATCATGCGGCGCTCGGGGCGGGACTGGGCGCTCTTCTGGGCCCAACTGGGCCTGAACATCGGCTGCGTGGTGCCGCTGGAGCAGCGGTTCGCGGACACCTGGATGAACACCGCCGGCATGGTGGTCCTGCTCGTCCAGATGGCGATCGTGACCTTCTACTTCCTGGTCGTCGACATCCGCCACCACCAGCCCGCGCCGATCGTGGTCCTGGCGCCGCCCCCGCCGCCGTACCTCCCGATGGGGCACGGCTACGCCCCGGGTACCCCGTCCGCCCCGCCCGCCGTCGTCACGCGACCCGACCCGACCGGCGCCCCGAACCCGTACACCTTCGCCCCGCCGCCGCCCGCGAACCACGGGCCGCTCCCCGCGAACCACGGGCCGCTCCCCGCGAACCACGGGCCCCTGCCCCCGCACCCGCCCCGCATCGACCAGGTCCGGGCCGAGCTCGACGAGCTGAGCGATCTCCTCCGCAAGGAGGGGGAGAAGTGAACGGACGTGTCATCGGCGGCCGTTACGAGCTGGCCACCGTCATCGGGCAGGGCGGCATGGGACAGGTCTGGACGGCGTACGACGGACGGCTGGACCGCAGGGTCGCGGTGAAGCTGCTCCGCCCGGCCACCCTGTCGGGCCCGGAGACCGCCGCCGACGAGCTGCGGCGCCGCTTCGTGCGGGAGTGCCGGGTGACCGCGCAGGTCGGCCATCCCGGTCTGGTCACCGTGCACGACGCGGGCAGCGAGGGCGAGGACCTGTACCTCGTCATGCAGTACGTGGAGGGCGCGGACCTCGCCGACCACCTCGCCGAGCACGACCCGTACCCCTGGGAGTGGGCGGTCTGCGTCGCCGCCCAGCTGTGCGGGGTGCTGGCCGCCGTGCACGCGGTGCCGATCGTGCACCGGGACCTCAAGCCGCGGAACGTGGTGGTCCGCCACGACGGCGCGGTCGTCGTCCTCGACCTCGGCGTCGCCTCCGTCCTCGACGCCGACACCACCCGCCTCACGCACACCGGTTCCCCCATCGGCAGCCCGGCCTACATGGCGCCCGAGCAGGCCATGGGCGGCGCCGTGGGCCCGTCCACCGACCTGTACGCGCTCGGTGTGCTCCTCCACGAACTCCTCAGCGGGAACGTGCCGTTCGCCGGGTCCACCGCGCTCGGCGTCCTCCATCGCCATCTGTACGAGCCGCCGCTGCCGCTCCGCCAGCTGCGGCCCGAGGTCCCGGAGGCCCTCGAAGCGCTGGTCCTGCGCCTGCTCGCCAAGGACCCGAGGGAACGGCCGTCCGGCGCGCACGAGGTGTACGAGCACCTGGCGCCGCTGCTGCCCGCGCGGGGGGCGCCGGTGGGGCCGATGGACCCGACCCGGCCGTTCCTCCGCCCGCACGCGCCGTGGCCGGACCGGGCGCCGGGGCAGGCGGCGGCGGCCCGGACCTCGGCCCCGGCGACGCCGGTGGCACCGGCCGGGGTGCCGGCTCCGGCGGATCCGAGGGCGTACGTGCCGGCGGCGGCCGTGACGCCACCGGCCCACCCGCCGCGCACCGCCGATGTGGCCGCCGCCGTCGACGAGGTGAAGCGGCTGCTGGGCGAGGGCTCGCTCACCCAGGCCGTGGACATCCTCGGAGGCATCCTGCCCACGGCCGAGGCCGAGCACGGGGAGCGGTCGCCGGTCGTCCGCATCCTGCGCAAGCAGTACGCGTCGACACTGATGGACGACGGCCGGTACGGGCGTGCGCTGCCGGAGCTGCGGCGTCTGGCGGCGGACCGCGAGACGGAGGCGGGCCCGGCGGATCCGCAGGTTCTTCAATTCCGTTATGACGCGGCGTTGTGTCTGGAGCAGCTGGGGGAGACGGCGGAGGCGCTGGCGGAGTTCCGCGCGGTGCTGCCGCACTTCGAGCACGAGGGTGACCAGGTCCGGGCGTTCGACATCCGGCAGCGGACCGGGCTGCTGCTCGTGGCGACGGGTGAGCACGGGGAGGGACAGGACCAGCTCCAGAGGCTCCTGTTCGACGCGGAGCGTGCGTACGGTCCGTATCACCCGCTTCCGGTGGAGTTGAGGCGGGTTCTGGAGCACCAGAGGCAGCTGGGGCCGCGTTCCTGACGTGATGCCAGGGTCACGACTCGGCATCTGATCGAGGAGTGGATCTTCCTGATCCTTTTTGCCGCTTTTGGTGCATGTAGCGTTCGCGTCTGATCATGTCCGCGTCCCCAAGGAACCCCTCATGACGACGCCGTCCGCGCCCTTCACTCCCGAGCAGCCCGCCGCTCCCGCGAAGAAGGGCAGCGCCCTCCTGAAGAAGGTCGGCGGAGTCGTCCTCGCGATCATCGTGGCCGTGGGTGTGAAGCTGGGACTGCCCTACCTGACCGGCGACGCCCCGGTGCACGCCGAGGCCGGCGAGTGCGTGACCGTGACCGGTCCCGACAACGACCCGAAGGTCGACACGACGGACTGCTCCTCCGGGAAGGCAGACCTGTTCAAGGTCGTCAAGGTCATCGACGACACCTTCGACGTGAACCAGTGCGGCGACCAGCTCTCCGCGCTGGCGCAGCAGCTGAAGTCGGACAAGTTCGTCCTCTGCCTGGAAGAGGTCCCCGCGAAGTAAGCGCGCGCGAAGACCAGTCGAGGAAGGGCCGGAACCCAGGGTTCCGGCCCTTCCTCGCGTCCGAGGGCGCTCGGGCCGACGAAGGGCCGTTGTCAGAGGTGACGCCTACGGTTCGGCCATGAGCGTTCCCGAGATCATTCCGATCAGGTACGAGCCCGACTACCGCACGCGCACCATCGGGCGGTGGCGTGGTGGCCAGTTCTTCGCCTCGGTCACCGGAGCCTTCTCCGAGGGCTGGATCGGTGGCGACTGGGAGAAGCGGAGACGCTGGTGCGCGGTGCTCCACCGGTTCGACGGGGCGGGCCGGCACCTGGACTCGCGCATCGAGTTCACCGGCACGTCGGCGGACGGCGAGAGAAGGGTGATCGATGCCGCGTCCGGGCTGCTCGACGAGTGGCTGGACGCGCTGCCCGAGCGGCAGTACCAGGACATCGCGATCGCGCCGTTCACCGTGCAGTGCGAGGGAGTGCGGTTCGGCCTGGTCCTGGAGGACGATGGGGCCGAGGAGGACGGGGAAGCACGTGGCGTGTGGGCCGAGTTCTACCCCGACGGCCTGGGCTTCTCCGCCCCCTGGGACGGCGAGTACGACACCTGATCCCGAACGAACGGGTGACATCACCCGGTCCCGCCGGACCGGGTCACTCCGACGCCGGGTCCCACTCCGACACTCGGTCCAGTTCCGCCGCGAGGGACGGGTCGCGCATGCCCGGGAAGGCGTAGCCGTCGGTCTCGTCCCAGGGGACGTCGAGGTCGTCCAGGTGGACGTGCCAGTCCGCGTCCGGCAGTACGCGGCGCAGGTCGGTGACGGAGTCCAGTACGTGGATCACCACCGGCATCAACTGCCCGGGGTCCAGTGGCATCTTCGTCGAACCGGCCACGATCCGGTGCGGCTCGTCGCCGTCGTCCTCGTACAGGTCGAGGCTTTCCGTGTCCTCGTACGGGAACGACGACATGTGCGCGGCGACGATGCTCTCGACGGCGGCCTTCTCGGCGGCCGTAAGCGGCAACGCCCGGTCTGCGGAGTAGTACAGGGAGACGCTCATGGGCCGAGCGTACGGAGGGGGTACGACAACCGGCCGCCCGCCGGGTTCCGGGACGACCGGCGAGGCTGGGGACCGTCGCTCTCCACGGACGGGGTGACCGGGCCCGCGCTCGGCAGGGGGGTCGTCGCGGGCTTCGGGCGTATGACGATGCCCGGCGGGCGTGCGGGCGGTTCCGGGGGCGGGCTCAGCGCACCGCCGGGCCCCGCCCCGAGCAGGTACGCGGCTGCCACGGCCGCCGCCGCCCCCAGCCCCGCGAAGGCCACCCCGCGCACCCGGCGCGTCCCCCAGGCACGCCCGCGCGGCGGCTCGTCGCGGCGCAGTTCGCGGTACGTGACCAGCGCCGCGCGCGCGGTCAGCGCGGCGCGCAGGCGCTCCTCGACGGGGGACCCGTGGTCCCCGGCGGACGGTCTCTGCGGTCTCATCGGCCCGCCTCCAGCTTCTTCTCCAGCGCGTCGAGCGCCCGGCTCGCGGTGGACTTGACCGTCCCGCGCGAAAGCCCCAGCGTCCGCGCGATCTGCGCCTCCGTCAGCTCCGACCAGTAGCGCAGCACGAGCACCTCGCGCTGGCGCCGGGTCAGCTGCGCGAGGGCGTCGAGCACATGCCGGTGTTCCTCGGCGAGCAGCAGCCCCTCGTCGACCGGCGCCCCCGCCCCCGGGTGCGGCGGGGTGTACGCGCGCGCGGTGCGGCGCCTGCGCAGTACGGAGCGGGCGGCGTTGACCACGGCGGTGTGCAGATACGCCCCCGGGTCCTGGAGTCCGCCGAGCGAGGTCCCATGGGTGCGGCACAGCGCGGTGAACGCGTCCTGGACCACGTCCTCGGCGGTGTGCAGGTCGTCCACCAGGAACAGTGCGAGCCGCACCATGTCGAGCCGCCGCGCCCGGTACAGCTCGGTGAGGGTGGGCGGCGGTTCGTGGCCGTACGCCGGCTCGTCCTCGTACGACGGTCCGACCGCCCGGAGGTGACGGCCGCGCTCCCGTCCCCGTACCGGCGCCTCGTCGGCTGCCCGGGACACGCGGGCGAGCAGCCGTGACCACCAGGCCGACGGCGCGGGGCCGGGGCGGGGGCGGGGGCTGGATATGGCGTACGACAACTGCACGTCCTCTGTACGGTCCTCGGTCGATCCGTCGCGGGAGGGGTGGCAGGACCGGGCCCGGCCCTGCCACCCTGTGGTGTTACCGCTCGCCGTTACTTACCGGCGCCGGTGCCGGGCGAGATGACCCGGGGCGCGGTCCCGGCGGGGGCGGGGGTGGAGGCGGTGGAGGCGGTCGTGCCGGTCCCCTTGACCGGGGCGACGACCTTCGGGGCGGGTGCGGCGGCACCGGGCTTCGTCACGGCCGGGGCGGCGGCCTCGGGGGCGGTGGCCGGCACCGGGGCCGGGGCGGGCTTCACACCGGAGTCGGCGAAGGCCTGCGCGGCGAAACCGCCGCCGAGGAGCAGCGCGACACCGGCGACGACACCCAGGACCCGGGGGCGGCGGAGGTTCCGCTTGGAGTGGACGGACATGAGATCTCCCGAGGAAGTGGGACGGAAACACGGTCTGGTGGATCAGCTGAAGGGCGCCTTCAACCCACCAGACGTGCGTCACCCCCGGAGGTTGCGACCGACTCCGGAGATCTTTTCCTCAGCCGCTGAACCGCCCCGCCCGCTCCCCGCCCAGCCGGCCCGCCGGCAGCCTCCTGCCGTACGCGAGGAGCAGCAGGTCCTGGCCGGTGCCCGTGACCGGGGACCCGGTGCCGAAGGACCAGTCGGTGTCGGTCGCGTCGAGCCGGACGCCGTCCAGGTCGGCGCCGAAGAAGCGGACCGTGCGCCGGTCGACCGCGTCGAGGAGCACCCGGATCCGGTCCTCCGGGACCACGCGGCCCAGCCCCAGGGCGACCGAGATGTCGAGACCGTGGACGACGTCGTGCCCGAGGGCCGCCACCCGGCCGCCGACCGGTGGCGTCCAGGGGTGGTGGGCGTCACACTCCCGCCTGCCCTTCGGCCAGGTCCTCTTCGGTGGCGGTGAAGGCCCGGGGCCGATGCCCGGTTCGCGTGGCCGCCCGGGCGGCTGTGGCCGTCTACACCTCGGGAAGGGAGGGGTCCGGTGTCCAGGGAAGGGGCGCGGTGACGGCCCAGCGTTCGTGGTCGCGCCAGGCGCCGTCGATGAAGAGGTAGGCGGGCGACAGGCCCTCGTGGCGGAAGCCCAGGCGCTGGACCAGGGACAGGGACGCCTTGTTCCCGGGCTGGATGTTCGCTTCCAGGCGGTGGAGCCGGAGGTCCGTGAACGCGTGGTCCAGGACCGCGGCGACGCCTTCCGTCATGTAGCCCCGCCCCGCAGACGGGGCGAAGGCCGCGTAGCCGATGGACGCGCCCTGGTAGCGGCCCCTGATGATCGAGTTGATGTTGACCATGCCCGCGGCCACGCCGGTCTCCCGGACGCGGACCAGGAAGCCCAGGGTCGTGCCGTCGCGGAACCGTTCCGCCCAGCTCCGGAACTCCTCGGCCGTCGTGGGCAGTTGAATCCACGGCCCGAACAGCTCGGCACTGGCCCGCACGAGCGAGCAGAACTCGTCCTGGTCGGCGAGGGTGAGCGGGCTCAGCTCGACCCGGGACGGCGGCGCGGGGGCGGTGGGCGGTTCGGGCGACACGGCGGTCACGGGGGTGGCGGGCGGTTCGGCGGTGGGTTCGGGCGGCATCCGGCTAGGCCTTCGCGTCCGGATTCCAGTCCCCGGCCAGGAGCCCGAGCAGCACCTCGTCCAGGAACTCGCCCAGCACCCACGCCGAGGACCGCAGCACACCCTCGCGGACGAAGCCGTTGCGCTCGGCGGAGCGCAGCATCGCGTGGTTGTCCGCCAGCGTCTCGATCTGCAGCCGGTGCAGGCCGCGTACGACGAAGCCGTAGTGGCACAGGGTCGCCACCACGTCGGTGCCGTACCCCCTGCCGCGTGCGGCCGGCAGCAGCCCGAGGCCGATGTGCGCGGAGCGGTTGTGGGTGTCGATGCCCCACAGGTTCGCGCTGCCGACCAGCGAGCCGCTCTCCAGGTCGACCACGGAGAACGCGACGTTCTCCTGATTCGTCTCGTCCACCACGAGCCGCCGGTCCTGCGAGCCGGGCGTGATCGGCCGCCACGGGCCGCCCTCGGCCCGCGCGGAGTTGACCACGTCGTCGTAGAGCTCGGTCCGCAGGACCGGGATGTCGTCGTCGTGGCGGGCCCGCAGCCCGACCCTCTCGCCCCTCAGCATGCTGGTTTCCTATCCGACTCCGCCGGTCGGCGGCAATCGGATTTCGGGCGGGGAATGCGGGCCGTGGCTCCGGGGCTTGTACGGGCGCCACGCTGGGTGTGGGAAAGCTGCCGCGATCGAGAACCGGTCACTGCATTCTGGCCACCGAGAACAAGACAGGCCCCGGGGAGCGCGCGATGTGGTCAGTGGTGTCGTCGGGTGACCTGCCCGACGGGGAACGGTTCGAATGGTTCGCGGACATGATCTCCCGGGAGGTCATGCCCACGGCGCTCACCAGTGAGCGGCCCGCCGAGTTCACCGCCGATGTCGCCCTCCTCGACCTCGGCGGGCTCCAGGTGTCCAAGGTCGCCTACTCGCCGCTGCGTTCGCGGCGCACCCCCGCGCTCATCCGTCGCGGCGACCCCGAGCAGTACCAGCTCGGACTGGTGACCAAAGGGGCGATGACCCTCTCCCAGCACGGCAACGACTGCGAGGCCGAGGCCGGGGACCTCCTCTTCTGGGACACCTCGCGGCCCTCCGACGCGCGGTACGTCTCCGACGGCGAGCCCGGGCAGCTGGTCATCCTGCAACTCCCGCGTGAAGCACTGCCGTTGCGTACCAACCGGCTCGACGGCGTCCTCGCCCGGCGCATATCGGGACGGAGCGGGATCGGGGCCGTGCTCGTCGACTTCCTGCGGTCGCTCGTCACCCACGGCGGGGAGTGCGCGCCCGAGGAGCTGAGCCGGCTCGGGGCCACCGCGACCGACCTCGCGGCGGCCTGTCTCGCGCAGCACTCCGACACCGTGGAGAAGCTTCCCGCCGAGGTACGGGCGCGGGCGCTGCTCCGCCGGATCCACGCCTTCATCGAGTACGACCTCGGCGACCCCGAACTGACGCCCGTCGTCGTGGCCGCCCACCACAACCTGTCCGTCCGCACGCTCCACCAGCTCTTCAAGGGCGAGGGGGAGACCGTCCAGGCCCGTATCCGGCGCCGCCGCCTGGAGCGGTGCCGCGACGACCTCGCCCGGCCCGAACTCCTCACGCACCCGGTGCAGGCGATCGCCGCGCGGCGGGGGTTCAGCGGTCCCGCCGTCTTCAGCAGGGCGTTCCGCGAGGCGTACGGGGTCAGCCCCAGCGAGTTCCGTGCGCGGAAGATCAAGGAGGGCCGCGCTCCACGCACACCGGGCGGGACGGCGGGTTCCTAGGCTGGGGCCGCGGGCTCCCTGGCCGGGAGCCGACAGGGCCGAGCAGGGGAGCGACGGGGGAGGTCACGATGGGCGGGAAGCGCACCAACCAGGGGGTCTGGGACCTCCGCGCGTGAGGCTGTGGTCCACTGCTGCCGTGGCCCACCGGGGCCCGACCGACTGCCGGAGGCACCGTGGACCCTGCTCGTGAGACCGGCCTGGCCGAGGTGGCCGCGATGCCGGTACGGACCGATCGCCTCGACCTCGTACCGCTCGCCGTAGCGCACGCGGACGAGATGGCCGGGGTCCTCGCCGACCCCGCCCTGCACACCTTCATCGGCGGAGCGCCGCTCACGGCGCCCGAACTGCGGTCCCGCTACGAGCGGCTGACCGCGGGCTCGCCGGACCCGGCGACGGTCTGGTGCAACTGGGTGGTCCGCCTCCGCGACGAGGACCGGCTGACCGGCACGGTCCAGGCCACGCTCACGGACGGCGGCCGGACCGCGGAGGTGGCGTGGGTGACCGGCACGGAGTGGCAGGGCCGGGGGATCGCCCGGGAGGCGGCCGAGGGCCTGGTGACGGCACTGACGGAACGGGGCGTAAGGACGGTCCTGGCCCACGTCCACCCGGACCACGAGGCCTCCGCCGCGGTGGCCCGAGCGGCGGGCCTGACGCCGACGGACGAGAAACAGGACGGCGAGATCCGCTTCCGCCTCTCGCGGTAGGGACGGCGGCGCCACCTGCCGCCGGCGTGACGGTCAGCGAGACGCCCGCCCGCTCCGGCGTCCGGCCACGGCCACCCCCACCAGGAGCAGTGCCGACAGCGCTCCCGTTCCCAGTCCCGCCCGTAGTCCCGGGGGGCGGAACGTGCAGGTCAGTTCCGTTTCGGTTTCGGTGAGGGGGATCGCCAGCAGTCCGCCGTACGAACCCGCCGTCGTGTCCTCGCAGTGCCAGCCCGCGATGCGGGGGGTCGCTACGACCGCCGTGCCCTCGCCCGGGGGGAGCGTGGCCCTGATGCCGTCCGAGGTGATGCTGATCGACGTCACCGGGCGGGCTCGGAGGGTCGTCACCGCCGCTCGCAGCCGGTCGTGGTCCAGGCAGCCGAGTTCGCCCGGGCCCGGCAGCACCGGCTTCAGGCCGGGGACGCGCTGGACGCCCAGGGACGTCAGTGCCGCCCGGCGTTTCGGACCGCCGCCGAGCAGGCGCGTCTCGTGGTCGCCCAGGCGGGCCGTGCCCGTCGCCTCCGGGGCCCACAGGAAGACCTCCGTACCGACCGGGCACGCGCCCGCGCGCGGGGGCCCGTAGACCCGCGCCCCGAGCAGGAGTTCCTGGTTGCGGAACGGGGACGGGCCGTACACCGGGGCCGGGCCCGGCGGCCGTACCGTCACCAGCGGCAGGTACAGGTCCGTGCGGGCGACCGCGCCGTCCCGCCACCGCGCCCCCACCCCGAACAGCGCGTCCGTCACCGGGTTGTCCAGGCTCAGCAGGTTCCGGCCCCGTGACGTCCACCCGCCGCCCAGCGCGCTCAGCGTCTCCGTCAGGACCGCCGGGGTGTGGCTGCTGTAGTACGCGGCGCCCTGGCCGCCGAGCAGCAGCGGATCGTTGCCCGCGACCCGGGGCAGCCCCGCGTCCGTGCGGTACGCGGGCCAGCCGTCGGCCGCCGCAAGCGCCGCCGCCCGCCGGTCCTGCTCCGCGCCCCACGGCGGGTAGTCGTCGAGCCGGGCGAGCCGCTCCCGGTCCGCGTACGCCGTCGTCGCCGCCGCCTGCCCCAGCACCGTGCCGGCGACCAGGAGCGCGGCGAGCACCCCGTACCTCCCCCGGACCGGCAGCAGCAGCGCGCCCACCACCGCCGCCAGGCCCACCCCCGTCAGCAGCAGCGCCCAGGACGTGACGAAGGGGCTCGCGAGCGCCCCCGCCGCCAGCGCCGTGACGACCGCCGCCCCGCCGAGCAGCGCCCGCCGGTCCGGGCGGCCGTGGCCGAGGCCCGTCCAGGCGGCGACGACGAGGACGCCGGAGAGGACGAAGGTCTGCCGGTACGGGCTGCCGTTCGGCGTGGCGAACGCGTGCCACACCAGATGCGTCGGCCCCCACTGCATCGAGGCCGTCACCGCCACGCACAGCCCCGCCCACAGCCACCGCTCCCGGCCGGGCACGTCCCGCCGGAACAGCAGCGCCCCCACGAGCAGCAGCACCGCCGTGCTGACGAAGGCCGCGGGCGTCGAGAAGCTGTACGTCACCGGGAGCAGCCGGGCCAGCACGTCCGTGGCGGGCGCCGGGTCGAACTCCCTGACCAGGCCCGGGTAGGCGTGGCGCGAACCGAGGAACACCGGGATCAGGACGGGCGCGGCCAGCCCGACCCCGAGGCCCGTGGTCACCGCCGCCCGCAGGACCGTGCGGACGCGGAAGGAGTCCGTCAGCGCCAGGCGGACGAGGAGGACCAGGGCCGCGCCGAGGGTCGCCATGTACCCGGTGTAGAAGTTCGCCGTCCAGCAGACCGCCACCAGCAGAGGTCCGAGGAGCGGGCGGCGGCCCTCCCGCACCCACTCGCCCACCAGACAGAGCAGCGGGAAGGCGATCAGGCCGTCCAGCCACATCGGGTTGTACGTGCCCTCCGCGAGCGACCAGCCGCACAGCGCGTACGAGGCGCCGAGCACCGAAGCCCACCACCAGGCCCCGGGGCCGAGGCGGCGCAGCAGGAAGGTCATCGCCGCCGCCGCGAGCGCCGTCTTGAGGACGGTGATCGCGTAGACGGCGTACTCGATGTCCCCCCGCGGGAAGAGCGCGACCAGCGGGGCGAGGGGGCTCGACAGATAGGTGCCGTAGTCGGGGAGGAAGCTCGTCCCCCAGCCGGCCTGCCAGTCGAGCAGCGGCCCGCCGTCCGCCCGGCCGTGCAGCAGGTCCCACAGGTGCGCGTGGAACGGCACGAACTGGTTGGCGAGGTCGTTGACGGCCCGGTGGCGCGGCCCGAAGGGGAAGACCCGGGCGACGGCGTCCCCACCGCAGACGGCGGCCACGGAGAGCAGGGCGGCGAGGACGGGGGCGAGGAGACGGACGGCGTCCGGGACGCGGCCGGGAACATCCGGAGCGGCGCCGGGCCGGTCCGGGGCCGGACCGGAAGCGTCCGGAGCGAGGCCGGGCCCGTCCGGCGCCGGGCGGCCAGGAGCAGTGCGCTGAGAGTGCTGTGCGTTCGGCATGACACGCCGAATATGCCTCGGTCCCGCACGGAAATCCGCCCCCGGCGGCCCCGTTCACGCAATGGTCGCCTCAGCGCCACTCCCGTGGACCGGCCGGGTCACCGCACTCCGTTGTCGTGGTCGACGTGCTGCTCTCGATCGTCGTCCCGTGCTTCAACGAGGAAGACGTCCTCGCCCGTTTCCACGACCACGTGACCGACGAACTCGCCAGGCTCGACGGTGAGTTCGAGATCGTCTACGTGGACGACGGAAGCCGGGACGGGACGCTCCCCCTCCTCCAGGAGCTCGCCGCGCGCGACCCCCGACACGTCCGGTACGTCTCCTTCAGCCGTAACTTCGGCAAGGAGGCGGCGATGCTGGCCGGTCTCCGCGACGCCGCCGGCGACGCCGTCGTCATCATGGACGCCGACCTCCAGCACCCGCCCGAACTCGTCCACCGCATGGTCGCCCTGCACGCCGAGGGATACGACCAGGTCGTGGCCCGCCGCACCCGCGAGGGCGACCGCGTCACCCGTACCCTCACCGCCCGGCTCTACTACTGGGCGATCAACCGGCTCGTCGACGTCGAGCTGGTCGACGGCGTCGGCGACTTCCGTCTCCTCTCCCGCCGCACCGTCGACGCGGTCCTCGGCCTCGGCGAGTACAACCGCTTCTCCAAGGGCCTGTTCTCCTGGGTCGGCTTCCGGACGACGACGTTCTCGTACGAGAACGCCGTCCGCGAGGAGGGCCGCTCCAAGTGGACCTTCGGCAAACTCCTCAACTACGGCCTCGACGGCCTCCTCTCCTTCAACAACAAGCCGCTCCGGGCCGCCGTCCACCTCGGCTTCCTGCTCGTCCTCGTCGCCCTCGGCTACGCGGCCTGGATCGTCGGGGACGCGCTGGTCAACGGCGTCGACACACCCGGCTACGTCACCCTCCTCGTCGCCGTCACCGCCCTCGCCGGCGTGCAGATGGTGATGGTCGGGCTGATCGGCGAATACGTCGGTCGCATCTACTACGAGGTGAAGCGCCGCCCCCACTACCTGGTGAAGGAGACCCACGAGGGGTACGAGACGGACGTGATGCGGGCCGACACCCGGCGTACGGGTGAGTCGTTGTGGGAAACAGTCGCACCGAAGTAGTGGCTCCGGCCCCGGCGACTCCCTACCATCGATCACCGCAAGGTCGTTCCACTGACGCACGACCGCCCGGGAGGCTCCTTTGCACCGCCGCACCGCGCTCACCGTCACCGCCGCGCTCCTCGCCGCGGCCCCGCTGCTCACCGCCTGCGGCAGTGACGCCCACCCAGGAGCGGCGGCCGTCGTCGGCGGCGACCGGATCGACGTCTCCAGCCTCCAGGCACAGGTGGAGGACGTCCGCACCGCGCAGGACCGCTCCCCGGAGGCCGCCCAGCTGGTGCAGGCCACCGGCGACCTGCCCCGCCGCAAGCTCAACGTCATGATCTTCGACAAGGTCGTCGACAAGGTCGCCGCGGACAACGGCGTCACCGCCACCCGCGCCGACCTCCAGGAGACCCGGACCGCCTTCGTCCGCCAGAGCGGCGGCGAGGAGCGGCTCGCCGCCGTCCTCCTCCAGGAGCAGGGCGTGGCCCCCGGCCAGATCGACGACCTCGTCCGCCGCAACGTCCTCATGAACAAGATCGCCGCCAAGCTTGGCGTCACCGACAGCCCCGACGGCCAGAAGAAGCTGACCGAGGTCTTCTCGGCCGCCTCCAAGTCCCTCGGCATCGACGTGAACCCGCGCTACGGCGCCTGGGACGACGCACAGGTCCGGCTCACCGACACCACCGCGCCCTGGCTGCGGCAGCTCAGCCAGGACCCCGGCGCCGTCCCGGCCGGTACCTGAGCCGTTGTAGGTTCGAGGGGTGACAACTGAGAGCCCCGGCCGCATCGTCCTGCTCACCGCCAGCCACCGTGTGGCGCCCGGACTGCTGTCCTGGCCCGCCTGGCAGGCGCTGCGCACCGCGGACCGGGTGCTCTGCCCCGACGAGCACCACCCGCAGCTGCCGTACCTGCGGGAGGCCGGGGTCGCCGTGGAGCACCTGCGGCCCACCGCCGAGGAGCTCGTCGCCGCCTGCGCCGGAGGCCGTACGGTCCTCGTCCTGCCCTCCGGCGAGGGCGACCGGGCCCTCACCGACGGCCTCGCCCGGCTCGCCGGCTCCGGCCGGCTCACCATGCCGGACCTGGAACTGCTGCCCGGCTCGTACGACCTGCCCGGCGCCCGGCTGCTCGACCTCGTGCAGATCATGGACCGCATCCGCCGCGAATGCCCCTGGTCCTCGCGGCAGACGCACCGGGGGCTCGCCAAGTACGCCATCGAGGAGTCGTACGAACTCGTCGAGGCGATCGAGGACGGCGACCGGCACGAGCTGCGCGAGGAGCTGGGGGACGTCCTCCTCCAGGTCGTCTTCCACGCCCGGATCGCCGAGGAGGACCCGGAGGAGCCGTTCTCCGTGGACGACGTCGCCGGCACCCTCGTCGAGAAGCTGATCCTCCGCCACCCGCACGTCTTCGGCGACGCGACCGCCGAGACGCCGGAGGAGGTGCGGGAGCACTGGCTGCGCACCAAGGCCGTCGAGAAGCAGCGGGAGTCCGTCACCGACGGAGTGCCGCTCGGTCAGCCGGGACTGGCCCTCGCGGCGAAGCTCGGCAGCCGGGCCCGGACGGCGGAGCTCGACGTGGCCGTGCCGGAAGGCGAGGGCATCGGCTACGAGCTCCTCGCCCTCGCCGTACGGGCGGAGGCCGGCGGAGTGGACCCGGAGGCCGCCCTGCGCGCGGCGGCCCGCACGTACCGGGACGCGATCCGCGCCGCCGAGGGCGTCAAGCCGTAGGAAGAGCCTCTCCACGCGCGCGCGGCGCACGGGCCTCCGGGTTGTGCCAGAGCGGCGGGGGCGGGCCGAGGAGCCGTTCGGCGGCGGTGTTCGGGCGGATGCCGAAGGGGCCCACCGGGGACAGCGTGTCGTGGTGGATGCGGTCCGGGTCGGTGCCCAGCTCGACCAGGGCCTCGACGACCTCCGTCAGGAAGCCGGGCGGACCGGCCAGGTAGACGTCGTGGGCCGGCCAGTGGACGCAGGCCCGCAGCGCCTGGAGGAGACGCTCGGTCGCCTGGTCCTTGCGGTGGCCGGGGGCCGAGGTGATGTAGGTGACGCTGAGCCCGCCGAGACGTTCCTTGAGACGTTCCGCTTCCCGCCGCCCGTACAGGTACTCCTTCGCGCGCGCCACCACGAACAGCCGGCCCTTCAGCTCCGGCTCGGCCTCCGCCGCCTCCGACAGGAGGGCCCGCACCGGCGCCCAGCCCGTACCCGCGCAGATATACGTGCGCAGTCCGCCCGGCTCCGTCCGCGCGACCAGACCGCCGTCGGGCGCGCTCAGCCGCAGCGTCTCGCCCGGTCCCGTCGCCTCGACGAGCGCCGTGCTCATCGCGCCGCCCCGGATACGGCTCACATGCAGCTCCACCGTGCCGTCCGCGCGGGGGGCGTCCGCGAGGGAGTAGGTGCGCCAGACGCGCGGCACCCGCAGCGAGCTGACGCTGACGTACTGGCCGGGCAGGAACGGCAGGGGCCGCCGGGGCCGCAGGGTGAGGACGGCCAGGTCCTCGCCGAACCGCTCGTGCCGGACGATGTCCGCGTCCCACCAGGCCGGCTCCCCGGACCCGGAGGCCTCCTCCGCGCCCGCCAGCATCAGATCGGTCACCTGCCCGTACGCCTCGGTCCAGGCCTTCTCGGCCTCCGGGGTCCAGGCGGGTCCCGCCGCGTGCGCGAACGCGGCCAGCAGGCTCGTCCCGACCGCCGCGTACAGGGAGGGGGAGGCGAGGAACTTGCGGTGGTCGCGGCCGAGACGGCCCAGGTACCCGGCGAGGGCCGGGTCCTCCAGATGGTCCACCACATGGGTCAGCGCGGCGAACAGCCGGTCGCGCTGGGGCCGCATGTCCGCGGGGAACAGCGAGCGGACCGCCGGGTTGTGCCAGAAGAGATGCGCGTAGAAGAAGGTGACGGCGTGCTCGGCCCGTCTCTCGACGACCGCGAACGTGCTTCTGAGCATCTGGGGATCCACTGACACGAATCTAGGGCACCACCCCCCTCCGTGATCACAGGATCTCCACATCTCCCGCCCTCCGGGGCTGCCTGTACGGTCGGGGGGTGAGCACCACCCCCGGCACCGGCCCCGCTTCCGAGCCTCCTTCCGCGCCCGCTTCCGAGCCTCCTTCCGCGCCCGCTTCCGCGCCCGCTTCCGCGCCCGCCTCCGCGTCTGCCTCAGCGCCCGCCTCCTGCCCTGTCGGCGGTACCGCGGCCGGGGCGCGGCCCCCCGCGCCCGAGCTCTTCACCTGGGAGTTCGCGAGCGATCCGTACCCCGCGTACGCCTGGCTCCGGGCGCACGCGCCCGTGCACCGCACGACGCTCCCCAGCGGGGTCGACGCCTGGCTCGTGACCCGGTACGCCGACGCCCGGCAGGCCCTCGCCGACCAGCGGCTGTCCAAGAATCCCGCGCACCACGACGAGTCCCCGCACGCCAAGGGCAAGACCGGCATCCCCGGCGAGCGCAAGGCCGAGCTGATGACCCATCTGCTCAACATCGACCCGCCGGACCACACCCGGCTGAGGCGGCTCGTCTCGAAGGCCTTCACCCCGCGCCGGGTCGCCGAGTTCGCACCGCGCGTGCAGGAGCTGACCGACCGGCTCATCGACTCCTTCGTGGAGAAGGGGAGCGCGGACCTCATCCACGAGTTCGCCTTCCCGCTCCCCATCTACGCGATCTGCGACCTGCTCGGGGTGCCCGAGGAGGACCAGGACGACTTCCGCGACTGGGCCGGGATGATGATCCGGCACGGCGGCGGGCCGCGCGGCGGGGTCGCCCGGTCGGTCAAGAAGATGCGCGGCTACCTCGCCGAGCTGATCCACCGCAAGCGCGAGGAGCCCGGGGACGACCTCATCTCGGGGCTCATCAAGGCCTCCGACCACGGTGAGCACCTCACCGAGAACGAGGCCGCCGCGATGGCCTTCATCCTGCTCTTCGCCGGCTTCGAAACCACCGTAAATCTGGTCGGAAACGGACTTTACGCGCTTCTCCGTCACCCCGAGCAGCGCGAGCGCCTCCAGGCCTCGATCGCCGCCGGTGAGACCGGACTCCTGGAGACCGGCATCGAGGAGCTGCTGCGGTACGACGGGCCCGTGGAGATGGCCACCTGGCGGTACGCCACCCAGAACCTGACCGTCGGCGGCCAGGAGATCCCGGCGGGCGACCCCGTGCTCGTGGTGCTCGCCGCCGCCGACCGGGACCCGGAGCGGTTCGAGGGGCCGGACGTCCTCGACCTCGCCCGGCGCGACAACCAGCACCTCGGGTACGGCCACGGCATCCACTACTGCCTGGGTGCGCCGCTCGCCCGCCTCGAAGGGCAGACGGCGCTGGCCACCCTGCTGACTCGCCTTCCGGACCTGCGACTTGCCGCCGATCCGGACGAACTGCGGTGGCGCGGCGGGCTCATCATGCGTGGATTGCGCACGCTTCCGGTGGAGTTCTCCCCATCCGTACGTCTCCCGTGATCCCACGGTGAACTGACGGAGTGTCAAGAATGTGATCTTCGCGTGATCGTGCGGCCATCGACTTGTGATGAGCGTTCGAATGCGGCTACGTTTCGCCGCAGTCTCAGCCGTCACGCGAAAGGCGCTCCTATGCGTTCCGGGAACGGACGACACCGTCGCCCCCGTCAGGCCCCCGCCCTCGTCGTCGCCGCGGGCGTGACCGGATCCGCCATGGCGCTGCCGCTGCTCGCCACCGGATCCGCCTCCGCCGCCGACGCCGCCACCTGGGACCGGGTCGCCGAGTGCGAGTCCGGCGGTCAGTGGAACGCCAACTTCGGCAACGGCATGTACGGCGGCCTCCAGTTCACCCAGGGCAGCTGGGAGCGCCACGGCGGCCTGGCGTACGCGCCCAGCCCCGACCTGGCCAGCCGCGCCCAGCAGATCGCGGTGGCCGAGAAGGCGCTCGCGAAGGGCTCCCTGGAATGGGCCACCTGCGCACCGATCGCCGGCCTGAAGAACGACGGCACGGCCCCCGGCGTGAACCCGGGCCCGGCCGCGCTGCCGAAGGCGCCCGCGGGACCGGTCGCCGAGTCGAACCGGACCTCGGGCCTGCCGTCCTCCGACACCGCCGGTGCGGCGCGGACGGCCGAGCGGGACGCCCGTACGGCCACGCCCGCCGCTCCCGGCACCCCGACCACTCCTGTGACCCCCACCGCGCCGACGACGCCTCCGGCGGCCACGACGCCGGGAACGTCCACCACTCCGGGCACCCCGACCGCTCCCGCTGCGCCCGATACGTCCGCTACGCCGGACTCGTCCGCCATGCCCGGCATGCCGGGTGATGACGTGTCGTCGGCCACTCCCGGGACCGGGAAGCACCGGGGCGGGGCCGCTCCGGAGGGTGGTGCGAAGCCGGGCACTTCGCCCGAATCGGGCCGACACGCCTCGACCGGCGTCGAGCTGGCGGGGGACACCGCGGCGACGCCCGCGCCTGACGCCGCGAAGGATTCGGGCGCAACGGACACTTCCGGCACTTCGGGCGCGTACACCGTGCGGCCGGGTGACAGCCTGTCCGACATCGCACAGCAGAACGAACTCCCCGGAGGCTGGACGGCGCTCTATGACGCCAACCGCCGGACCGTCGGTGTCGATCCGGACCTCATCCTTCCTGGTCAGAGCCTTGACCTGACGAACGGTTCGCTCGCGAAGAAGGAGTGATTCGGGATCAAATGTCCGGATCTGGGTAAGTGAGACATGGGTCTCTTCGCCCCAACTGGCGTGTCCCGTCCGAGAAATCCGCTCCCGTCACCTCTCACCTGCGCAAACACTCCCAACCGGAAGGCAAGCAGGGGCGATATTTCCGCAATGCGCCTCTTTGAACTTCCAGTGGGTCTGTGTCTACGGTCGTCACCGCTCGCCACCGCGGGCCCCGTCGACCGAAACGCCGAATCCTGCCGTCGGCCGATGGGAACAGTCGTCGCGTCAGCGCCGAAGGCAGGAGTGGGGGACCCAAGGTAAGTGCCGGTCCCGGCCGTTGAGAAAGACGGCCGACGACGGGCTTGGGGTGAAGCCGCGTGCAAGGACACGCGGCCGGGCAACTTTCCGGCCCGAACCCGACAGCTCACCTCACAGGCGTCGGTGAGGAGTACTTCCATGCTGTTTTCCGGTAAGGGCAAACACCGTCGTCCCTCCAAGGCCACCCAGGTCGCCACGCTCGTCGGCGTCACCGGTGTCGCCGTCGCCGCCCCGCTGATGACCGCGGGCACCGCCTCGGCCGCCACGGTCTCCGAGTGGGACCGCGTCGCCCAGTGCGAGTCCGGCGGCAACTGGTCCATCAACACGGGCAACGGCTACTACGGCGGCCTCCAGTTCTCGGCCTCCACCTGGGCCGCGTACGGCGGCACCGCCTACGCCTCGACCGCCAACCAGGCGTCGAAGTCCCAGCAGATCGCCATCGGCGAGAAGGTCCTCGCGGGCCAGGGCAAGGGTGCCTGGCCGAGCTGCGGTGTGGGCCTCTCCGGTGCCTCCTACGACGGCGGCGCCGCCGAGAGCACCCCGAAGAGCGCCACCCAGCAGCCGAGCCAGCAGCCGAAGCCGGAGCGGAAGGCCGAGCAGCCGACCACCCGCAGCGAGCAGCGCCAGGCCCCGAAGAAGGCCGCGCAGCAGCAGGCCGCGCCGAAGGCCGCCAAGCAGACCGTCACCACCCCGGCCGGCAAGACGGTCAAGAAGGGTGACGGCGAGTACAAGGTCGTGGCCGGCGACACCCTCAGCAAGATCGCCCAGGCGCACGGCGTCAAGGGCGGCTGGGCCAAGCTCTTCGAGCTGAACAAGGACGTCGTCGAGAACGCCGACCTCATCTACCCGGGCCAGCAGCTCCACCTGAAGTAGGGCCCGGCGGTCCCTGTGAGTCCGGCGGCTCGCACGGACCCCACGACCCGCCCGCGGTGACCACCCCGGCCCGACGCGCCCTCCCCCGTGCGCGTCGGGCCGGGGTTCCCCCGTTCCAGGGGCGCTTTGCGGTTACTGTCCAGTAGATACGGGGTCCTTCGTCCCGGGATGCATGCCCTTGGGTCCTTTTTCGTCCCAGGGGGCGGGCGCCCGGCTGGCCGGAGGCTCCGCGCCGGTTAGGCTCTTGTCGCAAGGCCGGTCGACCCTGCGCCGGCCATGCGTCACATCCAGCGTCACATCCCAAAAAGGAGATGCTCGTGCCGTCCATCGACGTCGTCGTAGCCCGGGAAATCCTGGACTCCCGAGGCAACCCCACGGTCGAGGTCGAGGTCGGCCTCGACGACGGCAGCACCGGCCGTGCTGCCGTTCCGTCCGGCGCCTCCACCGGTGCGTTCGAGGCCATCGAGCTTCGCGACGGTGACCCGAACCGCTACATGGGCAAGGGTGTCGAGAAGGCCGTCCTCGCCGTCATCGAGCAGATCGGCCCGGAGCTCGTCGGCTACGACGCCACCGAGCAGCGCCTGATCGACCAGGCCATGTTCGACCTGGACGCCACGGAGAACAAGGGCTCGCTCGGCGCCAACGCCATCCTCGGCGTCTCCCTCGCCGTCGCGCACGCCGCCTCCGAGGCCTCGGACCTCCCCCTCTTCCGCTACCTCGGCGGCCCGAACGCGCACCTGCTGCCCGTTCCGATGATGAACATCCTGAACGGTGGGTCGCACGCCGACTCCAACGTCGACATCCAGGAGTTCATGATCGCCCCGATCGGCGCGGAGTCCTTCTCCGAGGCCCTCCGCTGGGGCGCCGAGATCTACCACACGCTCAAGGGCGTGCTGAAGCGCAAGGGCCTCTCCACCGGCCTCGGCGACGAGGGCGGCTTCGCCCCGAACCTCGAGTCGAACCGCGCCGCACTCGACCTCATCGTCGAGGCCATCAAGGAGGCCGGCTACACCCCGGGCTCCGACGTCGCGCTCGCGCTCGACGTCGCCGCGTCCGAGTTCTACAAGGACGGCAAGTACGAGTTCGAGGGCAAGTCCCGCTCGGCCGCCGAGATGACCGAGTACTACGAGGAGCTCGTCTCCGCGTACCCGATGGTCTCCATCGAGGACCCGCTGTTCGAGGACGACTGGGCGGGCTGGAAGGTCCTCACCGACAAGCTGGGCGCCAAGGTCCAGATCGTCGGCGACGACCTCTTCGTCACCAACCCGGAGCGTCTGGCCCGCGGCATCGAGGAGGGCACCGCGAACGCCCTCCTGGTCAAGGTCAACCAGATCGGCTCGCTGACCGAGACGCTGGACGCCGTCGAGATGGCCCAGCGCAACGGCTTCAAGTGCATGATGTCCCACCGCTCCGGCGAGACCGAGGACGTCACCATCGCCGACCTCGCCGTCGCGGTGAACTGCGGCCAGATCAAGACCGGCGCCCCGGCCCGCTCGGACCGCGTCGCCAAGTACAACCAGCTGCTGCGCATCGAGGAGATCCTCGACGACGCCGCGGTCTACGCCGGCCGCAGCGCCTTCCCGCGTTTCAAGGGCTGACACCAGGTCTCATCCCTACGTCCCCGCACTCGGTCCCGTACCGTGTGCGGGGACGTCCGCGTGAACAGGGGAGGCGACACGACATGGCCGCGAAGGACCGGGACCGGTTCTCGACCGCGACCCGGATCAGACTGCTCGGCGAGCAGACCGCCGCCCGTGTCTACCGCTCCCAGACCCGCCGTCAGGCCCGCCGCTCCCGGCTCACCGGCCGCGCGGCCTTCCTCGCGCTGGTCGTCTGCTCCCTCGTCGTGGCGCTCGCCTACCCCATGCGGAGCTACGTCTCCCAGCAGGGCGAGATCGCCGACCAGGAGCGCAAGGCCGCCGAGGCCGCCCGGCGGGTCGAGGAACTCAGGGACGAGAAGGCCCGCCTCCAGGACCCGGCCTACGTCCGCCGCCTCGCCCGCGAGCACCTGCACTACCTGATGCCCGGCGAGACCGGCTTCACCGTGAACGACCCCGGCGCGGAGCAACGGCCCCGCACCGACCAGGGCGCGGCGGACCGCCCCTGGTACGACAACCTCTGGGACGGCGTCGACCACGCCGACCGTCCCTGACCCCTCCTCCGCGACACAGCAAGGCAGACATGGACACGCCCCCTCCGCAGACCGAACGCACCGAGCCCACCGAGAAGGACATCGCCGCCTTCGAGCTCCAGCTCGGCCGGCCGCCCCGCGGCCTGCGCGCCATCGCGCACCGCTGCCCGTGCGGCAACCCGGACGTCGTCGAGACCGCGCCCCGGCTCCCCGACGGCACGCCCTTCCCGACCACGTACTACCTGACCTGCCCCCGGGCGGCCTCGGCCATCGGGACGCTGGAGGCCAACGGGGTCATGAAGGAGATGCAGGCCCGGCTCGCCACCGACCCGGAGCTCGCCGCCGCCTACCGGGCCGCGCACGAGGACTACATCGCCCGCCGTGACGCCATCGAGGTGCTTGAGGGCTTCCCGAGCGCCGGCGGCATGCCGGACCGGGTCAAGTGCCTGCACGTCCTCGTCGGCCACTCGCTGGCGGCGGGTCCCGGCGTGAACCCGTTCGGCGACGAGGCCCTCGCGATGCTGCCGGAGTGGTGGGCCAAGGGCGCCTGCGTCACCCCCTGCGCCGACAAGGAAGAAGGGGAGAAGTGACCCGGGTCGCCGGAATCGACTGCGGTACGAACTCCATCCGCCTCCTCGTGGCCGACGTCCACCCGGAGACGGGTGAGCTGATCGAGCTGGACCGGCGGATGACGATCGTCCGGCTCGGGCAGGACGTCGACCGGACCGGCCGGCTGGCCCCCGAGGCCCTGGAGCGGACCTTCGCGGCCTGCCGCGCGTACGCCGAGGTCATCAAGGAACTGGGGGCGGAGCGGATCCGCTTCGTCGCCACCTCCGCCTCCCGCGACGCCGAGAACCGCGCGGACTTCGTGAACGGGGTCGTGGAGATCCTCGGCGTCGAGCCCGAGGTCATCACCGGCGACCAGGAGGCCGCCTTCTCCTTCACCGGCGCCACCGGCGAACTCCACGGCACCGAGACCTACCTCGTCGTGGACATCGGCGGCGGCTCCACCGAGTTCGTCACCGGCAACAAGCACGTCGAGGCCGCCCGCTCCGTCGACATCGGCTGCGTCCGGCTCACCGAGCGGCACGTCCGGCACGACCCGCCGACCACCGAGGAGGCCGAAGCGATCCGCGTCGACGTCCGGGCCGCGCTCGACCTGGCCGCCGAGACCGTGCCGATCGACAGCGCGGAAACCCTCGTCGGCCTCGCCGGCTCGGTCACCACGGTCGCCGCCATCGCCCTGGGCCTGCCGGAGTACGACTCCGAGAAGGTCCACCACTCCCGGATCTCCGCCGAGCGGATCGCCGAGGTGACCGACCGGCTGCTCATCTCCACCCACGCCGAGCGGGCAGCGATCCCGGTCATCCACCCCGGCCGGGTCGACGTGATCATCGCGGGCGCGCTGGTCCTGAGGGAGATCGTCGAACGCGTGGGAGCCCGTGAGGTCGTCGTCAGCGAGCACGACATCCTCGATGGGATCGCCCTATCCGTGGCATAGCGGGCGTCTATCGAGCCTGCCGGCGGCCTCCCGTCGGGAAAGTTCGTGAAGTTCTTCACAAGGAAAAGGGCCCTGATGGCGCCCGAGGGGGGTCATTAGGCCCTTCGAGGGGCGCCTCAGGGCCCTTTCGCAGGCGCGGAGGCCGAATCGCTCGTTGTTTCCATCGTGTGAACGGGTGCCCTGATTCAGGCTTGACGGAGGCTCTCCTGGCCAGTTCACAAGGGGTGAACAACGTTCGCCCCTGCACTCCGGTTCCTTTGCAGCACCATGACATGGATCACGTGGGCGGCGGAGTGTAGCAGAGGTACCCGGAGACCTTGTGAAGGGGCGCACGAGCTCCCCCCTGGTACGGGGTGGATACTCGATGCCATGAGCACCACGGAGCGTCCCAGGATCCTCGTAGTAGGCGGCGGGTACGTAGGCCTGTACGCAGCTCGGCGCATCCTCAAGAAGATGCGCTACGCGGAGGCGACCGTCACGGTCGTCGACCCGCGGTCGTACATGACCTACCAGCCCTTCCTGCCCGAAGCCGCCGCCGGCAGCATCTCGCCGCGCCACGTCGTCGTCCCGCTGCGACGCGTCGTGCGCGGAGCCGAGGTGCTCACCGGTCGGGTCACCACCATCGACCAGGACCGCAAGGTCGCCACGATCGCGCCGCTCGTCGGCGAGGCGTACGAGCTGCCCTTCGACTACCTGGTCATCGCGATGGGCGCGGTCTCCCGCACCTTCCCGATCCCCGGCCTCGCCGAGCAGGGCATCGGCATGAAGGGCATCGAGGAGGCCATCGGCCTGCGCAACCACGTCCTCGAGCAGCTCGACAAGGCCGACTCGACCACCGACGAGGAGGTCCGCCGCAAGGCGCTGACCTTCGTCTTCGTCGGCGGTGGCTTCGCCGGCGCCGAGACGATCGGCGAGGTCGAGGACATGGCCCGCGACGCCGCGAAGTACTACCAGAACGTGTCGCGCGAGGACATGCGCTTCGTCCTGGTCGACGCGGCCGACAAGATCCTCCCCGAGGTGGGCCCCAAGCTCGGCCAGTACGGCAAGGAGCACCTGGAGTCCCGCGGGATCGAGATCTACCTCGAGACCTCCATGGACTCCTGCGTCGACGGCCACGTCGTGCTGAAGAACGGCCTCGAGGTCGACTCCAACACGATCGTGTGGACCGCCGGTGTGAAGCCGAACCCGGCGCTCTCCCGCTTCGGTCTGCCGCTCGGCCCCCGCGGCCATGTGGACTGCAACGAGAAGCTCCAGGTCAACGGCCTCGACTACGCCTGGGCCGCGGGCGACAACGCCCAGGTCCCGGACATGGTCGGCCGCAGGGCGGGCAACCCGAACGCCTGGTGCCCGCCGAACGCCCAGCACGCGCTGCGCCAGGCCAAGGTCCTCGGCGACAACGTGGTGGCCGGCATGCGCGGCTTCCCGCAGGCCGAGTACAGCCACGCGAACAAGGGCGCCGTCGCCGGCCTCGGCCTGCACAAGGGCGTCGCGATGATCGTCATGGGCAAGATGAAGATCAAGGTCAAGGGCCGTCTCGCCTGGTACATGCACCGTGGGTACCACGGCATGGCGATGCCGACCTGGAACCGCAAGATCCGCGTCTTCGCCGACTGGACCCTCGCGATGTTCCTCAAGCGCGAGGTCGTCTCGCTCGGCGCCATGGAGACGCCGCGCGAGGAGTTCTACGAGGCCGCCAAGCCCGCCCCCGCGCCGGCCGCCCCGGCGCAGGAGAAGGCCAAGGCCTCCTAGCGCACCCGCAGTACGCGTAGCACCGCAGTACCCGCAGTACCCGCAGTACCCGAAAGGGCCGTCCGCCATCCGTGGTGCGGACGGCCCTTCGTGTGTTTTGCCGACTTGTTGCGCTGCGGCGGGACTGCAAACGCCTACCGACGGTGTTCCCTTGGTGACGAGCATTTCTGGGGCACGAGATCACGGAGGTGTGCACCATGGCCGACGCCGCGTCGCGGCTGACGACTCTCGCCGAGGAGCTGCTGGGAGGACCGCTCCCGGTGCGACTGCGAGCCTGGGACGGCAGTGAGGCCGGTCCCGCAGGAGGCCCCGTCCTGATCGTCCGCGACCGCCGAGCCCTGCGGAGGATGATCTGGAAGCCCGGCGAACTGGGCCTGGCCCGCGCCTGGGTGGCCGGGGAACTCGACGTCGAGGGAGACCTGTACGCCCTCCTGGACGGGCTCTCGGGCCTGCTCTGGGAGCGGGAGGCCGACAGCAGGAGCCTGCTCGCGTCCGCGCGCGACCCCAGGCTCCGCGCCGCCGCCCGCAGCCTGCTGCGCCTCGCCGGGCCGCTGCCGCCGCCGCAGCCGCCGGCCGAGGAGATGCGGGGCCGCAGCGGCGGCCGTCACAGCAGGCGCAGGGACAAGCAGGCGATCAGTCACCACTACGACGTGGGCAACGACTTCTACGAGCTGGTCCTCGGCCCGTCGATGGTCTACTCGTGCGCGTACTGGGCATCCGAGGGCCCCGACGCGACCCTGGAGGACGCCCAGCGGGACAAGCTGGACCTCATCGCCCGCAAGCTCAACCTCAAGGAGGGCGACCGGCTGCTCGACGTGGGCTGCGGCTGGGGCTCCATGGCCCTCCACGCCGCCCGCGAGTACGGCGCCCGGGTCGTCGGCATCACCCTCTCCCGCGAGCAGGCCGCGTACGCCCGCAAGCGGATCGCCGACGAGGGCCTGACCGACCTGATCGAGATCCGCGTCCAGGACTACCGGGACGTCACCGACGGCCCGTACGACGCGATCTCCTCGATCGGCATGGCCGAGCACGTCGGCGCCGTGAAGTACCGGGAGTACGCCGACATCCTCCACGGGCTCCTCAGGCCCGGCGGCCGGCTCCTGAACCACCAGATCTCGCGGCGCCCCGAGCCCGACGAGGAGGCCTACGAGGTCGACGAGTTCATCGACGCGTATGTCTTCCCCGACGGCGAGCTGGCCCCGATGGGCCGCACGCTGGCCACCCTGGAGGACGCCGGCTTCGAGGTCAGGGACGTGGAGGCGATCCGCGAGCACTACGCGCTCACCCTGCGCCACTGGGTGGCGAACCTGGAGCGGGAGTGGGACCGGGCGGTCCGGTTCACCTCGCCGGGCCGGGCGAGGATCTGGCGGCTCTACATGGCGGCCTCCGCCGTCTCCTTCGAGCGCAACCGGATCGGCGTGAACCAGTTCCTCGCCGTGAAGACCCCGGTCTCGGGGAAGAGCGGCACGGCGCTGCGCCCGCGCGTCTGGAACGAGAAGACCGGCTGACGAAGGACAGCAGAAGGGCCGGCCTCCCGAGCGGGGAGACCGGCCCTTCCTCGTCGTACGGGGGCTACCGACTACTCGGCCTTGATCGCGGAGAGCATGTTCAGCTTCGCCGCGCTCCGGGCCGGCCACAGGGAGGCGAGGACGCCGACCAGGGCGGCCAGGAGCAGGAAGAGCCCGATCCGGTCCCAGGGCAGGACCAGCGCGTAGTCCGGCAGGCTGTTCTTCAGGGTCTCGCCGATGGCCCAGCCGAGGAAGGTGCCGAGGCCGATGCCCACGACCGCGCCGAACACCGAGATGACCACGGCCTCCAGACGGACCATCCGCTTCACCCGGCGCCGGTCGAGACCGATCGCCCGCAGCATGCCGATCTCCTGCTGGCGCTCGAAGACCGACATCGCGAGGGTGTTGACGACACCGAGGACCGCGATGATCAGGGCCATGCCCAGCAGGCCGTACATGATGTTGAGCATCAGGTTGATCGGGCCGCCGAAGGTGTCACGGATCTCCTTGTGGTCCATGACCTGGATGGCGGGGTTGTCGCCCATCGCCTTCGACAGGGCCTGCGCGTGGGCCGCGCTCGCGCCGCCTTCCGCCGAGACGAAGATCTGACGGATCTCCGCCCGCTCCTCGTGCGCGGTGAGCAGCTTGTGGTCGATCAGGACCGGCGAGACGAACTCGTTGCCCTGGAACACCGCGCCGACGGTCAGCTGGGCCTTCTGCTTGTCGAGGTACTCGACCGGGACGGTGTCGCCGACCTTCAGACCGCGCTGCTTCGCGACCTCCTCGTCGACGGCGATGCCGCCCTTGCCGAGGGTGGACAGCGAGCCGTTCACGACCGGGACCTTGAGGACCTTCTCGATGTCGCCGGGGGTGACGCCGGAGGCCGAGACGTACGAGCCCTTGATCTCCAGGGCGCCGGCCTGCTGCGGGGAGACCGCGGTGACGCCGGGGGCCTTCTCCAGGGCGGCCAGCGCCTCCTTGCTGAGGCTGTCACCGCTGGCCATGGAGACCATGTAGTCGGCCTTGATCTGGTCGGTCGTCGCCTTGTCCAGGGACGAGCCGACGGTGGCGCCCAGCACCGAGAGGCCGGTGACCAGGGTCAGGCCGATGGCGAGCGCGGAGGCGGTGGCGCCGGTGCGGCGCGGGTTGCGGACCGCGTTGAGGCCGGCGAGCTTGCCGGAGACGCCGAAGAGGTTCACGAAGAGCGGGCGGATCACGGCGATCACGGGCCGCGACAGGAACGGGATCAGCACGATCACACCGATGAGGGTGACGAACGCGCCGCCCGCGATGAGCATCCGGCCGCTGTCGCCGCCCTGGCCCGCGCCGAGCACGATCAGCACGGCGCCGATGGCGGTGAGCCCGGCACCGATGGAGTTCCGTACGACGAGCGACTTGGTGCTCGCGGAGGCGTGGACGCTGTTCATGGCGGCGACCGGCGGGATCTTCGCGGCGCGGCGGCCGGGCAGCCAGGCGGCGAGCATCGTGATCAGGACACCGACGGCGAAGGCGGAGACGGCCGGGGTGGTGCCGAGGACCAGGTCACCGCCCGGGACCTTCATGTCGAAGGCGCTCATGGCCGAGCGGAGCCCGACGGCCAGGCCGATGCCGAGGACGTAGCCGACGGCGGAGGCGAGCAGGCCGACCAGTCCGGCCTCGGCGAGGACGGAGCGGGTGATCTGCTTGCGCGAGGCACCGACCGCGCGCATCAGGGCCAGTTCCTTGGTGCGCTGGGCGACCAGCATGGTGAAGGTGTTGGAGATCAGGAAGATCCCGACGAAGAGCGCGATGCCCGCGAAGCCCAGGAGGACCTGGTTGAGCGCGCCGAGGCCGGACTCGATGTTCTTGGCCTGCTCCTCGGCGAGGGCCTGGCCGGTCTGCGCGGAGGCGGCCTTCGGGACGACCTTCACGACCTCGTCGAGGAGCTTGGCGTCGTCGGCGCCGGGGGCGGCGGTGACGGTCAGGTTCTGGAAGTAGCCGGGCTTCAGGTAGAGCTTCTGCGCGACGGAGGTGTCGAAGACGACCAGGCTGCCACCGGCGTTGACGGCGCCGTCCTCGGTGGTGAAGACACCGGAGAGGGTGTACTCCTTCACCGGGCCGTTGGTGGCGACGCGGACGGTGTCGCCGACCTTGTAGCCGCCCTTGTCGGCGGTGTCCTTGTCGAGCGCGATCTGTCCGGCGTCGGCCGGACCCGTACCCGTGGTGAAGGCGTACGCGCGGTCCTTGCCGTCCTTGCCGGGGGCGAAGTTGGTGCCCTTGTTGGACCAGCCGCTGCCGATCAGCTTGCCGTTCTTGTCGGGCACACCCGCGAAGCCGTCGACGCGCGGGGTGACGGAGGCGACCCCGTCGAGCTTCGCGACCTTGTCGACGTCCTGCTGGGAGAGGCCGGGAGCCTTACGGGCCTCCGAGGCGTCCGGGTACATCTCGACGGCGACGGCGACGTCGTCGTAGCTCTTCGCCGACTGGCTGCGGAAGGCGCTGGAGAGGGTGTCGGTGAAGACGAGGGTGCCGGAGACGAAGGCCACGCCGAGCATCACGGCGAGGACGGTCATCAGCAGTCTCGCCTTGTGCGCGAGCACGTTGCGCAGGGCGGTACGGAACATGGGTGTGTCCTGAGGAAAGAGGGACGGCGGGCGGGGCGGGCTGTTGCGGGGCCGTACCGGTTCGGGTCCGGTCCGGGCGCCGTCGGTCAGCTCGTGCGGCCCTTGGCGTCGAAGGCCTTCATGCGGTCCAGCACGCCGTCCGCGGTGGGGTGCAGCATCTCGTCGACGATCCGGCCGTCCGCGAGGAAGATCACGCGGTCCGCGTAGGAGGCGGCGACCGGGTCGTGGGTGACCATGACGACGGTCTGGCCCAGTTCCCGCACCGAGTTGCGGAGGAAGCCGAGGACCTCGGCGCCGGAGCGCGAGTCCAGGTTTCCGGTGGGCTCGTCGCCGAAGATGATCTCGGGGCGGGAGGCGAGGGCGCGGGCCACGGCCACGCGCTGCTGCTGGCCGCCGGAGAGTTCGGTGGGGCGGTGGCTGAGCCGGGCGGAGAGGCCGAGCATGTCGATGACCTGCTGGACCCACTGCTTGTCGGGTTTGCGGCCCGCGATGTCCATCGGCAGCGTGATGTTCTCCAGGGCGGTCAGGGTCGGCAGCAGGTTGAAGGCCTGGAAGATGAAGCCGATCTTGTCCCGGCGGAGCTGGGTGAGCTGCTTGTCCTTGAGGGTGGAGAGCTCCGTCTCACCGATCCGGACGGAGCCGGAGGAGAAGGAGTCCAGGCCGGCGACGCAGTGCATCAGCGTCGACTTGCCGGAGCCCGAGGGGCCCATGATCGCGGTGAACTCGCCCTGGCGGAAGTCCACGGTGACATGGTCGAGGGCGACCACCTGGGTCTCGCCCTGTCCGTAGACCTTCGAGAGATCCGTGGCGCGGGCGGCCACCGCGGTGGCACGGGACACGGTGGGGGTGGTGGTCACGAGGGACTCCTGTCACTGCGGGGCTGTTGCGGGAACCCCTCCATCGTGTCGTTCGTTCGAGTCCGGAACGTCCGCCCCTGTGCCCGTTCCCGGGGCAGCCTGGAGTCGGACCGGGGGGCCGGATCCTCCTCCTGAGGTATGACGGCGTCCCTGAGACGGGCGGGAACGGCGGGCTTCGGCCGACGTGACAGACGTGCGACGACATTTGGTCATTCCAGGGGGTGCGGCTTTGCGCCTGCGACCCCTGTCACAGTTCGGCGAAAACGTCCCCACCTGCACTGACGCACCCTCAGACGTCAATAAAATAAGACAACATCGGGCCGATGTTCCGCTGAACGGGGGATGCGTCCCGATAGGCTCATGTGCCAACGCGGAGCTTCGCGACGCCCGGATGGTGGAACGCAGACACGGCGAGCTTAAACCTCGCTGGCCTTCGGGCCGTACCGGTTCGAGTCCGGTTCCGGGCACCACGGTTTCGCTAGCGCGGCAGGTTGTCCAGCAGCCAGGAGCCGTACTCCTTGGAGAACAGTGAGCCGGCGGGGGCCGCCTCGCCGGCCATCGTCAGGTCCGCCTCGTCCTCGCCCAGGCCGTCGGCGGCGCCGCCGTCGAGCATGCGCAGGAAGACCGGAGTCCGCGGCCTGCCGCCCAGACGCATGAGCTCGGCCTCCTCGTCCAGGTCCGGCACCGCGCCGTTGTGCGAGAAGTGCGTCCCGGTCCGGTGGTCCAGCCGCATGTACTCCATGCTCGCCAGGGCGTAACGGGCGGCGAGCGCGCCGCGGCCGGTGCCGCCGACGGTCAGCGGGGTGTCGCCCGAGGTCTCGCCGATCACGCGCTGGACGGCCTCCTGGACGGTTCCGCCGTCGCCGGAGATGCCGGCGTCGGCGGGCAGGCCGACCAGGACCAGGTCACGGCCGCGCGCCCGCAGCTCGCTCAGGAACGCGCACGGGCCGTCCTCCAGACTCTCCGTCAACGCCTCCAGGTCCGTACCGGCGTCCCCGGCCAGGACGACGGGCCCGCTGAGGCGCTCACCTGCCGCGAACACCCACGCGGTCCCGTTGCGCAGCTGCCAGGTCTCGTTCGGTGCGGTGGCCATCGGCTCTCCTGCGGGAAGGGGGGTGCGGGACGGGAGTGCTGTCCGGGAGAGCCTCGCGGAGCGGGGTCCTCCGGCGCCGACGAAGATCGAAAACTTACGGGAAAAGATCCTCCCCGAGCACTAGAGAGTTTCTTTTGCCTACGCATTACTCTTGACGGGAGGCCGCGCCACGTGCGGCACACCATGAAGGAGTGAGATGAGGAGCAGCAACCCGGTCTTCTCGCGACGGGGGTTCAGCCGCGACAACGGCACCGCGGGCTTCAACGGCCAGCAGCCGCAGGCCGGGGGCCCCGCCGTAGGAACCAACCCGTACGCCACCGGCAACCCGTATGCCGAGGGCGCGACGAACCCGTACGCGACCAACCCGTACGCCCCGCAGGACACACAGCTCGGCGCCCCGCAGCAGGCCCGCGGCAATGTGATGACGATCGACGACGTCGTGAGCCGTACGGCCATGACGCTCGGAACGGTCGTGCTCACCGCCGTGCTGTCCTGGCTGCTGCTGCCGGTCGACCCGGCGAACCTGGGCAAGTCCTACGGCATCGCGATCGGCGCCGCTCTGGTCGCGCTCGTGCTGTCGCTCGTGCAGTCCTTCAAGCGCAAGCCGTCGCCGGCGCTGATCCTGGGCTACGCGGCCTTCGAGGGCGTCTTCCTCGGAGTGATCTCGGCCGCCGTCTCGACGTACATCGCCGACGGCGTGGTCATCCAGGCGGTCCTGGGCACCATGGCGGTCTTCGCCGGTGTCCTGATCGCCTACAAGATGGGCTGGATCCGGGTCAACCGCCGCTTCTACGGCTTCGTGATGGCCGCCGCGATGGGCTTCATGCTCCTCATGGTGACCAACCTGCTGTTCGCCGTCTTCGCCGGCGGTGACGGCCTCGGCTTCCGCAGCGGTGGCCTCGGCATCCTCTTCGGTGTCATCGGCATCATCCTGGGCGCCTGCTTCCTCGCCCTCGACTTCAAGCAGGTCGAGGAGGGCGTGACCTACGGCGCGCCGCGCGAGGAGGCCTGGCTGGCCGCCTTCGGTCTCACCATGACCCTGGTGTGGATCTACCTGGAGATGCTGCGTCTGCTGTCGATCCTTCAGGGCGACGACTGACGCACCCCCAGACCCGGGGGGAAGGGCCCGTCCGGCTTCGTGCCGGGCGGGCCCTTCCGCGTGTTCACGACCCCTCGGGCGGGCGGCGGGTCAGAGCAGTCCGCGGGCCGCCCGCAGCAGACGGTGCGCATCCAGTCGGCGATCTCACGACCGGTGCGGCGCGGGATCCGGGCCGGCCTCTGACGGTGGGTCTCTTCGGAGAATGTGGGGGACATCGGCGCCTCCGGACGCGTTCGTACCGGTCGCTCCTCGTGCTCCTTCCCGGCACCGTGCCGAAGACCGCGCCCGTTGGCAAGGGGCCCGGGACGGCGCGTAGGGTCGCGGGGTGCGTGATACGAGTGAACTGACCGCCGCCGTCGAGCGCTTCGCCGACCGGCTGCGGGCCGCCCCGCAGAGCCGTCTCCAGCAGGGCGCGGCGGCCGAAGGACTTGCCCTGGCCCGGAAGCTCGCGGAGCGCGCGCAGCGCGTCGAGGACCCGGAGCGGGAGCCGAGGACCATGCCGGACGCGGGCGTGTTCACCGTGGCCGACCAGCTCGCCGTCGCCGGCAACGATCTGGCCGAGATCCTGCGAACGGCCCCTGCCGACTCCCGTGAGGGGGAACTGGCGGAGGCCGTGGAATGGGTACGTGAGGCGGCCGAGCGCTCGGGGCTCTAGCCGCCCGCGGAGGAGCGTGCGGGGACGGTCCCGTGCCGTTGCCGGTCCGTCCTCGTCGGGGTCCTACAGGGACGCGATGACGCGGTCCGCCAGGATGTAGACGTTCTCCTCGTCCGTCTCGCCGTACGAGAAGGTCAGCGCGAAGGCGCCCGAGACGCCCGAACCACCGAGCAGCACCGGCGTACGGCCGGCGCGCAGGGCCTCCGCCAGGCGCTCCGCGGTCTCGCGGTGGCCCGGGGTCATACAGAGCGTCGTGCCGTCCGCGAAGACGTACACGTCGAGCGTGCCGAGCGGGCCGGGGCGCACGTCGGTCAGCGCCGTGCGGGTGTCCGCCAGCTCCTCGAGGCGGGACACGGTCCGCTCGTGGTCGGTGACGACGGGTGTCTGCACCGGTACGAAGTCCGGGTGCGAGGGGTGGCGGCGGCGGGCCGCGGCCAGCTCCGCGGAGTCCTCGGGGTACTCGTCGAAGGCGTCGAGCGGGTCGGCGCCGTCGAGCGCGGCGGCCTCCGCCTCCATGGCCTCCAGGGCCATCGCCTCCAGCCCGACGAAGTCGGCCTGGCGCGGCACGAAGAAGGCGCCGTCGTCGCCCGGGCCGCCGAGACCGCCCAGCAGGGACGGGGCGTCGGCCGCGTCCCTGGCCTCCTGCGCGGCCCAGAAGGCCCGCGCCTCGGCGAGCTCGCGCTCGCGCTCCTCGGCCAGCGCCTCCGCGACGGCGGCCCGTATCTCGGCGGCAGGCGTGGCGCGGGCGGCGGGAACGGTGATGCCGCGCCCGGCCGCCAGTTCGCTCCGCAGGGCGGTGACCTGCTTGCGGAGACCGTGGACGGCGTGCAGGGCGGCAGCGCCCACGGCCGTGGCAGCGGCCGTGGTCAGCAGCAGGGCAAGAGGCATGGCGCTCACTGACGTACTCCCGATTCCGAGTCGATCCCCCGACTTCCTACATCAGCTTGTCCTGAGGTGTGGCCCGCTGTCAGTGCATTACGTCACGAATTGGACAGGTATTTGTGCCGGGTGTTTAGTCCCGAAACCGCTCTGACCTGGGAAAACGAACTCCCCCGGGACGTAGGTCACATCCTGGGGGAGATTCGGTCACGGCTCGGACGCGAGGCGGTTGACGGGGTCGCCCGTCGGATACCCCGGCCCGGTCAGCTCAGTCGCTCGCCCCTTGGGTCGCACTGAGCTTCGCCTTCGCTGCGGGCAGGTGCCGCCCTCGTTCCTCGGGCGACCCCTACCCTCCGCTGCGGCTCAGCTCAGTCGCTCGATCACCATCGCCATGCCCTGGCCGCCGCCGACGCACATGGTCTCCAGGCCGAACTGCTTGTCGTGGAACTGCAGGCTGTTGATGAGCGTGCCGGTGATCCGGGCGCCCGTCATGCCGAAGGGGTGGCCGACGGCGATGGCGCCGCCGTTGACGTTCACCTTGTCCAGATCCAGACCCAGCTCCTGGTAGGAGGGGATGACCTGGGCGGCGAAGGCCTCGTTGATCTCGGCCAGGTCGATGTCGCCGATGGTCAGGCCGGCGCGCTCGAGGGCCTGCTTCGACGCCTCGACCGGGCCGAGGCCCATGATCTCGGGGGAGAGGCCGGAGACGCCGGTGGAGACGATCCGGGCCAGCGGGGTCAGGCCCAGCTCGGCGGCCTTGGTGTCCGACATGATCACGAGCGCGGCGGCGCCGTCGTTCAGCGGGCAGCAGTTGGCGGCGGTGACCAGGCCGTCGGGGCGGAAGACGGGCTTCAGGCCCTCCACGCCCTCCAGGGTGACGCCCGCGCGCGGGCCGTCGTCGGTGGAGACGACCGTGCCGTCCGGCAGCGTCACGGGAGTGATCTCGCGGGCCCAGAAGCCGTTCTTGATGGCCTGCTCGGCGAGGTTCTGCGACCGTACGCCGAACTCGTCCATCTCCCGGCGGCCGATCCCCTTGAGGCGGGCCAGGTTCTCCGCGGTCTGACCCATGGAGATGTACGCGTCCGGCACGATGCCGTCCTCGCGCGGGTCGTGCCACGTCGCGCCCTCGGAGGCGGCGACCGCGGCGGTGCGGGCCTCGGCCTCGGCGAAGAACGGGTTGTGCGTGTCGGGCAGGGAGTCCGAGTTGCCCTTCACGAAGCGGGACACCATCTCGACACCGGCCGAGATGAAGACGTCGCCCTCGCCCGCCTTGATCGCGTGCAGCGCCATCCGCGAGGTCTGGAGCGAGGAGGAGCAGTAGCGGGTGATCGTGCAGCCCGGGAGGTGGTCCATGCCCATCTCGACGGCCACGATCCGGCCCAGGTTGTTGCCCTGCTCGCCGCCGGGCAGGCCGCAGCCCAGCATCAGGTCGTCGATGTCGCGCGGGTCCAGCTCCGGCACCTTCGCCAGCGCGGCCTGGACGATGGTCGCGGTGAGGTCGTCCGGCCGCAGGTCCTTGAGAGAGCCCTTGAAGGCCCGGCCGATGGGCGAACGGGCGGTCGAGACGATCACGGCTTCGGGCATCACGGCTCCATGAGGGTGCGGAGTGAGCGGACTGAAAGGGAAGTTACCCGTACGTACCGCATGGGGTCACCGGGACGGGCATGTGATGCGGGCCTCTTTTCTAAGCGCTCGCTCAGGCGCGGGGGGCGTCGGTGGACGCGGGGTCCTCCGCCGGGACCGGCAGACGGCGCCTGCGGCGGTGCTTGAGCAGCGCCCACGGCGCCCGGGCGCCCGTCACCTCGGTGCCCGCCTCCCGGACCGCCTCGGCCGCCGCCTTCGCCACCGGCAGCACGTTCTCCCGGCGCTCCGGCTCGATCCGGTCGGTCTCCGGCCATACGCCGAGCACCGCGCACATCGTCGGCAGGACGGCCATCGCCGCCGTCGCGTACCCCTCGGCCGAGGGATGGAAGTTGTCCACGCCGAACATCTCGCGCGGATTCGCCGCGAACTCGGGTCCGAGGAGGTCCCCGAGCGACACCGTCCGCCCGCCCTGCTCGACCACCACGATCGTCTGCGCCGCCGCCAGCTGCCGGGAGGCCCGCCGGGCCAGCCAGCGCAGCGGCTGGTAGACCGGCTCGATCGTCCCCAGGTCGGGACAGGTCCCGACCACGACCTCCGCGCCGGCCGTCCGCAGCCGCCGCACCGCCGACGCCAGGAGCCGTACCGACTGGGTCGGCGGCATCCGGTGCGTCACGTCGTTCGCGCCGATCATGATCACGCACACGTCCGGCGGGCCCAGCGGCTGTGCGAGCAGCAGCGACACCTGCCGCTCCAGGTCGTCCGAGCGGGCGCCGGAGAGCGCCACGTTCCGCAGGACCACCGGCCGCTCCGCCACCGCCGCGAGCCCCGAGGCGAGCAGCGCGCCGGGCGTCTGGCCCGAGCGGCGCACCCCCTGGCCCGCCGCCGTGGAATCACCCAGAAGGGCCAGCCGCAGCGGGTCGTCCGTGCCGAACGCGCTGCCGTACAGACCGTCCGCCCCCGGTGGCAGCGGGGCCGCCCCGCCGCCCACCGTCCGCTTCGCGAGCTGCACCTCGGCGACGAGGACCCCCATCGCGGCCACTCCCAGCAGCCCGATGCTCCCGCCCCCGTACGCCGCACCCGCCGCGATCCGCCGCGCCACCCTCGCCCTCGACATGGGGCCGTCACCTCCTTCAAGCCGTTCAGGGTCTAACTGCCCCGTAACCCGCTCCGACTACGCATACGCTGACCACACCATTACGGAGACCCCGGAGATTACGGTGCAATTCCACGACTCGATGATCAGCCTCGTCGGCAACACCCCGCTGGTGAAGCTCAACAACGTGACAGAGGGCATCCAGGCGACCGTCCTGGCCAAGGTCGAGTACTTCAACCCCGGAGGTTCGGTCAAGGACCGGATCGCCCTGCGCATGATCGAGGCGGCCGAGCAGAGCGGTGAGCTCAAGCCCGGCGGCACCATCGTCGAGCCCACGTCCGGCAACACCGGCGTCGGCCTGGCGATCGTGGCCCAGCAGAAGGGTTACAAGTGCATCTTCGTCTGCCCGGACAAGGTGTCGCTCGACAAGATCAACGTGCTGCGCGCGTACGGCGCGGAGGTCGTCGTCTGCCCCACCGCGGTCGACCCGGAGCACCCGGACTCCTACTACAACGTCTCGGACCGCCTCGTCCGTGAGACGCCCGGAGCCTGGAAGCCCGACCAGTACTCCAACCCGAACAACCCGCGCTCCCACTACGAGACCACCGGTCCCGAGCTGTGGGAGCAGACGGAGGGGAAGATCACCCACTTCGTGGCGGGCGTCGGCACCGGCGGCACCATCTCCGGCACCGGCAACTACCTCAAGGAGGCCAGCGGCGGTTCCGTGCAGGTCGTCGGTGCCGACCCGGAGGGCTCGGTCTACTCCGGCGGCTCCGGGCGCCCGTACCTCGTCGAGGGCGTCGGCGAGGACTTCTGGCCCACCGCGTACGACCGGAACGTGACGGACCGGATCGTCGCCGTATCCGACAAGGACTCCTTCCAGATGACCCGCCGCCTCGCCAAGGAGGAGGGCCTGCTCGTCGGCGGCTCCTGCGGCATGGCCGTCGTGGCCGCCCTGGAGGTCGCCAAGGACCTCGGCCCCGACGACGTCGTGGTCGTGCTGCTGCCGGACTCCGGCCGCGGCTACATGTCCAAGATCTTCAACGACGAGTGGATGGCCGACTACGGCTTCCTGGAGGACACCACCTCCGCCACCGTCGCGGACGTCCTGCGCCACAAGGAGGGCGTCATGCCCTCCCTCGTCCACATGCACCCGGACGAGACCGTCGGCCAGGCCATCGAGGTGCTGCGCGAGTACGGCGTCTCCCAGATGCCCATCGTGAAGCCCGGCGCCGGCCACCCCGACGTCATGGCCGCCGAGGTCGTCGGCTCCGTCGTCGAGCGCGAGCTGCTCGACCACCTCTTCACCAAGCAGGCCTCCCTGGAGGACCCGCTGGAGCGCCACATGAGCGCGCCGCTGCCGCAGGTCGGCTCCGGCGAGCCCGTCGCCGACCTGATGGCCGTCCTCGGCGAGTCCGCCGACGCGGCGATCGTCCTGGTCGAGGGCAAGCCGACCGGTGTCGTCAGCCGTCAGGACCTGCTGGCCTTCCTGGCCAACGGCGGCGGGAAGTAGGACGTGGAGCGGGGTGCCGCGGGCGGCGCGGAGCCGTTCGTACAACTGGTACGGGCGCGACACGTACCCGCAGCACCCGCTTAACACGCGTCCGGCACATTGGTCCCTGTCGGCGTCAAGGACTTCCGGAGCGGCTCCCGGGTCTCCATCGACGCCGCGGACGCGGAGACCGGCCCTGACCCGGGCCCGCGTCCATCGCGGGGACCGCCGTCGTCCCGCCCCCCGGTTCCGGGGGTGCGGCGGTCCCCGCGCGACACTTCCCCGGTGAGACCGAAGGCCCGGGTCCACCCGCCCCTGTGAGCGGGCTGGCCCCGGGTCCACCTGCCTGCATATCCTTATGCAGAGTCATCAGTGGGTGAATAGGTGGAGGGGGCGGCATGAGCGACAGCCCGGCCGGGCGGCTGCAGGCGCTCTTCGAGGGGCACCGGCTGACGCCGACCCAACGGCGGATCGCGCACAGCATGGTGCGCCGCGCCGGCGACGTGCCCTTCCTGTCCAGCGTCGAACTCGCCGAACTCGCCGGGGTCAGCCAGCCCTCCGTCACCCGCTTCGCCGTCGCCCTCGGCTTCGACGGCTACCCGGCGCTCCGCCGCCATCTGCGCGAGGTCGCGCCCCCCGAGCCGGACGCCGGCGAGGGCCGGGACGAGACGCTCAACGAGTACCAGCAGGCCGTCCTCGCCGAGATCGAGAACCTCCGGCACCTCGCCGGACTGCTCGCCGACCCCGCCCCCGTCGAACGGGCCGGCCGGCTGCTGGCCCGCTCCCGCCCGCTGCCCGTCCTCGGACTGCGGGCCGCCTCCTCGCAAGCGCGCGGCTTCGCCTACTTCGCCGCGAAGGTGCACCCCGACGTCCGGCTCCTCGACGAGGGCGGATCGATGCTCACGGACCGCGTCGACGCGGCCGTACGGGCCGGGGCCACGGCCCTGCTGTGCTTCGCGCTGCCCCGGCACCCCCGGGAGGTCGTCGAGGCCCTGGAGTACGCGCGGGCGGCCGGGCTCACGGTCGTGACCGTCGCCGAGTCGGCGTTCGCGCCGGTCGCCGCCCACAGTGACCTGCTCATCCCGGCCGCCGTCGGCACCGGGCTCGCCTTCGACACCGCCTGCGCGCCGATGCTGCTCGGCCGGGTCCTCCTGGAGACCATGGCCGACGAACTCCCGGACGCGCAGGCGCGCCTGGAGGAGTTCGACACCAAGGCGGCGGCGCGGGGCCTGTTCGTCGAGTGACGAACGGGGGCCGTCACAGCTCCAGTTCGGCCTCGATCTTCTTGAGCTGGTGGCGGGCCATCGCCAGGTTGGCACGATCCTTCGACAGGGCCAGGTAGAGGAACAGGCCGTTGGTGCCACGCCCCTTGAGCAGCCGGATCAGGTGGTACTGGCCGCCGAGGGTGATCAGGATGTCCTCGATCTCGTCGTTGAGGCCGAGCAGTTCCATCGCCCGGACCTTGGCCCGGACGACGTCGGTGTTGCCGGCCGCGGCGACGTTCAGGTCGAGCTCCTTGCCGCCGCCGATCGTGCCGAGCGCCATGCCGCTCGTGTAGTCGACGAGGGCCGCGCCGATCGCGCCGTCGATGGAGGCCGCTTCCTTGAGGGAGGTCTCGGTGTTCGCCATGGTCGTACTTCCTTTACGGGATCGATTTCCTTGCCGGTTCAGTTCAGGTCTCTGCGTTCCAGCGCGCCGTCGACGAGTTCGCCTATCCGGACGCTGGACCTCCGGGCCTCCAGATGGAGCCGGCCCACATTGATCCGGGGCTCCGCCAGCAGCGTCAGGACGGCCGAGCCGCCCGCCGCGTACGTGGCGACGTAACCGCTGTCCCCCCGTACGAGCAGCTCACGGAAGCGGCCCTGGCCCGTGCAGTCGGTCAGCCGCTGACCGACGCCCAGCGCGGCGGCCGTCAGCGCGGCCACGCTCTCCGCCTCGCCGTCCACGGTGTCGTGGGCCAGGACGAGTCCGTCGGCGCTGGCCGCGAGCGCCCCGGTCAGCTGGGGCAGCCGGGCCCGCAGCCGTCTGAGCTCGCCGAGTACCTCGGCTTCTGCCGTCATGAGCTGTTTCCTTTCGGCGCGCAGGCGCAGGGCACGCCTCATCACAGGTGTGCCTCCAAGGCGTCACGGAGCCGGCGCAGCAGGGCGATGTCGGGGTCGGCCACCGGCAGGACCGGTAAGAGGGCCGGCGGGGGCTCGGGGCCGGTGTCGAGCGGGGTCTCGACGAGCCCGGCGGCGGCCAGCCGCCGTACGTCGAGGAGGGTGTGGAAGGCGGGCCGGCCGAGCAGCCGGGCCAGCTCCGCCGGGGTGCGCTCCCCGTCGGCGGCGGCGAGAAGGGCGCGCTGGCGGGCCCCCACCGTCTGCCCGGGGGCGGCGGGGCGCGGCACGACCGGGGCGGTGTCCACGGCGGCGTACGGCCAGACGGCGTCGAGGAGTTCGCGGCGGCGTACCGTCTCGCGCTCGACGGCCTCGGCGGACACCGGCCGCACCGTGCCGAACCAGTGCCCCACCCCGTACCGGAAGCGGGTCGGTCCGCTGGTCGGGGAGAGCGCGAAGAAGGCGGCGTCGAAGACGGCCCCGAGGTGGCAGATCTCCAGCTCGCCGTTGTGCAGCCGGCCGCTGTCGACGAGGAACCGGCCGACCGCGCGGTGCGCCCCGGCCCGGTCGACGGCCTCGTCCCAGCCCTCGCGGGGCAGCCGGCCACCGGTGGTCAGGAGCACGTCGACGCCGGGGGACGCGGGGCTCTCGGCGTGCACCACCCGGCCGTCGACGAGGTAGAGCGTGCCGTGGTCGCGGAGCAGCGCGCCGGTGGCCTTCTCGGCGGCGAGCCGGACCAGCATGGGGGAGACGGGGGTGGCGACCGCGCTCATCCGAGGACCAGCCTCTCGGCGATGTCGCGGAGCCGGATGCGGGCGAGGGCGAGGTTGCCGGTGTCGCGGTCGAGCCAGAGGTGGAGGAAGACGCTGCTGTCGAAGGAGGTCTCGACGAAGCGGAGCACGTGGTAGCCGGCCCGGGTGGTGACGATCAGGTCCTCGACGGGCGGCCCGTCGGAAGGGGTCTCGCCCTCGGCGACGAAGGAGTCGAACTCGGCGGCGGACCGGGCGAGTTCGGCGGTCTCGGCGGCCGTCGTCTCATGGTCCCCGACGGGCGAGTCGCCGGCCGTCCCGAGAGCGAGTCCGCTGGTCCAGTCGACCAGGGAGGCACCACGGGCACCCGGCAGGGTCATGGCCTCCGTCAGGCACTCGTCGATTCCGGGCACGCGGATTCCCCTCCCGATGCGGCGTGCGAACGTGCGGCAGTGACGGTGACGTTACTGAACGCAGCGGCCCTGGGGAGGCGTTCTGGCATTTTCCATCGGAACATGCCAGTCGTCGGCGAGAATGCCCCGGAGCCGGCCCGTCAGCCCCGGGACTCCACCGCCCGCGAGCAGGCCCGCGAGCAGGCCCGTCAGCCCCGGGACTCCACCGCCCTGGCGATCTCGGACAGGTCCTTGGCGAGCGCCCTGGCCACGGCCTTCGCGCCGAAGCGGGCCACCAGTCGGCCGAGGACGCCGGGGGTGCGGCCGGCGGGCGTGGCGGAGAAGGCCATCCGCAGGGTGGTGGCGCCGGTCCCGTCCGGTGTGAGGGTCAGCTCGGAGACATAGTGCATGCCGTGCGAGTCGGCGACCGTGACGTACCGGTCGGGCGGCTCGGACTCGGTCACGGTCATCTCCTCCGTGGCCTCCTTGCCCAGCATCCGCCGGGTCTCGCGCCAGCGCGTGCCCACCCCGAAGCCGCCCTCGGTGAGGACCTCGACCCTCTCGACGCCGGAGAGGACGCGGGGCATCTCCGGCAGGTCGGTGATCGACTCCCAGACCCGCCCGGGGGAGGCGGCGACCCGGCGCTCGACGACGACGGAGGTGGTGCCGGTAGCGGTTCCAGTCATGGTTCCCATGCAAACCGGGGCGGGGGCGGGGCGCTACCGGACCGGCGGGATCCGGGTCCGGACCGACCCGATCCGGAGGCGCCCGCCCCGCCCCCGGCCCCCGCTACCGCACCAGCGCGTCCGCCTCCCCGCCGCCCGACTCGGCGACGATCTCCGTGAGCGTCTGCGGCTTCCGTACGGTCGCGAAGGTGACCGCCCCGTCCTCCGCCACCGTGAAGCCGTGCACGCCGGGCCGGGGCAGGCTGTTGTACGCGTAGTGGTGGGCGAAGTAGTACGCGCCGGTGTCCGGGACGGCCACCACGTCGCCGGGCCGCAGCGGGGGCAGGGCCCGGCCGGTGGCGAGCAGGTCCCCGGCGAAGCAGGCGGGGCCCGCCACGTCCTGGACGACCTCCTCCCCGGTGCGGGGCCGGCCCTCGGAGTCGTACGCGAGGACGCGCAGCGGCCAGGCCTCGGGGGCGTAGACCGTACGGGTGGCCAGCTGGACGCCCGCGTGGGTGACGGCGATCGGCCGGCCCCCGGAGGTCTTGGTGTACTCCACCCGGGCGAGGACGGTGCCGTGCTTGGCGAGCAGCGAGCGCCCGAACTCGGTGACGAGCCGGTAGCGGCCGTCGAGGAGCCCGGGGACGGTGTCGGCGAGCAGCCGGGCGTACTCCGCGTACGTCGGGGTCTCCTCGTCGGAGGTGAAGTTCACCGGCAGCCCGCCGCCGATGTCGAGGGTGTCGATCTGCGGCCGGCCGGCCGCTCGGTTGATCTCCTCGGCCAGCGCGTACGCCTCTCCGACCCCCTCGGCCATCAGGGCGAGCGGTACGCCCTGGGAGCCGGTGTGGGTGTGCAGCCGGGTCAGCCAGGGGCGCTCCAGATATGCCTGGACGACGGTCTTGCGGGTGCCCTCGTCGCGGAGCGCCACACCGAACTTGGAGGTGGCGGTCGCGGTCGAGAGTGCTCCGATGGAACCGGCTCCGACCTGCGGGTTCACCCGGAGCCCGAGGGGTGAGGCGGTGGGCGCGGAGGCGACGAGCGCGTCCAGCCTGGCCAGCTCCTGGAGGTTGTCGGCGTTGACGGCGATGCCGAGGGCGAGGGCCTGGCGCAGCTCGGCCGGGGTCTTCGCGGGGGAGTCGAGCACGGTGTGGCCGGGCGGGATCCCGGCGGCGCGCGCGAGGGCGAGTTCGCCGGGGCTGGCGACCTCGACGCCGAGCCCGGTCTCGTGCAGCAGGCGCAGGACGGGGACGAGGGGGCAGGCCTTGACGGCGAAGGCGTGCAGGACGTGGGCGTCGGTGACGGCGGCGAAGGCGCTGGTCAGGGCGGCGGCGGAGGCGCGGATGCCGGCGGTGTCGAGCAGCGCGACGACCGGTTCGGCGGGGGAGAGGAGTCCTTGATCGACGGTGGCTCGGACGGCGAGATCGCGACGGGAGGAGGCCATGGGACCCATCCCATCACCCCGACTCGCGGGGGTGTGGGGCATCGCCCTGTTGACTACAACTATTCATAGCGCCAGGATGTGAATATCTGAACGACATCCGAGGAGGCACCCCCATGTCAGGACCCCGCCCCGTACGAGCCGCCCGCGGTACGGAACTGAGCGCCCTGGGATGGCAGCAGGAAGCCGCCCTCCGGATGCTCCAGAACAACCTCGACCCCGAGGTCGCCGAGCACCCCGACAAGCTCGTCGTCTACGGCGGCACCGGCAAGGCCGCCCGCGACTGGCGTTCCTTCGACGCCATGGTCCGTACCCTGCGCACCCTCAAGCAGGACGAGACGATGCTCGTCCAGTCCGGCCGCCCGGTCGGCGTCATGCGGACCCACGAGTGGGCCCCGCGCGTCCTCCTCGCCAACTCCAACCTGGTCGGCGACTGGGCCAACTGGGAGGAGTTCCGCCGCCTGGAGCACCTCGGCCTCACCATGTACGGCCAGATGACCGCCGGCTCCTGGATCTACATCGGCACCCAGGGCATCCTCCAGGGCACCTACGAGACCTTCGCCGCCGTCGCCGCCAAGAAGTTCGGCGGCACCCTGGCCGGGACGATCACCCTCACCGCCGGCCTCGGCGGCATGGGCGGCGCCCAGCCCCTCGCCGTGACGATGAACGACGGCGTCGCGATCTGCATCGACGTCGACCCGCGCGCCATCGAGCGCCGCATCGAGCACCGCTACCTGGACGTCAGGGCCGACAACCTGGCCCACGCGCTCCAGCTCGCCACCGAGGCCCGCGACGCCCGCCGCCCGCTCTCCATCGGCCTCCTCGGCAATGCCGCCGAGCTGCTCCCGCGGATGCTCGCCGAGGGCGCTCCGATCGACATCGTGACCGACCAGACCTCGGCCCACGACCCGCTCGCCTACCTCCCGGTCGGCGTCGCCTTCGACGACATGGCCGACGCGGCGGTGAAGGACCCGGCCGGGTTCACCCAGCGCTCGCGCGAGTCGATGGCCAGGCACGTCGAGGCCATGGTCGGCTTCATGGACGCGGGCGCCGAGGTCTTCGACTACGGCAACTCGATCCGCGGTGAGGCCCAGCTCGCGGGCTACGACCGCGCGTTCGCCTTCCCCGGCTTCGTCCCCGCCTACATCCGCCCGCTGTTCTGCGAGGGCAAGGGCCCGTTCCGCTGGGCCGCCCTCTCCGGCGAGGCCTCGGACATCCACAAGACGGACAAGGCGCTCCTCGACCTCTTCCCGGAGAACGAGTCCCTGCACCGCTGGATCAAGATGGCCGGCGAGCGCGTCCACTTCCAGGGCCTCCCCGCCCGCATCTGCTGGCTCGGCCAGGGCGAGCGCGACAAGGCCGGCGACATGTTCAACGACATGGTCGGCGACGGCACCCTCGCCGCGCCCCTCGCCATCGGCCGCGACCACCTCGACTGCGGCTCCGTCGCCTCCCCGTACCGCGAGACCGAGGCCATGCTCGACGGCTCCGACGCCATCGCGGACTGGCCGCTGCTCAACGCCATGGTGAACGTCGCCTCCGGCGCCTCCTGGGTCTCCATCCACCACGGCGGCGGCGTCGGCATGGGCCGTTCCATCCACGCCGGCCAGGTCTCGGTCGCCGACGGCACCGAGCTCGCCGGCGAGAAGATCCGCCGCGTGCTGACGAACGACCCCGGCATGGGCGTCATCCGTCACGTCGACGCGGGCTACGACATCGCCGAGCGGGTCGCCGGCGAGAAGGGCGTCCGCGTCCCGATGCGCGAGGGCTCCGACGAAGAGGCCTCGGCGTGAGCGACAGCTTCCACGCCATGTGGCGGTCGCTGCGGCCCATCGGCCGCAGCGCCGCCTCGGGCGGCTACCGCCGCTACGCCTGGACCGAGGCCGACGCCGACTGCCGGCTCTGGTTCCGGATGCAGGCCGAGGCCCGCCGCCTGGACGTCGAGACCGACCGCAACGGCAACCAGTGGGCCTGGCTCGGCGACCCCACCGCGGGCGACGCCGTCGTCACCGGCTCCCACCTGGACTCCGTCCCCGACGGCGGCGCCTACGACGGTCCCCTCGGCGTCGTCTCCTCCTTCGCCGCGCTCGACGAACTCCGCTCCCGCGGCGTCTCGTTCAAGCGCCCCCTCGCCATCGTCAACTTCGGCGACGAGGAGGGCGCCCGCTTCGGCCTCGCCTGCGTCGGCTCCCGCCTCACCGCAGGACGGCTGACGAAGGAGCAGGCGTACGAGCTCCGCGACGCCACCGGCACCAGCCTCCCGCAGGCCATGGAGGCGGCCGGGTACGACCCCTCGGGGATCGGTCCGGACCCCGAACGGCTCGCCCGGATCGGCGCCTTCGTCGAACTCCACGTCGAGCAGGGCCGCGCCCTCGACCTGTCCGGCGACCCCGTCGGCATCGCCTCCTCCATCTGGCCGCACGGCCGCTGGCGGTACGACTTCGCGGGCGAGGCCAACCACGCCGGCACCACCCGTCTGGTCGACCGCCGCGACCCGATGCTCACCTACGCGGAGACCGTCCTCACCGCCCGCCGCGAGGCCGAGCTGGCCGGCGCCGTCGCCACCTTCGGCAAGATCGCCGTCGAGCCCAACGGCGTCAACGCCATCCCCTCCCTGGTCCGCGGCTGGCTCGACGCCCGCGCCGCCGACCAGGACTCCCTGGACACCGTGATCGCGGGCATCGAGAAGGCCGCCCAGGAGCACGCCAGCCGGCAGGGCGTCGACCTCACCGTCGTACGGGAGTCCTTCACGCCCGTCGTGGAGTTCTCGCACGCCCTGCGCGACGAGCTGTCCCGGATCCTGGGCGACAGGGCTGCGGGCAAGGTCCCCGTCCTCGGCACGGGCGCGGGCCATGACGCGGGTATTTTGTCCGAGTCGATCCCGACCGCCATGCTGTTCGTACGGAACCCCACCGGCGTCTCGCACTCCCCGGCCGAGTCCGCGGCCGAGGACGACTGCGTGGCCGGGGTCCTCGCACTCGCCGACGTACTGGAGGAGCTGGCGTGCCGCTGACGACGTACTGGCTGGAACACGCCTGGCTCGACACGAACGTCGAGCCGGGCGTGGTCCTGGACGTTTCCTCCGAGGGCCGGATCGAGGCCGTACGCACGGGGGTGGAGGCGCCCCCGCCGGGCGCCGTCGCCCTCCGCGGCCTGACGATCCCCGGCCTCGCCAACGCCCACTCGCACGCCTTCCACCGCGCCCTGCGCGGCACCGTCCAGGTCGGCTCCGGCACCTTCTGGACCTGGCGCGAGGTCATGTACAGCGTCGCCCAGCGCCTCACCCCCGACAGCTACTTCGCGCTCGCCCGCGCGGTGTACGCGGAGATGGCGCTCGCCGGCATCACCGCCGTCGGCGAGTTCCACTACCTCCACCACGCGCCCGGCGGTACCCCCTACGCCGACCCCAACGCCATGGGCGAGGCGTTGATCGCGGCGGCCGGGGAGGCGGGCATCCGCATCACCCTCCTCGACACCGTGTACCTCTCCTCCGGTTTCGGCGCCGCCCCCGAGCGGCACCAGCTCCGCTTCACCGACGGCACGGCGGAGAAGTGGGCGGAGCGGGTCTCGGCCCTCAAGGACCGGGACGGTGTACGCGTCGGAGCGGCGATCCACTCCGTACGGGCGGTCCCGGCGGACCAGCTGTCCACGGTGGCCCGCTGGGCGGCGGACCGCGGGGCCCCCCTCCATGTCCACCTCTCGGAGCAGACCGCCGAGAACGACGCCTGCCTCGCCGCCCACGGCCGCACCCCGACGCAGCTCCTCGCGGACCACGGGGTGCTCGGCGCGCGCACGACGGGCGTCCACAACACCCACATGACGGACGCCGACATCGCCCTGATCGGCTCGACGGCCACCGGCACCTGCATGTGCCCCACGACCGAACGCGACCTCGCGGACGGCATCGGCCCGGCGGTCGCCCTCCAGCGGGCCGGCTCCCCGCTCTCCCTCGGCAGCGACAGCCACGCGGTCATCGACCTGTTCGAAGAGGCGCGGGCGATGGAGCTCAACGAGCGCCTGCGCACCCGCACCCGGGGCCACTGGCCGGCGGCGGCACTCCTCCGCGCGGCGACGGCGGACGGCCACGCGGCCCTCGGCTGGACGGACGCGGGCATCCTGGAGCAGGGAGCCCTGGCCGACTTCACGACGATCGCGCTGGACACCGTGCGAACGGCGGGCCCGGTACCGCGCCTGGCGGCGGAGACAGCGGTCTTCGCGGCGACGGCGGCGGACGTCCACCACGTGGTGGTGGCCGGCCGGGTCGTGGTCGCAAACGGCACCCACGTGCACGTACCGAACGCGGGCGAGGAGTTGGCGAGGACGATCGCCACGTTGAGGAGCTGAGTCGTCCCCGGGTTGTGGGCAATCGTTCTGCGGGGCGGAACGGGTGGGCACAACCCGGGCCACCGGCCCGCACCCGAATCATCCGCCCCCCCACGGAGAGCAACCATGACGACCACGCTCATCACGAACATCGGCAGCCTCGTCACCAACGACCCCGCCATCGGCGACGGCCCCCTCGGCCTGGTCAAGGACGCGGCCGTCGTCCTGGAAGGCGACCACATCGCCTGGGCGGGCCCGGCGGCGAACGCCCCCGCCGCCGACGAGTCCGTGGACGCGTCCGGCCGAGCCGTCATCCCCGGCTTCGTCGACTCCCACTCCCACCTCGTCTTCGCGGGCGACCGCACCGCCGAGTTCAACGCCCGCATGTCCGGCCAGGCCTACGCCGCGGGCGGCATCCGTACGACGGTCGCGGCGACGCGCGCGGCTTCCGACGAGGCCCTGTCGGAGAACGTCGCCCGCTACCTCCGCGAAGCCCTCCGCCAGGGCACGACCACCTTCGAGACCAAGTCCGGCTACGGCCTGACGGTCGAGGACGAGGCCCGCGCTCTCCGTATCGCCGCCGAGCACACCGACGAGGTGACGTACCTCGGCGCGCACATCGTCTCCCCGGACTACGCGGACGACCCGGCCGCGTACGTGGAGCTGGTGACGGGCGAGATGCTGGAGGCCTGCGCACCGTACGCCCGCTGGGTGGACGTCTTCTGTGAGAAGGGCGCGTTCGACGGCGACCAGGCCCGCGCGATCCTGACGGCCGGCAAGGCGAAGGGCCTCCACCCCCGGGTGCACGCCAACCAGCTGACGTACGGCCCCGGTGTCCAGCTGGCGGTGGAGCTGGACGCGGCGAGCGCGGACCACTGCACGCACCTGACGGACGCGGACGTGGACGCGCTGGCGAACGGTTCGACGGTCGCGACGCTCCTCCCGGGGGCGGAGTTCTCCACCCGCGCGGACTGGCCGGACGCCCGGCGGCTCCTGGACGCGGGAGTGACGGTCGCGCTGTCCACGGACTGCAACCCGGGCTCGTCGTTCACGTCCTCGGTCCCGTTCTGCGTCGCCCTGGCGGTACGGGACATGGGCATGACGCCGGACGAGGCGGTCTGGTCGGCCACGGCGGGCGGCGCGGCGGCCCTGCGCCGCACGGACGTGGGCCGCCTGACGCCCGGCGCCCGCGCGGACCTCACGTTCCTGGACGCCCCGTCGCACGTCCACCTGGCGTACCGGCCGGGGGTCCCGCTGGTGACCGAGGTCTGGCGGGCGGGTGCGCGTGTGGTCTGAGTGATCGGGCCGGGAGGCCGGGTACGGGTACCCATGTGCGGCCGGCCGGGGGCGCCGAGACTTCGGACGCGAAGTCAACTCGTATGACGTGCACGGGAGTCGGCGGTGTCGTGGTCCGGCCGAGCCGCCGCCACCGCTGCCGCCGGAGCTGGAGCCGCCGAGCTCGCCCCCCCGGAGGTCCGCTGCACGGATGTGGAGCGCGGGGGGAAGTGAGGGACGACGCCCCGCCGCACGCGGACCGGGCCGGGATATCCTGACAATCCATGGAAGCCACCACAGCTCTATGGTCCTTCGCCCTCGTCGTAGGGCTCCTCACCCTCACCCCCGGCCTCGACACGGCGCTGGTCCTCCGCACATCGGCCGTGGGCCACCGCGCGCGGGCCTGGGGGGTCGTCCTCGGCATCCAGACCGGCACGCTGCTGTGGGGTGCGCTCACGTCCCTGGGCGTGACGGCGCTCCTCACCGCCTCCCAGCTGGCGTACGACATCCTGCGCTGGGCGGGCGCCGCGTACCTGGTGTGGATCGGCGTCCAGATGCTCCGCAACACCTTCCGGGGCCTCCCGGCGACCGGCGGCGCGGAGGACGACGGGCCGGCGGAGCGCGACTCGCTGGCGGCCGGCTGGCGCCAGGGGACGCTGACGAACCTCCTGAACCCGAAGGTCGGCGCGTTCTACGTGGCGGTCCTGCCGCAGTTCCTCCCGGCGGGCGGCGACCACTTCACGATGGGCCTCCTCCTCACCGGCGAACACATCGTCCTGGGCCTCCTCTGGTCCACGGTCCTGATCGCCTTCGCCCGCCTCCTCCGCGACCAACTCCGCAAACCCCGGGCCCGCCGCTACCTGGACCGCCTGACGGGCACGGTCATCGCGGCCTTCGGTATCCGCCTGGCCCTCTCGAACTGACCGCGCGAACCGGTCAGGACCGGTGGCTCAGGACGTTGATCACACGCCCGTCCGGATCGCGGGTGAAGAAGCGGCGGACGCCCCAGGGTTCGTCGGTCAGGGGATGCACGATCTCGGCGCCCGCGGCGAGGACCGCCGCGTAGGCCGCGTCCACGTCGTCGACCTCCACACTCAGCTCGGGAACGACGGGGGCCGTCAGGTCGTGGGTCATCAGACTGATCTGGGCCGCGGGGAAGGACGGTGAGGCGAGGGTCGTGATCCACCCGTGGTCCATCACCACCTCGAACCCGAGCAGACCGTAGAACCCCCGGTTCTCCTCCGCCGCCGAAGTGCGAAGATCGGGCACGACCCGCCGAACGGTCACCGGGCGCTCCCGTAGGTCAGCAGCGGTGCACAGGGCTGGTTCTCCGGGGTGAGGACGAGGACGTACCCCGGCCCCGCCGTCGTCACGACCTCGCTGAGCCGCGCCAGAGCCTCCGTCTCCGACGGCAGGTCCAGGCCCAGTGCCGTCGCGGCGCGGGCGGCCAGGTCCCGCAGGTCCGGCATGTCGGCCAGGTGGTCGGCCCCGGGGTCCTCCCGCTCGGCGTCCTGCCACCACGGGGCGGCCAGGACGAGGCGGAGGAGTTCCGGCAGGCCGATCGCGACGAGTGCCGCGTGGCCCTCGGGGTCCGCGTAGAGGACGGGGCGCTCCTCGCCGCCGTCCCCGCAGAAGAAGTACGTCCCGCCCGACCCGTCCTTCGCGAAGCCCTCCAGGGCCGCGCCCGACACCAGGTGGACCTCCTCACCATGGCCGCCCCGGTCGAGCTCGAAGTCGCCCGGCCAGGCGAGGAAGTCGGAGGCGTCGGCGTTCTCGCCGACGGCCCTCAGCAGTGATCCCATGGCGGCACCCTAAGTGGTCGGCTCCGTAAATCCTTCGGGGCGGGCGCCCGAGTTCGGACTGACCGGATCACTCCGTCACGGGCAGGCACTCGGCGAGCAGGCCGACGACATCGCGCCAGGCTCGCTGCGCGTGCCGTGGGTGGTGGCCGACGCCGGGGACCACGGGCTGGTCGACCGGCGGGTGGTGGAAGGCGTGCAAGGCGCCGCCATAGACCACGAGGCGCCAGTCGACGCCCGCGGCCTGCATCTCAGCGGTGAACGCGTCCCGCTGCGCGGGCGCCATGATCGGGTCTTCCGACCCGACCCCGGCCCACACCGGGCAGCGAATGCGCGCCGCCTCGCCCGGTCGGCCCGTGGTCAGTGCGTTGACTGTCCCGATCACGCGCAGGTCGACGCCGTCGCGCCCGAGTTCCAGCCCGATGGCGCCCCCGGTGCCGTAGCCGACGGCGGCGATCCGGTCGGGGTCGGTCCGCGGTTCGGCGCGCAACACGTCCAGCGCCGCGTGGCCGATGCCTCGCATCCGGTCGGGATCAGCGAGCAGCGGCATGCAACGGGCCAGCATCTCCTCGGGGTCACCCAAGTAGCGCCCGCCGTGAAGGTCGAAGGCCAGCGCTACATAGCCCAGCTCGGCGAGCGCATCGGCCCGGCGGCGCTCGACATCGCTGAGCCCCGGCCCCTCCGGTCCCAGCAGCACCGCGGGCCGGCGGTCGACACCGGCCGGGAGCGCGAGGTGCCCGATCATCGTCAAACCGTCGGCCGGGTACCGGACCGTACGCGTCGTCATCGTCGTCATGAGACTGAACCGTAGTGAGCGTCGAGTCCGGTCGGGCCGGGGTTCACCGCTGGCAGAACAGCGTGGGTGCCCCTCTGAAATGTGGCGGTGGCTCACAGGATCCGTCACAACCCCCGAAGGATCTACAGAGCCGACCACTAGGTCAGCGGAACTCGTGGACGACCTCGATCTCGCCCACGATGTGCGCGTTGAACTCGTCCAACTCCTCCGCCGGCACCCACAGTTCGAGGATCGTCCGGCCGCCGGCCTGCTGGACCGGGTACCTGCGCAGGAACTCCGTCTCCACCTCGAAGCGTGTCACGAAGCCCGCGCCGTCGTGCTTCACGTTCCAGTCGCGGGCGATCCTGACCGCGTACTCCTCGTTGAGCACCGGGTAGAAGATCGGCTGCTCCGGCAGTCGCGCCGGCCAGGCGCGGCAGGCCAGCTTCCGTACGAGGTCCAGCTCGATCGGGCCGGTGGGGCGCCACAGCGTCGTCGTGGGCGTGTCTCGGCTGGTCACGGGGGCTTCGCTCTCCTTGCGGGCGGATGTCGGTGCGGCGGCCGGGGGCCTCGAACGCAACCTTCGGCCCTTGCTGCGGCCAGTGCTTTTGCCCGTGCGCGGGCAGCGCACCGCCCGGCAGCGCGTGCAGCCGGGTGAGGAGTTGTGCGATCAGTTCGGCCGCCGGTTCCGGCGCGTACGTGCCGGCCAGCAGCGCGTCGAGCAGTGAGGGGCCCGCGAGGCGCTCCATCACCAGGTCCGAGCCCTCCGCGCCCAGCACCTCCGGGACCGGATAGCCGCAACGGGCCAGCCGGGTCATCACCTCGGCCTCCCGCGTCGCGTCCCCGCCCTCCCGGTACCGCCGCAGCACCCGCGCCCCGTCCAGCGCGTACACGTCCGCCGTCCTGCCCCGCCCGGCGATCTCCAACTCGCCCACGCCTCCGCCCCCTTGGTCAACCGCTCTCCGCCGTGTCCGTTCCTTCACGGATCGGCCACGGAATGACCGAGTATCCCTGCCCCGGAGCGTTGCGGACGGGTAGCGTCCTGTCCTGGCAGGACTCAGGGGGAGACCGGGGGGTCGGCAAGGTGAGCGCTGTCCGCGTGCGGGTCGTGAGGCCGGAGGAGCTGAGCGCCCGCGAGATCGACGCCTGGCGCGAGCTGCGCGCCAATTCCGGGGCGCCCGCGAACCCCTTCATGGAACCCGAGTTCACCCGGGCCGTCGCCACCGTCCGGCCCCGTTCCCGCGTCGCCGTCTGGTCGGCGGACGACGAACCCGTCGGCTTCTTCCCCTACGAGAAGGGGCCCCTGGGCCAGGGCCGCGCCATCGGCTTCGGCGTCTCCGACGCCCAGGGCGCCGTCCTCCGGGCCGGTCTGCGGCCCGCCGTCCGGCCCCTGCTCCGCCACTGCGGCCTCGTCGGCTGGGAGTTCGACAACCTGGAGTCCGGCCAGCCCGTCTTCGAGGGCGCCGCCGTCGAGGAGTTCGCCTCGCCCGTGATCGACGTCGGCGAGGGCTACGCCGCGTACGAGGCCCTGCTGCGCGTCCAGTCCCCCAAGTTCCTCCGGACCACCCTCGCCAAGGAACGCCGCCTCGGCCGCCGGGCCGACGGAGACGTCCGGTTCGTCTTCGACGAGCGCGACCCCGCGGCCCTGCGCACCCTCATGGACTGGAAGTCCGCCCAGTACCGCAGGACCGGCCGCCGCGACCGCTTCGCCAAGGCATGGATCAGCACCCTCGTCCGCCGCCTCCACGAACTCCGCACGCCCGGCTGCTCCGGCGTCCTCTCCGTGCTCTACGCGGGCCCGCGGCCCGTCGCCGCCCACTTCGGACTGCGGTCCGCGACCGTCCTGTCCTGCTGGTTCCCCTCCTACGACCCCGAGTTCGCCAAGTACTCGCCCGGCCTCGTCCTCCATCTGCGGATGGCCGAGGCCGCCGCCGCGGCCGGGATCGGCATGCTGGACCTCGGGCGTGGCGACGCCGAGTACAAGAACGCGCTCAAGACGGGGGAGCTGACCGTGTACGAGGGTGCCGTCGTCCGCCCCGGCGTACGCGCCGCGCTCCACTGGGTGGCACGCGAGCCCTCCCGCCGGGCCCACGGCTTCGTCCGCAACCGCCCGGAACTCGCGGCCCGGGGCCGCGCCACCCTGAACCATGTCGCCCGGCTGCGGGGCAGCCGTTAACGGCGGGGCGGGGGTCGCCGTCCCCGTCGCCATCCCCATCCCGATCCCCATCCCGATCCCCATCCCCGTCGCCGTCCGTCCGTCGAGAGACCCCCGATGAGCCTCCCCGCCCCCCGGCCGATCTCCGTCGCCGAGCTCGACCTCGACGCACCCGACGGCGGCGGCCCCGCCCTCCGGCCCGCTCCCGGCGGGCCGCCCGTCGTGCCCGGTGACGTCTACGCGCTCGTACGGCTCCGGGGGCGGCCCGTCGCCACCGTCGTCGGTGCCTACGCCGCCGGCGACGACCCCGCCGAGGTACTCGCCGCCCTCGCCCGGCGGCGCCTCGCGGACGCCGGACCACCCCGCACCGACGCCGAACGCCTCGCCGCCTCCCGCCAGGACCGCCACCCCACGGAGCCCGTTCCCCGCACCGTCTCCCGTGCGGACGGACGCACGGCGACCGCTCCGCGCCGCACCCCGGGCCCGGACGGTCACCCCGCCGCGACCGCTCCCGGCCCCACGGACCCCGCCCCCCACCTCTCCGTCGTCCTCGCCACCCGTGAGCGCCCCCGCTCCCTCGCCCGTGCGCTCGACTCGCTGCTCGTCCAGGACCATCCCGACCACGAGCTGATCGTCGTCGACAACGCGCCCCGCACCTCCGGCACCCACGACCTCGTCACCCGGCAGTACGCCGGCCGCGTCCGGTACGTCCGTGAGGACACCCCCGGGCTCGCCGTCGCCCACAACACCGGTCTCGCCGCCGCCCGGGGCGCCGTCGTCGCCTTCACCGACGACGACGTCATCGCCGACCCGCACTGGCTGACCGCCCTCGCCGAGCCCTTCGCCGCCGACCCCGGGCTCGGCTGCGTCACCGGCCTGATCCTGCCCGCCCGGCTGCGGACCCCCGCCCAGATCCTCCTGGAGTCCCACGGCGGCTTCGCCAAGGGCTTCGCCCCCCGGCTGTACGACCCCGCCCGGCCGCCCGCCGACGAACCGCTCTTCCCGTTCACCGCGGGCGGTTTCGGGTCCGGAGCCAACATGGCCTTCCGTGCCGAGGCGCTCCGGCGGGCCGGCGGCTTCGATCCGGCGACCGGCACCGGGACCCCGGCGAAGGGCGGCGACGACCTGTACGCCTTCGTCGCCGTCCTCACCGCCGGCTTCCGGCTCCGCTACACCGCCGACGCCCTCGTCTGGCACCACCACCGCGACACCTGGCAGGACCTGCGGAACCAGGCGTACGGATACGGGGCCGGGCTCACCGCGTACCTCACCGCGACCCTGGTCCGCAGCCCCCGCCTGCTGCCCGCGCTGCTCGCCCGGCTGCCACGCGGCCTCGCGTACGCGCGGACGATGACCGCCCGGCGCGGCGGAACGGAGGAAGCGGCCAGCGGCAGCGTCCCCGGCGAGCACCGCGCCCACCACCACCCCTGGCCCGCCGCCCTCTCCCGGCTGGAGCGGCGCGGCATGCTCTACGGCCCGATCGGATACGCGAAGGCCCGCATACGGACCCGGCGCGGGAAGGCGACCCCATGACGCACGCACCCGGCCGCACCCGGATTCCCCTCCACACCCGGATACCCGTCCTCCTCTACCACGCCGTGATGGAGGACCCCCCGGACTGGATCGCCGAATTCACCGTCACGCCGAGGGAGTTCGCCTCCCAGCTCGACGCGATCGTCGCCGGCGGACGTACCGCCGTCACCGTCGGCGCGCTCGCCGCGCACTTCGCCACCGGCGCCCCGCTGCCGCCCCGGCCCGTCGTCCTCACCTTCGACGACGGCTTCGCCGACCTCGTCGGGCCGACCGCCGAGGCGCTCGCCTCCCGGGGGCTGCCGGCCACCGCGTACCTGACCACCGGGGCCATCACCCCCGGCCGGCCCTGTCTGCTGCCGCCCGCGCCGATGATGACGCTCGCGCAGGCGCCGCGCCTTGAGGGGTACGGGATGGAGGTCGGCGGCCACACGGTCACGCATCCGCAGCTCGACACCCTCGCCCCGGGGGCGCTCCGCCGTGAACTCAGGGACTCGAAGGCGGTGTTGGAGGACGTCCTCGGGCACGAGGTGCTGCATCTGGCCTATCCGCACGGCTACAACAGTCCGGCGGTACGGCGGGCCGCGGCGGCGGCCGGGTACACCTCGGCGGTCGCCGTCCGGCACGCCCTCAGTTCCGGTACCGACGAGATCTACCGCATCGCCCGGCTCATCCTGCGCCGGAGCCACACGGTCGCGGACGTCGAGCGGTGGATGGAGGGGCGGGGCGCGAAGGCGGCGCCGTACCCGGACTCGCTGCCCACGGTCGGCTGGCGGATGTACCGCAGGGCCCGCGCCCTGCTCAAGGGGCCCGAGTTCGCCGGCTGAGCGAGAAGCAGGGCAACTCCGGTGATCCATCCGTGAGTTGAAAGTCCGAACAGAACCGAAGTGCCTTCCGGTACTTCGCCGAAGGGGACAGTCCGTGGGGGAAGAGGCCGTGGGGGAAGAGGCCGTGCGGCGTCAGGGGCCCGCACCGGAGACCGGGAAGGGCGTACCGTCGCAGCCCACAGGCGGCGAGCCCATCAGCGGCGGGGCGACCGGCCGCGAGCGGACCCGCCGTAAGCCCACCGCCCCCGAGTCGGCAGGCTCGGAGCCGTCCGCCCGCCCGCCCCGCCCGCCCCGCACGCGCGGCCGAGCCGCCTCCGTCCTCCGCTCGCCCGGTGCCCTCAACCTCCTCCCTCTGCTCCTCGCCGCCGCGCTCTGGCTCTGGGCGCTGCCCCGGATCGACTTCCGGCACATCGCGGAGTTCGGCCTCCTGGACCGCTTCCCGCTGACCTTCTACGCCGCTCTCGCCGTCCTGACCGGCGGCTTCGTCCTCACCCTGCGCCGGGCCGGCACCGCCCCGCTCTGGCCCGCCACCTACTGCGCGGCCATGCTGTTCGCCCTCAAGGCGCCGCCCGCGATCCTCTACGACACCGTCCGCTACGCCTGGGCGTCCAAGCACGACGCGATCATCAGCAGGATGCTCGCCGAGGGCGGCATCCACCCCGGGGCCGAGCTGACGGGCGGCATGTCCGCGTACGACCAGTGGCCCGGCTTCTTCTCCCTCGACGCGGCCCTCGTACGCGCCTTCGGCGTGGACGCCGCCGCCTCCTTCATCAACTGGGCGCCGGTCGCGCTCGGCCTGCTGCTGGTGCCCGTCCTCATCCTGATCTACCGCACGTTCAGCGACGACTGGCGGCTCGTGTGGACCGGGGTGTGGATCTTCCAGCTGGCGAACTGGGTCGGCCAGGACTACCTGTCCCCGCAGGGCTTCTCGTACCTGCTCTACCTCACCGTCTTCGCCGTCGTCGTCCGGCACTTCGTGCTGCCCGGCTCGGCGGGCACGCTGCGCGACCGGGGCACCCTCGACCCGGCGGCCTCCGCCGTCCCGCCGCCCACGACGACCCGGCAGCGGGCCGTCGCCGTGGTGATCCTGCTGCCGCTGATCGCCACCATCAACGCCAGCCACCAGCTGACCCCGATCATGCTGTGCGCCACCCTCTTCGCCCTCTGCCTCACCCGCCGCTACCGCAACATCGGGCTGCTCGTCACCACCGGCCTCGTCATGCTCGCCTGGAACCTCACGATGGGCCGCGAGCTGTTCCTCACCACCCTCGGAACCCTCCGCGAGAAGGCCGGCGACCTGCTCGGCAACTCCCGCCCCGGCTTCGCGGGCGACCCCACGGGACCCGGGCCCGAACTCGTCGGCGACGCCAACATACTGATGGTCCTGGCCCTCGGCGGGCTCGCCGTCGCCGCTGTCCTGCTCCGCCGCGGACTCGTCCGCAGCGCCCTGCCGCTGCTGCTCGCCGCCGCCGCGCCCCTGCCGATGTTCGCGGTCAACGACTACGGCGGAGAGATGATCTTCCGGGTCTACCTCTTCGGGCTCCCCGGCGCCGCCTTCTTCGCCGCCGCCGCGCTCGTCCCCGCCGCCGGGGCCGCGAGCCGCGCCGCCGTGACCGCCCGCCGGGCGATGCTCGTCGCGCTGCCCGTCACCCTCGTCGCCATGCTCGCCGGCTTCCTGCCCTCGTACTACGGCAAGGAGGGCATGCACTACGCGCCGCCCGCCGAGACCGCGCTCACCCGCCGCGCCTTCGACCGGGCGCCCGAGGGCTCCCTCATCCTGGCGGCGACCGGCGCGTTCCCCGACTCGTACTACCGCTACGACCGGTACGTGCGCTGGTTCTTCACCGAGCAGGAGGTCGACGAGAACCTCCGGATGCTGAAGGACCCGGCGGGCTACCTGGCCGGCGGCATCCCGCAGGACTGCCCGGCGTACGTGATCCTCACCCGCACCCAGGGCGAGGCCGTCATCGGCGAGGGCTACCTCCCCGAGGGCGGCTTCGACAGCATCGAGGCGGCGCTCAAGCGCTCCCCGCTCTTCCAGGTCGTCGAGGAGAACACCTACGGCGTCGTCCTCCGCTACCGGCCCACCACCGGCGGCTGAACGTCCATCCCCCCCGGACCCCACGTACGAGGAGCAGGTACGCCATGGCTCTCCCCCGCCCGACCCCGCGAGTCCAGCGCAGGGCCGCCCTCGCGGCCTCCGGATGGGTCGCGCTCGCGGCGACCGCCCTCCCCGGCGGCTCCCCGCTGCGCTGGATCCCCGTCCTCGCGTTCGTCGCGCTCGGGCCCGGCCTCGCGCTGCTGTTCCCGCAGCCGACCGGACTGCGCCCCGGCGCCCGTCTGGAGGCGCTGGCGCTCGCCGCGCCCGTCAGCCTGTCCGTGGCCACCCTCGTCGCGACCACGCTGTTCCTCAGCAGGTCCTTCTCGCTCATCGTCTTCATGGGGGTCCTCGCCCTCTTCGCGAGCGTCGCCGCCGTCCTGCCGGGAGTGCCGCTCCCGGCAGCCACGCGCGGCGCCGTCGAACGCGAGGGCGCCAAGTCCTCCCGTACGCACGCGCGTAGGTCCCGGTTCCGCGCGCGAGGAGCCGGTGGCGGGACCGGGTGACCGCGAGGGCCGGGCACGGCGGCCGGCTCGCCGGGCGCCGGGCCACGCGTCAACCGCCTCAGCCGCGACCGCCCGACGTCAGACCGCGGAAGGCGCACACCGCCATCGTGCCCCCGGCCAGGCCCAGGAAGAGCGGCAGCGGTGCGGCGGCGAAGGCCTGCTGACCCGCCCAGCCCGCCCAGACGAGCACCCACACCACCCCGGCCGTGACCCGGGAGCCCACCCCGGCCACCCGCAGCAGCAGCGCCACCAGGAGCAGGCTCAAGGCCTGGAGGGCCACCGGCGCCACCGCCCGCTCCAGGCCCTCGCCCAGGAGTACGGCGCCGGGCCCGCCCGCCTCGGCCGGGCGCAGACCGAGCAGCGGCGGCGCGGTGTGCAGTGCCAGGAAGGTGGCGAGCAGGACCGTCCCCGCGAACACCGGCCGGAAGACCCGCAGCGCGACGGCCGCGCCCTGGAGGGCGACGAGCAGCAGCCCGGCGGCGAGGGTGACCGGCGGCAGCGCGGTCAGCAGACCGGTGCCGGAGAGCCGCTCCACGCTCAGCTCGCCGGAGCGGACCAGGGGGAACCAGAACAGCCCGGCGGCCAGTGTGAGCACGGTCCACAGCCAGAGCACCGGGCCCGGAGCTCGCTCGGTGGGCATCCGGTCCGAACCGAGCACCCCGTCCTGCGCCCGGCGCGGGGACGCCACCGCCGCCTCGCCCCCCTCCTGCCGGGGTACGAACACCGGGATGCCGAACGCAGGCGTCACCGAGTCGTGCGCGCCCCGCAGATAGGCGCTCTCCCGCGCCCAGTTGGTGCCGTAGCCGTCCTCGGCGCGCGGCTTCGCCCGTACGGCCTCCGGGGCGCGGGGTGCGGGTGCCCGGCCCTGGAGCGCGGCCCGCAGGCCCGGGGCCGAGACCGCCGCCATCAGCGTCATGGACGCCAGGACGGCGACGCCCGCGCCCGCGATGCCCACCCGGCCGAGGAGCAGCGCCGCGCTGCCGAGCACCAGGACGCACATGGCGCCCTGGAGGAGGGCGAGCACGCCCGTACGGCCCTGGACGCGCAGCACCCCTATGTACAGCTCGACCGCGACCCGGGGGAGCGCGGCGGCGGCCAGCAGCCGGAGCACGGTCGTGCCGTGCTCGGCGTAGTCCGGGCCGAACGGCGCGAGGATCACCGGCGCGAGGACGAGGAGGAGCAGGACGACCGGGACGAGGAGGAGTGCCATGCGGCGCAGCGCGCCCCTGACGCCCTCGGCGAGGGACTCGGGGCTGTGGGAGGCGTGCGCGGTGAGCGAGGAGGCCATGTTGACGGCCATGAACTCCATCGTGCCGCCGACGGTGTAGGCCGTGTAGAAGAAGGCGTTGTGGGCGGCGTCGAAACGGACGGCGACCATCACCGGCAGCAGGTTGATCATCGCGAGGCTGAAGAGCGCGCCGACGGAGTCCCCGGCCATGAACCGGCCGATCTCGCGCAGGCCGGGCGGTTCGCGGTCCCGGTCGGCGCGCGCCTGCCGGGGGATGAGCCGCCGGAAGACGAGCCAGGCGAGCGGTACGACGGACAGGGCGATCGCCGCCGACCAGGACACGAAGACGCCGAGCACCGGCAGGGCGGCGGCGAGGACGACGAGCAGGACGAGCTTGCCGAGCGAGAAGACGGCGTTGCCGACGGGGACCCAGACCGCCCGTCTCAGCCCGGTGAGGACGCCGTCCTGGAGGGTGAGCAGGGCCCAGCCGACGCAGGAGGCGGTGAAGAACAGGCCGGCGGAGAGGGTGCCGAGGGGGGCGTACGTGGGCCCCCACCAGTCCAGGGTGAGCAGGAAGACCCCGCAGGCGACGGCGACGACCACCGTGCTGACCAGGTACACGCGCAGGACGAGCGGTCCGGTGGCGCGGCCGGCGCGGGGCACGTACCGGACGACGGCGCCGATCATCGTGGTCGCGGTGAGGGAGGCGAGGAGTCGCTGCGCGGCGATGGCGGCGGAGCCCTGGCCGACGGCCTCCTCCGAGTAGTAGCGGGCGGCGACCAGCCAGAAGCCGAGGCCGAGGGCGGCGGAGACGCCGGTGGAGAGCATGAGGGCGTAGGCGTTGCGGAACATGGAGCTCTCGTCGGAAGGGCCCGGGCCGTGACCGTCCGTGCCGCTGCGGTCGGGGCCGTGGCCGCCCGGATCCGCGTCCGCCCCCCGCTCCCCGTCCCGCAGCCGTACCGAGTCGGTCACCTCGCGCCTCCGGGGGCCGCCGAGGGCCCGGCCGGGCGGATGCCCGCGGCGCGCAGCGCGGCGAGGGACTCGTCGGCGCGGCGCGGGTCCACGGGCAGGGCGTGCCGGGCGAACCAGGCGGCCGGTTCCGGTGCGGGGGACGGCTCGGTGAAGACCTCGCCCGCGTAGTGGTCGAGCGGCGGGTCGTAGAGGTAGCCGGTGGTGATCCGGCGCCGGGCGAGCGCGGCGACGGCCGCGTCCCGGTCGTCGACGAGCAGCGGCACCCGGAACAGCGGCTGGACCTCCTCGTGGCTTCCTCCGTGGCCCCCGCCGTACTCGGTGGCGAGGAGGCGCTCCGTGCCCGCCCGGTGGGCGTCGAGCACGCCGTCGAGGCCGGCCAGTCTGCGGGCGGTGCGGCGCAGGCGGCCGGGGCCCGGCCGGAGCCGGTAGTCGTGCATGTCGACCCGGACCCAGGAGTGGAAGGGGTCGAGGGCGGGCGCGGCCGGCAGGGCCTGCTTCAGCGCGTCGGCGCGGAGCGGCATCCGGATCTCCGGCCGCTCCTCCAGGCCGAGCCGTCGCAGCGTCGCGCGGGCCGCCCCGACCAGGCGCAGCCCGCGCACGGTGGCCTCGGCGTAGGGCCGTACCAGGTGGGCGAGTTCGGCGGTGGTACGGGTCGGGTGCAGCAACGCGTCCCGGGCGGCGGCGAGTTCCCCGCGCAGGTCCGGGTCGGCGAGGGTGAGGAAGCCGCCGGTCTTGGCGGCGGTGTGCTTGGAGAGGCTGAACACGGAGGCCTCGCCGTACGTGCCGACCGGGCGCCCGCCGGCGGTGGAGCCGATGGCGTGGGCGGCGTCCTCGATCAGCGGGATGCCGAGCCGGTCGCACCGCTCGCGCAGCTCGGGCGCCGGGTCGGGGTTCCCGTACAGATTGGTGGTGAGGACCGCGGAGAGGTCCCGCCAGACCGTCCCGGGAACGGCGGACGGGTCGACGGAGCCGTCGCGCGGGTCGAGCGGTGCCTGCACGGGGCGGAGCCCGGCGGCGAGGACGACGAAGAGGATGACGTCGTCGTTGACCGGGGACATCAGGACCCGGCCGCCGGGCCGGCACCAGTGGCGCAGCGCGAGATAGAGGCCGAAGCGGCAGGACGGCACGTAGAGGCACTCCCGGCCCCCCAGCCGGCGGCGCATGCGGTCTTCCAGTTCCGCGTACGCAGAAACCATGTGATTCCCCCCTGAACCCCGGGCTCGGTCCGGTCCGGTCCGGACGGCCCGTCAACCGATCCCGTCGATCCGGCCCCGTCGACCGGCCCGTGGGCACGGCCCGTCGACACGGCCCTCCGATCACGCGGAAGGGCCCGTCCCGGGTCGGAAGACCGTGAACGGGCCCTTTCCACCGCCATTTTGGCGGCTCGGGCGAGGCGATGGAGGTCATTCCTCCAGAGTGAGTCCCCGGCGCAGCCTGGCGAGGGTGCGGGCGAGCAGCCGGGACACGTGCATCTGCGAGATGCCCAGCTCCGTGCCGATCTCCGACTGGGTCATGCCCGAGACGAAGCGGAGGGAGAGGATGTGCCGCTCGCGGGCGGGCAGCGAGGCGATCATCGGCTTGAGGGAGGCGATGTACTCGATCCCGGTGAGCCCGTGGTCCTCGTAGCCGAGCCGGTCGGCGAGCGTGGCCTCACCGCCGCCGCCGTCCTCCTCGTCGGGCTGGGCGTCGAGCGAGCTGGCGGTGTACGCGTTGCTCGCGGCCATGCCCTCGACGACCTCCTCGGGCGAGATGCCGAGTTCCTCGGCCAGTTCGGCCACGGTCGGGGACCGGTCGAGGCGCTGGGAGAGGGCGTCGCCCGCCCTGGCGAGGTCGAGCCGGAGCTCCTGGAGCCGGCGGGGTACGTGCACGGACCAGGAGGTGTCGCGGAAGAAGCGCTTGATCTCGCCGATGATGGTCGGCATCGCGAAGGTGGGGAACTCGACGCCGCGGGTCAGCTCGAAGCGGTCGATCGCCTTGATCAGGCCGATGGTGCCGACCTGGACGATGTCCTCCATCGGCTCGCTGCGGGTGCCGAACCGGGCGGCGGCGAACTTCACCAGGGCCAGGTTGAGTTCGACGAGGGTGTTGCGGACGTACGCGTGGTCGTGGGTGCCCTCCTCCAGCTCGGCGAGCCGGGCGAACAGCTGCTTCGACAGAGCGCGCGCGTCGACCGGTCCGATGCGGTCGAGGGGCTGATCGACGAGCTGTTCCGGGAGTTGGAACGCATGATCGGGGGAGTGGGTGGGCAGGCGGCCGAGCGGAACTGCTGCCGACGGCGCGTCGGGGGTACGCGGGGCGTCGAGCCGGGGTGACATGAGTCTCCTTCTGGGGTCTTCTGCTGCGGTTTGCGGCGCCTCCGAGGCCGGTCGTGTCGGGTGTTCTCTACTAGCCCTACCTGCTCGGCGGGGAAGGTCGCAAGTATCGACAATTCGCTTTGTCCTGGTTTGTGGTGGGCCTTGTGTGCGCGGGAGGGCGGCCCGCTTGTAGGGTTCGAGGCACGTCAGTCGGCATCCGCGAGAGCGAGAAGAGGCACGGCCATGGACCGCCAGCACATCGGGAGCGCGCCGCCCGCGCGGTTGCGGGTCGAGGTCCGGACCGTGGGTGCGAGCGAAGTCCTCGCGCCGGCGGGTGAGCTCGATCACCACACCGCCGAGCTGCTGCGCGGCCCCCTGGACGACGCGCTCGACGCGGGCCGGGCACGGCTCGTCCTGGACTGCTCGGGTCTGGACTTCTGCGACTCCACCGGACTCAACGTGCTGCTCGGCGCCCGGCTGCGGGCGGAGGCCGCCGGTGGCGGGGTCCATCTGGTGGCGATGCGACCCCCGGTGGCCCGGGTGTTCCACATCACGGGCGCGGAGGCCGTCTTCACCGTGCACGAGACACTCGCCACGGCCCTTCCCGGCTGAGCCCCGCACGCCCGGCGCTGGGGCCCGCCCCCTCCCCGGTCCGCTCAGGACGCCCCGCACGTCCGCCCCTCTGTTCCGTCCCTGTCCCGTCGATCGGTGAGGTGAAGCGCTGATGGACCAAGCTTCCGACGTCCGTACGCTCGCCCTCGGCGAGACCAGCGGCACCGTGCCGCTCGCCCGCGACTTCACGCGGACCGCGCTCCACGAGTGGGGCTGGCTGCCGGCCGCCACCGCCGACCGCAGGGCCGCCGCCGAGGACGTCCTGCTCGTCGTCTCCGAGCTGGTCACCAACGCCTGTCTGCACGCCGAGGGCCCCGAGCGGCTGCGCGTCCTGCGCCTGCCCAAGGTGCTGCGCCTCGAAGTCACCGACCGGGGCGCCGGACAGCCCGCGCCCCGCACCCCGCACCGGTCGGGGCGGCCCGGCGGCCATGGGATGTTCATCGTGCAGCGCCTCTGCCTCGACTGGGGCATCGAGCGCACCCCGGGCGCCCCGGGGAAGACGGTCTGGGCCGAACTCGCGGCTCCCGCCTAGGACTTTCCCCGCGAGCGGCACCCTCCGCGCGCGCCTCCCGTCCGGGGTTCTCCCGCGAGCGGCACCCTCCGCGCGCGCCTCCCGCCCCGCCCTCGGGGCGTCTCCTGGGGACTTTCACAACTCCGCACGTTCCCCTGCCTTCCCTCCTCATGGCCTCAGGCGTACCTTGACGCCCAATCTGAAAGACCGTCAGGTTCCGTTGCGGTGAGGGGTGTTCGGGGTGTCCAAGGTGACGAACCGGAGGAGAACGGCCGCCGCGCTCACGGCTGCGGCAGCGGTGACGGGCGCGGCCGTGCTGGCCGCCGCCCCGGCGGCCCACGCGGCCGTCGTCGATGTCAGCTACGCCTGCGAGACCAAGATCGGGCCCAAGAGCGCCGTCTCGCCCGTCGACATCAAGGCCGTCAAGAGCGGCAGCGCGTACACGATCACCATGTCCTTCGAGAAGGGCGTCTCCGACAGCCCCGTCGAACTCCCCAAGGGCGTCATGACCCCGCGCGCCGAACTCGTCCTCGGCGGCGCCGACTCCGGCACCGTCAAGGTCAAGGGAACGCCGAACACGGCCGCCATCCCGCCCGACACCCCCATCAGCATCGGCACCCTGACCGGCACGTACACGCCGAAGAAGAACGGCAAGGTCACCTTCACGGCCGGGACGCTCACCGTGCACGCCCTCGGCATGGACGCCGCCGTCTGCACCGCCAAGAACAGCCCGAAGCCGTCGCTGGAACTCGACGTCACCGGCGTCTCCGGCGGCTCCGACACGCCGCCGCCCGCCGACTCCGGGGACAACGCGGCGACCGGCGACACCGGCGGCCAGCTGCCCAAGACCGGCCCCCTCGACTCCGCCATGGCCCTCGGCACCCTCGGCGGCACCGTCCTGCTGACCGGCGCCGCCGGAGTCCTCTGGCTCAGCCGGCGCACGGCACGTTGATGCGGACGGCGGCACGCTCCGGGCTCGTGGCCGCCGCGACCGCCCTCTGCGGCGTGGTCGCGGCGGCTCCCCCCGGAGCCCAGGCCTGGACGGCGGCGCCCGCCGCCGGACGGCCGTACGCCTATCTGGAGGGCCCGGCGGGGAGCGTCCTCCAGGACACCCTGTCGGTGACCAACCCGGGCGCCCGGCCCCTCACCGTACGGCTCAGCGGCCGGGGCGCACCCGTCTCCTTCGCCGCCCGGACCGTCACCGTGCCCGCGAGGACCCGGGCGGACGTGCCCTTCGCCGTGACCGTCACCGCCGACCTCCCGCCCGGTGAACACCGGGGCACGGTACGGGCCTCCGCGGCCGGCCGTGAGGTCCGCGTCGACCTGCGGATCCGGGTCAGCGGCCCCCACCTCGCCGCGCTCACCGTCGAGGACGTCAGCGTCGACACCGGCACCGGCGCCCTCCGCTACACCCTGGTCAACCGGGGCAGCACGGTCCTCGCCCCGCGCCTCGCCGTCCGCGCCGACGGCCTCCTCGGTACCGTCCTCGACCGGCCGGAGCGCGCCCTGCCGCTCACCCTCCGCCCCGGCGAGCGCGCCACCCGCACCGAAACCTGGCCCGACCCGCCCGCCCTCGACTCCGTCACCGTCCGGCTGACCGCCGCCGCCCCGGGCGCCGCGTCCGCCACCGCCCGTGCCGAGGCCTCCTTCGCCTCGGGCCCGGCGCTCACCGGCGCGGCCGGCCTGCTCCTCGCGGCGGGCGGCGGCGGATACGCGGTACGGCGACGCGTCGGGTCCCGTACCCCACGAGCCTCGGCGGGAGCGACACCATGAGGACCATCCGTACGGCAGCCGCCCTCCTCGCGGCCCTTGCCCTCGCGCTGCTGCCCGTCGCACCCGCGGCGGCGCCCCCCACCCCCGTCGTCGAGCTCTCCCGGGCGGAGGGCGGCAAGGGCGGCGAGATCACCGTCAGCGGCAGCGGCTGGCAGCCGGGCTCGCTGCTCATGCTCCTGATCTGCGGCCAGGGCTCGCCCGGCACCGGCGTCGTCGGCGGCACCAACTCCTGCGCCAACACCGAGGGCAGGGCCGCCACGGTCGACGCCAGGGGCGCGTTCAGCGCGAAGCTCCCCGTCACCGAACCGCCCAAGCCCTGCCCGTGCGTCGTGCACGTGGCCGGGGTCACCGGCCGGCAGGACGCCGTCGACCGGGCGTTCACGGTCGCCGGGCACCCCACCGCCCCGCTCCCCGAACCCTCGGGCGACGGGCGGCTCGCCGTCCTCGCCGCCGTGCGCCTCGACGGCTCCAGCGGCCTCCTCGTCTGGTTCGGGGCGCCGCCGTCCCGGGAGATCGTCTTCACCGTCGGCAACCTCGGCTCCGCGCCCGTCAAGGATCCCGTCTTCCAGGTCGGCACCAGCCACGGCGTCTTCACCCCGCAGTACGAGGAACGCCAGTGGCGCGGCACCGTCGCCCCCGGCAAGAAGGCCCTCGTACGGCTCCCCGTCGAACTCCCGGCGGGCGCGCACGGCGACTACCAGGTGTCCGTGAAGTACGGGGAGAAGGTCCTCGTCGAGCAGCCGTGGGGCGTCGGGCGGCCGTGGGGTGTGACGCTCTTCTGGCTGCTGCTCGCCGTCGTCGTACCGGCCGCCCTGTTCCGGATCGGGATGGCGGTGGTGGACCGCAACCGGCCCGCCCGCCCCGCCCGCCCCGCCCACGCCACCACCGGCCCCGGCCGGACCGCCCGGACCCGCTCCCGGGCCGCGGGCCGCCGCCGCACACGTACCCCCGAGTCCGTACGACCGGACCCGGGGGACGGAGAACCCACCGCGGTCCTGCCGTGGTTCAGTCCTGACTCCGCACCGTCAGCCCCAGAGAGCAGCCCGACGACGACGAAGGGAAATGCGTGAACACGCAACGGAGGATGAGCGCGGCCGGAGTCGCGCTGATGCTCGGCGGCGCGGGGATCCTGATTTCCGCCGGTCCCGCGCAGGCCGCCGAGGTCTCGTACAAGACGGAGTGCATCCCGCCGGCCATCTCCGGGCTTCCGCCCGTGCAGGGCACCACCAAGGTGCTCATCACGGCGCCGGCGGAGGCCAAGGTCGGCGACGAGGTCGAGATCGTCTGGAAGACGGTCCAGGCCGCTTCGAAGAACCCCGACATGCTCGACCTCGGTCAGGACACGGTCAAGCCGACCGGTGTCCTCACCGTGGGCGGCGCGGCGAGCGGAACCGTCGCGATGGAGGGGACCCGGACGAACCCGCCGGTCCCCAAGAACAGCCCGATGCCGCTGTCCGAGATGAAGGGGAAGCTGAAGCTGACCAAGGCGGGCGAGATCACGCTCACGCCCGACAAGTACACGATCAACGTGTCCAAGCCGCTGTCCACGGACACGAAGTGCACGCCGAAGGAGGCGGTGCAGGCCGCCGCGACCATCAAGGTCACGGCCGGCGGGGGCTCGACGACCTCGGGCGGCTCGACGACGACGTCGGGCGGTACGACCTCCGGCGGTACGACGTCGGGCGGTACGGCGTCGGGCGGCTCGACGACGACGTCGGGCGGTACGACCTCCGGCGGTACGACGTCGGGCGGTACGGCGTCGGGCGGTTCGACGACGACGTCGGGCGGTACGACCTCCGGCGGCTCGACCTCGGGTGGCTCGACCTCCGGGGGTTCCACCAGCTCCTCCGGCGGATCCTCCAGTGGCGGCGGTGGCGGGCAGACCGACTTCCCCGGCACGGAGGTCTCCGTCGGCTTCACCTGCCAGGCCCCCGGCCCGGCCGACATCAAGTCCAAGGTCACCATCAGCGCCAAGAAGAAGGGCGGCGCCTACGACCTCACCGTGAAGACGGCCAAGGGCGTCATGGACAGCCCCGCCCCGCTGCCCGCGGGTGCGCTCAAGTCCTCCATGGCGATCAAGATCGGCGGTGCGGACAGCGGCACGGTGAAGGTCACCGGCCCCGCCAACGCCACCGCCCTCAAGATCGGCGACCCGGTGAACCTGGCCGACATGAAGGGCACGTACCGGCCCGGCGCGACCGGCAAGGCCACGCTGAGCCCCGGTCCGCTGACCATCGACGTCACGCTCGGCAGCTCGAAGATGCAGATCCCCTGCCAGCTCAAGGGCGCCGTGAAGGCCTCCCTCGAACTGGACACCAGCAAGCAGGCCGGCGGCGTGTCCGGCGGATCCGGCAGCGGTGCCTCCGGCGGCGGTACGAGCAGCGCGTCCGGCGGCTCCTCCGGCGGGGACCTCGCCCAGACCGGCGCCGAGGACGACGGCGCCCTGCGCGCCCTCGCCCTCGTCGGCGGCACGGTGATCCTGCTCGGCGGCGCGGTGTTCGCCTTCACCCCGTGGGCGCGGCTGAGGCGCTGACGACGGCGGAACGTCGCCGGGAACGGCGGAGGGCCGCCGCACCGGATCGGTGCGGCGGCCCTCACGGCCGTACGGGGTACGGGTGCGTCAGTGGACGCTGCCCATGAGCCCCTGGACCTTCTTGCGGTACATGTAGATCGCGAAGCCCGCGAGGACAGCCAATGAGGCTTCCATCGCGATGATCCCCGTCCCGTTCAGATCGACGCCCGCGAGCGAGAGCAGACCCGTGGTGCAGTCACCGGCGGTGACGGCGAGGAACCAGACGCCCATCATCTGGGAGGCGTACTTCTGTGGCGCCATCTTCGTGGTGACGGAGAGGCCGACGGGGGAGAGGCACAGCTCACCGATGGTCTGGATCATGTAGATCGAGACGAGCCACATCGGGGAGACCTTGGTGCCGTCGCCCGCCATGTTCATCGGGACGATGAAGACGAAGAAGGACGCGCCGACCAGGACCAGGCCCATCGTGAACTTCACGATGGTGTTCGGCTCCTGGTTCTTACGGGCCAGCCACAGCCACAGCCACGCGAAGACCGGGGCCAGCGCCATCACGAAGAGCGGGTTGAGCGACTGGTACCAGGTGGCCGGGAAGCCGAAGCCGAAGACGGTGTCCGAGGTCTTGCCGTCGGCGAACAGGGACAGCGTGGAGCCACCCTGGTCGTAGATCATCCAGAAGACGGCGGCGGCGACGAAGAACCAGATGTAGCCGGTCATCTTCGACTGCTCGGTCTTGTCGAGGTCCTTGTCGCGCTTGATGCGGACCAGGACGGCGACCGGGATGATCAGGCCGGCGAGGGTGATCGGGACGAGCGCCCAGTTCAGGGTGTACACGCCGAGTGCGACGACGACGCCGTAGAACGCGGCGGCGAGCACGACGACGAGCGCGACCTTGACCAGGACGCTCTTCCGCTCCTCCGTGGAGAGCGGGTTCGGGACGACGTTGCTCCTCGGGCTGAGGTGCTTCGTGCCGAAGAGGAACTGGATCAGGCCCAGTCCCATGCCGACCGCGGCGAGGGCGAAGCCCAGGTGCCAGTTGACCTTCTCGCCGACGGTACCGACCACGAACGGCGCCACGAAGGCACCCAGGTTGATGCCGATGTAGAAGAGCGTGAAGCCACCGTCACGGCGCGGGTCGTCCGGGCCGTTGTAGAGGTGGCCGACCATCGTGGAGATGTTGGCCTTGAGCAGACCCGAGCCCGCGGCGACCAGCGCCAGGCCGACGAAGAACATCGCCTGACCGGGGAGGGCCAGCGAGGCGTGACCGGCCATGATGACGAAACCGGCGATGGCGACCGTCTTGCGGGCACCCCAGACGCGGTCGCCGAACCAGCCACCGGGCATGGCCATCAGGTAGACCATCGACACGTAGACCGAGTAGATGGCCGTGGCCGTGGCCGCGGTCATCGCAAGGCCGCCGCCCTGGGTGCCGGTCGCGGCGTCCGCGCCGCCGGAGACCAGGTAGAGGACCAGAAGAGCCCTCATGCCGTAGTAGGAGAAACGCTCCCACATCTCGGTCATGAAGAGAGTGGCCAGACCACGGGGGTGGCCGAAGAACGTCTTCTCGGAACCAGAGGTTCCGCTCGAAGCCGTCGTCAGGCTGGACGCCATGTCGATCCTTGCTCTGTCGGGACGCACGCCTTGTGAGGCGTGATGCGCCCGGTGGGGGAGGCCGGCACCGGTGGAGCCGCACAGGACTCCACCGGGATCCACGCCCCGGGAGACGCGTCTACGCGTCCCGGAACCCGGCCCACAGGTCATTCACCGTCTCCGAGATCGGCGGAGCCGACCTCACGCAGAAGAGGACCTCGGCGCGCGAAGCTGGCCAAAGGTCCCTGAATACCGCTACTGACGTCGATACACCATACGACATGACACTGCCGGATATGGAAGGACTTGAGAGATGGATCACAGGCGATAGCGCAACCGCACAAGGTCATTCGAAGGTCACACGCAAGATGCCCACAAGATCTCCAGGGGACCTCCGGGGGACCTCCGGGGCGGGCCTATCCAGCCCCGGCCCGGCACCCGCGCGGACTACCATCACCCCATGACCCGTGTACTGCTCGCCGAGGACGACGCCTCCATCTCGGAACCGCTGGCCCGCGCCCTGCGGAGAGAGGGGTACGAGGTCGAGGTCCGCGAGGACGGCCCCACCGCCCTCGACGCCGGACTCCAGGGCGGAGTGGACCTGGTCGTGCTCGACCTGGGCCTCCCCGGCATGGACGGACTCGAAGTCGCCCGACGACTGCGCGCCGAGGGGCACACGGTCCCGATCCTGGTGCTCACCGCGCGCGCCGACGAGGTCGACACCGTCGTCGGGCTCGACGCGGGCGCCGACGACTACGTCACCAAGCCCTTCCGGCTCGCCGAGCTCCTCGCCCGCGTCCGGGCCCTCCTCCGGCGCGGTGCCACCGAGCCCGCCGCCGCCCCCACGACCCACGGGGTGCGGATCGACGTCGAGTCGCACCGGGCCTGGATGGGCGACGAGGAGCTCCAGCTGACGGCCAAGGAGTTCGACCTCCTCCGGGTCCTGGTCCGGGACGCCGGCCGGGTCGTCACCCGCGACCAGCTGATGCGCGAGGTCTGGGACACCACCTGGTGGTCCTCCACCAAGACCCTCGACATGCACATCTCCTGGCTGCGCAAGAAGCTCGGCGACGACGCGGCGAACCCCCGCTACATCGCCACCGTCCGAGGCGTCGGCTTCCGCTTCGAGAAGAGCTGACGCTCCGAGAAGAAGCGACCCGTCGAGACGGAGCCGAGGCTCCGAGAAGAGCCGACACCCCCCGCCCCCGGAGAGCACCGTGCGCCGCCGTCTCATCAACTCCACGCTCGCCGTGGTGCTCGTCGTCGTCGCCGTCTTCGGCGTCTCCCTGGTCATCGTCGAGACCCGGACCATCGCCGGCAGCGCCCAGGAGAGCGTGGACCTGGAGGCGCTGCGGATCGTCTCCATCGTCGACAGCCGGCTGATCGGCGGCGAGCCGGTCAACCCGGACATCCTCGCCGAGCAGAGCGGCGCCAAGCGGTACGCCCAGATCCGCATCCCCGGCCGCGACACCATCGAGATCGGCACCCGCCCGGACGGCGACGTCATCCGGGGCCTCGCCGAGGGCGAGCGCGGCGAGAGCGTCGTCGTCGAGGAGTCCCGCTCCGCCGTCACCGCCGAGGTCGGCCGCACACTCATGATCATCGGCGCGGTCGCACTGCTCGCCGTCGTCGCCGCCGTCCTCCTCGCCGTACGCCAGGCCAACCGGCTGACCTCCCCGCTCACCGACCTCGCCGAGACCGCCGAGCGCCTCGGCTCCGGCGACCCGCGCCCCCGGCACAAGCGGTACGGGGTCCCCGAGCTCGACCGGGTGGCGGACGTCCTCGACGCCTCCGCCGAGCGCATCGCCCGGATGCTCACCGCCGAGCGCCGGCTCGCCGCCGACGCCTCGCACCAGCTCCGCACGCCCCTCACCGCGCTCTCCATGCGCCTGGAGGAGGTCGCCCTCGCCGACGACCTGGACACGGTCAAGGAGGAGGCGACGATCGCGCTCACCCAGGTCGAGCGGCTCACCGACGTCGTCGAGCGGCTGCTGACCAACTCCAGGGACCCCCGTACGGGCTCCGCCGTCGCCTTCGACCTCGACGAGGTCATCAAGCAGCAGATCGAGGAGTGGCGGCCGGCCTACCGCAGCGCCGGACGGGCCATCGTCCACTCGGGCAAGCAGGGGATGCGCGCGGTGGGCACCCCGGGCGCGGTCGCCCAGGTCCTGGCCGCCCTCATCGAGAACTCGCTCATGCACGGCGGCGGCACGGTCGCCCTGCGCACCCGGGTCACCGGCAACCAGTCGGTGATCGAGGTCACCGACGAGGGGCCGGGTGTCCCCGCCGACCTCGGCGCGCGGATCTTCGAGCGGGCCGTCAGTGGCCGCAGCTCCACGGGGATCGGCCTGGCCGTCGCCCGGGACCTCGCGGAGGCGGACGGCGGCCGTCTGGAACTGCTCCAGCAGCACCCCCCGGTCTTCGCACTGTTCCTGGGCCGGGAGGTCCGAAGCGTCTCGGGCACACCCCGGGAGCGCCCCGTACGGTGACGACCCGGACCTGAGGCGGCGGGCGAGGTCTCTTATATTCGCCCGCGGGCCACCGGCGCCAGGCCGGCCATCAGCAGCAGCGCGCCGATCGGCAGCAGGTCGAGGTCGGCGGCGAAGAGCACGAAGCCCACGAGGACCAGCAGGGGGCTCCAGGCGGGCAGCAGTCGCGGCTTGGCGGCCACCGACATGACCAGCAGGGTGAGCAGGCCCAGCTGGAACGCGAGCGGGCCGACCGACTCCAGCGGTTCGGGCAGGGGCGCCGCCCTGTCCAGGTCCGCGAACAGATCGCCGAGTATCACCCAGAGGAAGCAGGCGGCGCCGAAGAGGCCGGCCGCAGTGGCCGTGTTCGCGAGGAGTCGCCCGCGCCCGGTGGTGACGGGGACGAGCCGGCGCAGTCCGACCGTCACCACGCCGAAGAGCACGAAGCCGACGAGGAACAGGGCGTGGCCGAGGTTCCAGGCGAGCCCGGGACCGTGCTCGCCGTCCAGTCCGTCGACGAGTCGCAGCAGTCCGTACAGCACCAGCAGGAGCGGAGCGATGAGGGCGGGACTCTTCACGCCCAAGCGTCGGGAGGTCATACGAGAAGCCTCACAGCCCCCCGCCCCCCGGCCCATCGGGGACGGCCCCCACCCGACCCGGGAATCCGACCCGTAGGGGGCCCGCCCCGAACCCTCAGACCCGGTTCGGCTGCCGTCGGCTCGCCTGCCGCGGTGCCTGCTCCAGGAAGGATTCGGCGGTCTGCACCGCTTCCTTCGCCGGCAGTGCGCGGAACACCCAGGTGCGGTAGGACCAGAAGCGGAAGAGGGTCCCGATCCCGATGCCGAAGAACTTGAAGAAGTTGCTCGCCAGCGGGCCGTCCCAGCCGAAGCCGTACGTCGCCGCGTAGAGCACGCCGTTCTCGATGACCATGCCGACCACGCTGAACAGCAGGAACAGCGACAGTTCCTTGGTCCGCCCCGACTTCTCACGGTCGCGGTACGTGAAGTAGCGGAACCCGATGTAGTTGAAGACGATCGCGACCACGGTGGCGATCAGGCTGGCCCGGACCATCGGGATGTCGGTGTAGTGGCGCACCAGGTTGAAGACGCCGAGGTTGACGAGGACGCCGAGGCCGCCCACCAGACCGAACTTGGCGACCTCCCGGGCGAGCCGGTCGAGTCGCGTGCGAAGCGCACCGGGTTCACTCATGGTGATGGCTCTGTCCCGTCCGTCCGGATGACGTCCGGGTGACGTCAACCCAACCATGCTATCCAGCCCCCCTGTCACCCGCCCGGGTACCTGGGAATCCACGGAGGAACCCTTTCCTACCTGGGCCCTTCTTGTGCCAAGACACAGCCGGACGAGTGTTCCCCGATGGTGCGGATACCCTAAGAGGGTGACGTTCCCCGTAGTAGGCATGGTCGGCGGCGGTCAGCTCGCGCGTATGACCCACGAGGCGGGCATCCCCCTCGGCATCAAGTTCAAGCTCCTCAGCGACACCCCGCAGGACTCCGCGGCCCAGGTGGTGAGCGAGGTCGTCATCGGCGACTACCGCGACCTGGCCACGCTGCGTGACTTCGCGCGCGGATGCGACGTGATCACCTTCGATCACGAGCACGTCCCCACCGAGCACCTGCGGGCCCTCGAAGCGGACGGCATCCCCGTCCGCCCGGGTCCCGACGCGCTGGTGCACGCCCAGGACAAGGGGGTGATGCGCGCGAAGCTCGACGAGATCGGCGCACCCAGCCCCCGGCACCGTCTCGTGGCGGACCCCGAGGACGCGGCGGCCTTCGCCGCCGAGGTCGGGGGCTTCCCGATCATCCTCAAGACCGTGCGCGGCGGCTACGACGGCAAGGGCGTCTGGTTCGTCCGTACGCCCGAGGACGCCAGGGACCCCTTCCTCGCGGGCGTCCAGGTCCTCGCCGAGGAGAAGGTCGACTTCGTCCGCGAGCTCGCGGCGAGCATCGTCCGGTCCCCGCACGGCCAGGCCGTGGCGTACCCGGTCGTGGAGTCCCGTCAGGTCGACGGCGTCTGCGACACGGTGATCGCGCCCGCGCCGGACCTCGACGACGCGCTGGCCGGACAGGCGCAGGAGCTGGCGCTGCGGATCGCCAAGGAGCTGGGCGTCGTCGGTCATCTGGCCGTCGAGCTGTTCCAGACCACGGACGGCCGCATCCTCGTCAACGAACTGGCGATGCGCCCGCACAACTCCGGTCACTGGACCCAGGACGGGGCGGTCACCTCGCAGTTCGCCAACCACGTCCGCGCGGTCCTCGACCTGCCCCTCGGCGATCCGCGCCCGCGCGCGACGTGGACCGTGATGTGCAATGTCCTGGGCGGCGACTACCCGGACATGTACTCCGCGTATCTGCACTGCATGGCCAGGGACCCCCAGCTCAAGATCCACATGTATGGCAAGGACGTGAAGCCCGGCCGCAAGGTGGGGCACGTCAACACCTACGGCGACGATCTGGACGACGTGCTGGAGCGCGCGCGCCACGCCGCCGGCTATCTGCGAGGAACGATCACCGAGTGAGCAGCACGAGCCCCGCCCCGAGCCCCGCCACCGACACCGCCCCCGTGATCGGCATCGTCATGGGATCCGACTCCGACTGGCCCGTCATGGAGGCCGCCGCGCAGGCCCTGGACGAGTTCGGGATCCCGTACGAGGTCGACGTCGTCTCCGCCCACCGGATGCCGCGCGAGATGATCGCGTACGGCGAGGAGGCGGCGGGCCGCGGCCTCAAGGCGATCATCGCGGGCGCGGGCGGCGCCGCCCACCTGCCGGGCATGCTCGCCTCCGTCACCCCGCTGCCCGTCATCGGGGTTCCGGTGCCGCTGAAGTACCTCGACGGCATGGACTCGCTGCTCTCCATCGTGCAGATGCCGGCCGGCGTTCCCGTCGCCACGGTCTCCGTCGGCGGCGCCCGCAACGCCGGTCTGCTGGCCGCCCGGATCCTCGCCGCGCACGACCCCGAACTGCTCGCCCGGATGCGTGAGTTCCAGCAGGAGCTGAACGACCAGGCGACCGAGAAGGGCAAGCGGCTGCGGGCCAAGGTCGAGGGCGCCGAGTCCTTCGGATTCGCCAAGTGAGCGCCGCGGAGCGGCTGGAGGAGGCCCGCGCCCTGCTCGCGGGCCACCCCGTGGTCGACGGTCACAACGACCTGCCGTGGGCGCTGCGCGAGCACGTGCGCTACGACCTCGACAAGCTGGACGTCGGCGCGGACCAGACCGGTGTGCTCCACACCGACCTCGCCCGGCTGCGCGCCGGTGGCGTCGGCGCCCAGTTCTGGTCGGTGTACGTGCCCTGCCGGCTGACCGGCGACGACGCGGTCAGCGCCACCCTGGAGCAGATCGACATCGTCGACCAGCTCCTGGAGCGGTACGCGGCCGACCTGGCCCCCGCGCTGACCGCCGACGACATGGAGGCGGCCCGCGCGGAGGGCCGTATCGCCTCCCTGAAGGGCGCCGAGGGCGGCCACTCGATCAACAACTCCCTCGCCACCCTGCGCGCGCTGCACACCCTCGGCGTGCGCTACATGACGCTCACGCACAACGACAACAACGACTGGGCGGACTCGGCGACCGACGAGCCCGGCGTCGGCGGGCTCTCCGCCTTCGGCCGCGCGGTCGTCCGCGAGATGAACCGCTCCGGCATGCTCGTCGACCTCTCGCACGTCGCCGCCACCACCATGCGGGCCGCGCTCGACGCCACGGCGGCGCCGGTGATCTTCTCGCACTCCTCCGCCCTGGCGGTCTGCGACCACCCGAGGAACATCCCGGACGACGTCCTGGAGCGGCTGCCCGCCAACGGCGGCGTCGCGATGGCCACCTTCGTGCCCAAGTTCATCCTGCCCGCCGCCGTCGCCTGGACCGCGCGGGCGGACGACAACCTCCGGGCGCACGGCTTCGACCACCTCGACACCACAGCCGAGGCGATGAAGCTGCACCGCGCCTTCGAGGAGGCGAACCCCCGCCCGATCGCCACCGCCGCGACGGTCGCCGACCACCTCGACCACATGCGCGAGGCCGCCGGCATCGACCACATCGGCATCGGCGGCGACTACGACGGGACGGCCTTCACCCCGGCCGGGCTCGACGACGTCGCCGGCTACCCGAACCTGGTCGCCGAACTGCTGCACCGCGGCTGGTCGCACGCGGACCTCGCCAAGCTGACCTGGTCCAACGCGGTCCGCGTGCTCCGTGACGCGGAGGCCGTCTCACGCGATCTGACGAGCCGTACGGCCCCGTCGAACGCGACGCTCGACGCCCTGGACTCCCCGGCCGTCCCGCAGGCCTGACGACCCCTACGGGGCCTGTCGGGACCGGCGCGGGGCCGCGGCGGCCTGACCGCAGGACGAGGCAAGCAGGACGAGAAGGAGGGGCGCACCCGACCGGGGTGCGCCCCTCCTTCTCGTGCGTACGCCTCAGGCGCGCGGGCGGCCCATCGCGCGGTACGTCCAGCCCGCCGCCCGCCAGCGCTCCGCGTCGAGCGCGTTGCGGCCGTCCAGGATCACCCGCGAGGAGGCCGCGCCGGCCAGCTCCGCCGGGTCGAGCTCACGGAACTCGCGCCACTCGGTCAGGTGCAGCACCACGTCCGCCCCGCGTACGGCCTCCAGGGCCGAGTCCGCGTACCCCAGCGTCGGGAAGACGCGCCGGGCGTTGTCCATGCCCTTCGGGTCGTAGACGGTGACCTGGCCGCCCTGGAGGTGTATCTGACCGGCCACGTTCAGCGCGGGGGAGTCGCGGACGTCGTCCGAGTCCGGCTTGAAGGTGGCGCCGAGGACGGCGACCCGGCGGCCCAGGAAGGAGTTCCCGCCCAGCACCTCGCGGGTCATCTCCACCATCTGGCCGCGCCGCCGCATGTTGATCGAGTCGATCTCGCGGAGGAAGGTCAGGGCCTGGTCGGCGCCCAGTTCGCCCGCGCGGGCCATGAAGGCCCGGATGTCCTTGGGCAGGCAGCCGCCGCCGAAGCCGATGCCGGCCCGCAGGAACTTGGCGCCGATCCGGTCGTCGTGGCCGATGGCCTCGGCCAGCTTGGCGACGTCGCCGCCGGCGGCCTCACAGACCTCGGCCATCGCGTTGATGAAGGAGATCTTCGTGGCGAGGAAGGAGTTCGCCGCGGTCTTCACCAGTTCGGCCGTCGGGAAGTCGGTCACCACGAACGGCGAGCCCGCGCCGACGGGGACCGCGTACACCTCGCGCAGCGTCTTCTCGGCCCGCTCGCCGCGCACGCCGACGACGATCCGGTCGGGGCGCAGGGTGTCCTGCACGGCGAAGCCCTCGCGCAGGAACTCGGGGTTCCAGGCCAGCTCCACGCCCTCCGGCAGCACGCCCGCGAGCCGTTCGGCCGAGCCGACGGGCACGGTCGACTTGCCGACGACCAGGGCCCCTTCGCGTACGACCCCGGCGAGGGAGGTGAAGGCGGCGTCCACGTAGCTCATGTCGCAGGCGTACTCGCCGTGCTTCTGCGGGGTGTTCACACAGACGAAGTGCACGTCGCCGAAGGCGCCGACCTCCTCCCAGGAGGTGGTGAAGCGCAGCCGGCCGCTCGATCCCTCGATGCCGGCCACGTGCTTCGCGAGGAGTTCCTCGAGACCGGGCTCGTACATCGGGACCCGGCCGGAGGAGAGCAGCTCGATCTTCTCGGGGACGACGTCCAGGCCGAGGACCTCGAAGCCCAGTTCCGCCATGGCCGCGGCGTGGGTGGCGCCGAGGTAGCCGGTACCGATCACGGTGATCTTGAGGGCCATGCGGGTCTCCAGTGACGTCGGGCGGAATGCCTGCCCGAGCATAGTCGTGCCCTGGCCCGGGGCCCGGACACGGCCTACCCTTTGGGTTACTTAACGGTAGTTAGCAAGCGTGGGAGTGGATGAGCATGGCGGGTTCTGCCGATTTCGACCTGTATCGGCCCTCCGAGGAGCACGACATGCTCCGGGAGTCGGTGCGTGCGCTGGCGGAGGCGAAGATCGTCCCGTTCGCGGCGGCGGT
>NZ_JBEOZK010000028.1:0-78471 GCF_040297565.1 Streptomyces sp. NPDC001728
GGTATCAACTAATCTGGCGTTGATTTTTGGCACGCTGTTGAGTTCTCAAGGAACGGACGCTTCCTTTGTACTCACCCTCTCGGGCTTTCCTCCGGCGCTTCCTTCGTTTCCGACTCTATCAGATCCTTTCGGCGTCTGATTCCCAGTCAGCGGGATTTGCCTTTCCGGCTGTTGGGCCGTTCCGACGAGTGAGACTTTAGCGGATTCCCTGCCTCCGACGCTAATCGGGCGGCTGCGTCCGTAGTTCGAACGCGGATTCCTCATTTCGCAAAAACGCACGGAAAGCAGAACGGCGCGACAAAGCGCCGACGGCTTCTGTGGATCTTGCGGAATGGCTGTCCGGGGCCGACCGGAGTCGGTGCTCACGTCGGACAACTCGGAGAACACTACGGATCCGGTAATCCCGTGTCAACCCGGGGCCTGGGGAGTAGCCTCTCCCCCATGACTACGCGTGCGCACACCACCCAGTGGTGGGCCGCCTGACGGCGGCCCGCACTCGCGCATGCACCACGCGGCCGCCGCTTCGGCGGCCGTTCGCGTATCCCCCTCCGGGAGCCGGGCCGTCGAGGCCGGCGCCCAGGAGAAGAGGGAGAACGAACGCGATGACCAGGATCTTCAGCGGGGTCAAGCCCACCGGGCATCTGACGCTGGGCAACTACCTCGGGGCCGTACGACGGTGGGTCGAGGTCGACCAGCACCGGGCGGAGGGGCTGTTCAGCGTCGTGGACCTGCACGCCCTCACCGTCGAGCACGATCCGGCCCGGGTGCGGAGGCTCAGCCGGCAGGCGGCGACGCTGCTGCTGGCCTCGGGGCTCGATCCGGAGCTGTGCACCTTGTTCGTGCAGAGCCACGTGGACGAGCACGCGAGGCTCTCGTACCTGCTGGAGTGCACGGCCACCGACGGTGAGCTGCGGCGGATGATCCAGTACAAGGAGAAGAGCGTCCAGGCGCGGGCGGCCGGGCAAGGGGTGCGGCTGTCGTTGCTGACGTATCCGGTGCTGATGGCGGCGGACATCCTGGCGCACGGAGCCGACGAGGTGCCGGTGGGTGAGGACCAGACTCAGCACGTGGAGCTGACGCGGGACCTGGCGGTGCGGTTCAACCAGCGGTACGGGCACACGTTCACCGTGCCCCGGGCCACTCGGCCCGAGGTGGCGGCGCGGGTCATGGACCTGCAGGACCCCCACTCGAAGATGGGGAAGTCGCACGCGAACACGGCCGGGATCGTCTATCTGCTCGATGACGCGGAGACCGTGCGGCGGAAGATCATGCGGGCGGTCACCGACAGCGGGAGGGACGTGGAGTACGACCGGGAGGGCAGGCCGGGGATCGCGAACCTGCTCGATCTGCTGGCCGCCGCGACGGGTGGGAAGCCCGAGGTGCTCGCTGATGCGTACGCGTCGTACGGGGCGTTGAAGAGGGATACCGCGGACGCGGTCGTCGAGCTGCTGAGGCCCGTACGGAAGCGGCATGCCGGGCTCGCGGCGGATCCCGGTCATGTGGACCGGGTGCTGCGGGACGGGGCCGAGCGGGCCCGGGGAACGGCGCGGCCCCTGGTGGACCGGGCCTATCGGGCGATCGGGCTGTTGCCCGCCGGGTGACGGAAGGCATTGCGGTAGTCGCGCGGGCTGGTGGCGAGGTGCGAGGCGAAGTGCTGGCGCATCGTGACCTCGCTGCCGAAGCCCGCGCGGCGGGCCACCTCGGGGAGAGGGTGGTCGGTCAGTTCGAGGAGTTTCTGCGCGGCGGCTACGCGCTGGGTGATGAGCCAGTGCAGGGGGGTGGCTCCGGTGGTCGCCTGAAAGTGGCGGGCGAAGGAGCGGGGGGACATGCCGGCACGGGCGGCGAGCGTGGCGACCGTGTGGGGCTCGTCCAGGTGGGCGAGGGCATGGGCGCGGACGGCGGCCAGGGCGTCGGCGTCCCGGTCGGCGCGGGGCGTGGGGTGCTCGATGAACTGGGCCTGGGTGCCCGTACGGAAGGGGGCGGTGACCATCGAGCGGGCAATGGCCGCGGCTGCTTCGGCGCCGTGGGCGGTGCGTACGAGATGGAGGCAGAGGTCGATCCCGGCGGCGGTGCCTGCGGAGGTCCAGACTCCGGTGTCCTCGACGAAGAGGGCGTCCGCCTGGACCTGGGTCCCGGGGTGGCGGGCGGCCAGGGTGGCGGCCAGGTGCCAGTGGGTGACGGCGCGGCGGCCGTCGAGGAGTCCGGCGCGGGCGAGGACGAACGCGCCGGCGCAGAGCGAGGCGACCGGGGTGCCCCTGGTGTGGGCGCGGCGGAGGGCGTCGAGGACGGGGGCCGGGAGGCCGGCGTCGGGGTCCTCGATGCCGGGGACGACGACCAGGTCGGTGGTGGTGAGGGCGTCGAGCCAGTCGAGCGGGCGGTCGGGGGTGAGGGTGAGGCCGCCGCGCAGGGGGATGGGGGTGTCCGGGTCGGCGGCGGCTCTGCGGAGTTCGAAGGGCGGCACGCCCCGGAGGGTGCGGTCGCTGCCCCAGACCTCGGTGATGACGGAGATGTCGAAGGCGCGGACGCCCGGGAAGGAGAGGAGGGCGATGCGCTGGGGGCGGGGCGCGGGGGTCGGCGGCACGTGTGGCAGTAAATCATCGATCGCTGTCATTCATCCCTCTGGGAGTGGGGGCCGCGCGGGGGAAGGATCGTGGGCATGGAGATCGCAGAGAACGCAGCGCTGGTGGTCATCGACGTACAGAAGGGTTTCGAGTTCGACTTCTGGGGGCGCCGGGACAACCCGGGGGCCGAGGGGAACATCGCGGCCCTGATCGATGCCTGGCAGGAGACGGGACGGCCGGTCGTCTTCGTACGGCACGACTCGCCCCGGGCGGGTTCGCCGCTGGAGCCGGGGACCGAGGGGAACGGGTTCAAGGACTTCGTCGAGGAGCGGCGGGGGAAGGGCTCCGGTCCGGAGCTGCTCGTCACGAAGTCGGTGAACTCGGCGTTCTACGGGGAGCCGGATCTGGACGCCTGGCTGAAGGGCGCGGCCCGCGGCGGAGCCGCTGATGGACAGCGTGGGCAGATCGTGATCGTCGGGATCCAGACGAACATGTGCAACGAGACGACGGCCCGGATGGGCGGGAACCTCGGGTACGACGTGCTGTTCCCGCTGGACGCGATGCACACCTTCGACCTGGCGGGGCCGTTCGACTGGACGCAGACGGCGGAGGAGCTGACCCGGGCGACGGCGGTGTCGCTGCACGGTGGGCGGTTCGCCCGGGTCGTGACCACGGAGGACGTGCTGAAGGGCGCGGCCTCGGAGTAGTAGGGGTCAGCTGTTGCCGGAGGCGAGTTCGCGGCTGCGGTCGCGGGCGGCTTCGAGGGCGGCGATGAGGGCGGCCCGGACGCCGTGGTTCTCCAGCTCGCGGATGGCGCTGATGGTGGTGCCGGCCGGGGAGGTGACGGCCTCGCGGAGCTTGACCGGGTGCTCGCCGCTGTCGCGGAGCATCACGGCGGCGCCGATGGCGGCCTGGACGATGAGGTCGTGGGCCTGGGCGCGGGGCAGGCCGAGGAGGATGCCGGCATCGGTCATGGCCTCGACGAGGAAGTAGAAGTACGCGGGGCCCGAGCCGGACAGGGCGGTGGCCGCGTCCTGCTGGGACTCGGGAACGCGGAGGGTCTTGCCGACGCCGCCGAAGATCTCCTCGGTGTGGGCGAGGTGCTCGGGGGTGGCGTGGCTGCCGGCCGAGATGACGGACATGCCCTCGTCCACCAGGACGGGGGTGTTCGGCATGACGCGGACGACGGGGGTGCCGGTGGTCAGGCGGTCCTCGATGAAAGAGGTGGGGATGCCGGCGGCGGCGCTGATGACCAGGCGGTCGGCGGCGACGTGCGGGGCCAACTCGTCGAGGAGGCGGCCCATGTCCTGGGGCTTCACGGCCAGGATGAGGGTGTCGGCGCGCTTGGCGGCCTCGGCGTTGGTGACGGTCTCGACGCCGTAGCGGGCGCGGAGTTCCTCGGCGCGCTCGGCACGGCGGGCGGTGACCAGGAGGTTCGCGGGGCGCCAGCCGGCGCGGATCATGCCGCTGAGGAGCGCTTCACCGATCTTGCCGGTGCCGAGGACTGCGACGGTCTGGGTCATGGCTCTGTTCACCTCGCCGGAGGGGGTACGTGTCGTCATCCTCGCACCGGTGGGCCGGGTGGTGTGGTGGTGTCCGAGGGGCGGTCACGCGGTGCGGCGGCGGAGGGTGGCCGCGCCGAGGACCAGGACGAGGACGGCGCAGCCCGCGACGACGAGGGCGTCGCGGACGAAGTCGCCGGTGATGTCGGGGTGGTGGAGGACCTGGTTCATCCCGTCCACGGCGTACGACATGGGCAGGACGTCCGAGATCGCTTCGAGGGCGGGGGCCATGCGGTCGCGCGGGGTGAAGAGGCCGCAGAGGAGCAGCTGGGGGAAGATCACGGCCGGCATGAACTGGACGGCCTGGAACTCGGAGGCGGCGAAGGCCGAGACGAAGAGGCCGAGGGCGGTGCCGAGGAGGGCGTCGAGGAGGGCGACCAGGAGGAGCAGCCAGGGGGAGCCGATGACGTCGAGGCCGAGGAACCAGACGGCGAGGCCGGTGGCCAGGACGGACTGGAGGACGGCGACGAGTCCGAAGGCGAGGGCGTAGCCGCCGATGAGGTCGGCCTTGCCGAGCGGCATGGCGAGGAGGCGTTCGAGGGTGCCCGAGGTGCGCTCGCGGAGGGTCGCGATGGAGGTCACCAGGAACATCGTGATCAGCGGGAAGATGCCGAGCAGGGAGGCGCCGATGTTGTCGAAGGTGCCCGGGCTCCCGTCGAAGACGTACCGGAGCAGGAAGAGCATCACGCAGGGCACCAGCAGCATCAGGGCGATCGAGCGGGGGTCGTGGCGCAGCTGACGCAGGACGCGGGCGGCGGTGGCGAGGGTGCGTGCGGTGTTCATGTCCGGGGCTCCTCGTGGGCGGCTCGGGCCGCGGCGGCGTCGACCAGGTGGAGGAAGGCCTCCTCGACGGTGTGGGTGTCGTTGTGTCGGCGGAGGTTCTCGGGGGTGTCGTCGGCGAGGAGTTCTCCGTCGCGCAGGAGGAGGAGGCGGTGGCAGCGCTCGGCCTCGTCCATGACGTGCGAGGAGACCAGGAGGGTCGTGCCGCGGTCGGCGGCGATCTGGTGGAAGAGGTTCCAGAGGTCGCGGCGGAGTACGGGGTCGAGGCCGACGGTGGGTTCGTCGAGGACGAGGAGTTCCGGGGTGCCGAGGAGGGCGACGGCGAGGGAGACGCGGCTGCGCTGGCCGCCGGAGAGCCGGCCTGCGAGGGAGTCGGCGTGCGAGGCGAGGTCGACGTCCTCGACGGCCCGGTCGACGGCGACGCGGCGTTCTTGGCGGCGGGCGCGGCCGGGGAGCAGGACGGCGGCGAAGTAGTCGAGGTTCTGGCGGACGGTGAGGTCGTCGTAGACGGAGGGGGCCTGGGTGACGTAGCCGATGCGGGAGCGGAGGGCGGCGTCGCCGGCGGGGCGGCCGAGGACGCGGAGGGTGCCGTCGACCTTGGCCTGGGTGCCGACGACGGCGCGCATGAGGGTGGACTTGCCGCAGCCGGAGGGGCCGAGGAGGCCGGTGATGCGGCCGGCGGGGACGGTGAAGTCGAGGTCGCGCAGGGCGGTGCGGTCGCCGCGTACGACGGTGAGGCCGTGGGCGGTGATGGCGGGGGTGGCCTCTTGGGCCGCGGCGGTGGGCGACGTGGTGGCCCGGGCGTGGCCGGCGGGGTCGGCGGGCTCCCCCGCCGAGTAATTCATCATGTGATGAATACTGCTCCCGGGGGTACCCGTCGTCAAGCACCCGGTGTGCCCCGCCGGTCAGAGGCGGTGGGCCGAGCGGCGGACGAGCCAGGTCGCGCCGCGTACCACCAGCTCCTTGAACACCGCCGCCGGGCGGCCCGTGAGGATGCGGTCGCGGGGCGAGTCGTCCGGGTGGACGAACTGGATGAGTCCGTCACGGCGCCCGAGGCTGACGCACTGGAAGTGGAACCCGAAGTCGAGCGGCTCCGGCTCCTCGCCGCGCAGCTCCCTCTCGATCGACCGCGCCGTGTGGATGCCCGTGGGCAGCGCGGTGGCGCAGGCCATCCGCAGCTCCCCGCCGGTGGCCGCGTGCGGGGCGGCGCCCGCGTCGCCGGGGACGTAGATCTCCGGGTGGGAGACCGAGCGGAGCGAGGAGTCGACGGCTATCCGGCCCGAGGGGGCGAGGGTGAGGCCGGCGGAGGCGGCGAGTTCGGCGTTCGGGACGAGGGAGGCGGCCCAGACGACCACGTCCGAGTCGATCTCGTCGGCGCTGGTGACCCTGCGGCCCTCCTCGACGCGGACCCCTCGCGCCTGGAGGACCCGGTGCACATGGGCCGCGCCGCGCGGGGAGAGCCCGGGGCCGACCCGGCCCCCGGTGAGGAGGCGTACCCCGGTGCCCAGCGGGCGGTACGTCTCCGCCAGCTCGGTGGCCGTCTCGATGCCGGTGAGACCGCCGCCGACGACGGTGACCGTGCCGGGGCGGTCCCGCAGGTGCTTGTGCAGCGCCCCGGCGGACTCCGCCGTGTAGGCGCGGGAGTCCCCGGGCGTGGCGGGCAGACGGGTGCGGCTGCCGAGGGCGTAGACCAGCCGGTCGTACGGGAGGCGGCGGCCGTCGTCGGTGGTGACCAGGCGGGCCGCCGTGTCGATGGCGGTGGCGCGGGCCGGGACGTGTTCGATGCCGGTGCGGTGGAGGAGTCCGGCCAGGGGGTGGGTGACGTCGGGGCGGCCGGCCGCCCGCTCGTGGAGCCGCACCCGCTCGGTGAAGTGGTCGGCGGGGTCGACCAGGGTGACCTGGGCGTGCCGGCCGAGCCGGAGGGCGGTCATGAGGCCCGCGTATCCGGCGCCGAGGACGAGAACGCGGTGGGCGGGGCGGTGCTGTGTCGTCTGCATGCCAAGGGGACGGCGCAGGCCCCGCGAAGTGTGACATCGGCGCGGACAGAATTTCGGGAGCGGTGATTCGGGGGCGGGGGCCGGGGCCGGGCGGGGCGATTCGGGGGCGGTGGGCCGGGAACGGTCGGCCGGGAACGGTCAGCCGGGGCGCGCCGCTTGGCGCGCGGGTTACTTGCGCTTGGGCTACTTACGCTTGGGCTTCTTGCGGGCGGCCGGGTTGCCCGTGCGGGTTCCGCGCCGCTTCTCGAACTGGGCGACGGCCGTCTCGTACTCGGCGCGGCGCAGCTTCTCGCCGGGTGCCTCGACGAAGCAGCGGGCGCAGTAGGCGAGGAGCGAGCCGATGAACCCGATCGCCTTGAGGCTGCGCAGGGACTCCTCGCGGGCCGGGTCGGCGGGCCGGCGGAGGAAGCCCTCCCAGGTCTTGCGGAAGGCGATGGCGCTGCAGACCGCGAACATGACGACGACCAGCATGTTGACGATGCCGCCGACGTCCGCGATCTCCAGGCCCTCGTACGCGAAGCGCAGCACGAAGCAGGCCGCGACGGCGACGGCGAGCGAGCCGGCGGCCATGCCGACGCGGCGCGCCGTGTAATTGCCGTCGTGGTCGACCCAGGTCGTGCCGAAGAAACGGATCTCCTCGGGCTGCGGCCCGGCGGGGGTGCCGCCGGTCGTGCCGCCCGTGCCGCCGGCCGTACGGGGGGTCTGCTCGTCGTCGCTCTGGTCGCTCACGAGGTCGATTATCCCCGGGCCGGCGGAGGAGGGCCTCAGGCGCAGCGCGGTGCGACGAAGCCGTCGCTGCCCGTGTGCACATAGGCGTCGGAGACGTACTCGCCGGGCGCGATGCTGTCCCAGATCCTCGTGGTGCCGTACGGGCCGGTGATCCACTCGCCGTACTTCTGGCAGGTGATCGCCACCGTGGCGTCCAGGGGCAGCACCCGCACGATCGCGTACTGGGTGCCCGGGCCCGAGCGCACGTTGACCCGGTAGCCCGGTGCGACCGTGTAGCGCGAAGCGGCCATCGCCGTCACCGCGCTCGGCGCGGCGGCGTCCTCCGTCGTCTTCTTCTTGTCCGTGTCCATCTGGTCCTCCCCCGTTGGCGCAAAAGCACTCCGCTGAGTTTCACTCTCCGCGACGCGCAGGCTAGCAAGCCGCACCGACATCGCGGGGGTCATGGACTAGGCTCCGTCGGGTCGCGCACGTGCGCGCGAGGTGACGGGCAACCACACGGGGGTGGGCGATGCCGCCGCTGCGAAACACCGGTGCCGACCGGGAAGCGGAGGGGCCCGAGTACGCGGGCGACTACCGCCTCCAGGCATGCCTGGGCGCCGGTGGCATGGGGGTCGTGCACCTCGCCGCCTCGGCCTCGGGGCTACGGCTCGCGGTCAAGGTCGTGCACGCACGGTATGCGGAGGACCCCGAGTTCAGGGCGCGTTTCCGCCAGGAGGTCGCCGCCGCCCGCCGGGTCAGCGGGGCCTTCACCGCGCCGGTCGTCGACGCCGACCCCGATGCCGTACGCCCGTGGATGGCCACCCTCTACGTCCCCGGGCCCACCCTCTCCGACCAGGTGAAACGGAACGGCCCGCTGGCCCCCGCCGAGCTGCGCAGGCTCACCGCGGGACTCGCCGAGGCCCTCCGCGACATCCATCGCGCCGGGGTCGTCCACCGCGACCTCAAGCCCAGCAACGTCCTGCTCACCGACACCGGCCCCAAGGTCATCGACTTCGGCATCTCGCGGCCCGTCGACAGCGATCTGCACACCGAGACGGGCAAGCTCATCGGCTCGCCGCCGTTCATGGCGCCCGAGCAGTTCCAGCGGCCGAGGGAGGTCGGTCCCGCGGCGGACGTGTTCGCGCTGGGCTCCGTGCTCGTGCACGCGTCGACCGGGCACGGCCCCTTCGACTCCGACAGCCCGTACATCGTGGCGTACCAGGTGGTCCACGACGAGCCGGACCTGACGGGTGTGCCCGCGGACCTCGCGCCGCTCGTCGCGCGCTGCCTCGCCAAGGACCCCGCCGGGCGGCCGACGCCGGCCGAGATCATGTCGGCGCTGCTGCCGCCCTCGTACGCGGCGGAGGCCTTCATACCGGCGCAGCGGCGGCGGCCCGCCCTGCCGGACGGCCGGGACGACGAGTCCGGCCCCACGCCCGCGTGGGACGCGGACACACCGGTCCGGGCCACCGCGCCGGCCCCGCCCCGACGGCGTCCGCGCCCCGGCCGGGACCGCGCCGACGGGACATCCGGCCGCACGGGCCTCGGCAGGGTACGGCTCCGGCCGACGCTCGCCGTCGTCGCCGCGCTCGCGCTGGCCGGGGCCGGGCTGTACGCGGCGCTGACCCCGCCGGCGGGCGGGACCCCCGAGCCGCCCGCCCGTCCGGCCGAGGTCGGCACCGCCTTCGCCGGCTGGCACACCGGGCTCCAGAAGCACGGCCCCACCGCCGCTCCCGCCTGCGCGTACGGCGGCGGCGCCCTGTACTGCGCGGCCCGGGGCATCGGCCTGGCCCGGCTCGACCCCGTCACGGGGCGGGTCCTCTGGTCGCGGACCACTCCCGTCGAGGGCGACTCCCCGAAGCCGCCCCTCTTCCTCGCCGACGGTCTGGTCGGCGCCTCCACGCCGACCGGGCCCCTGCGGGCGTACGCGGCCGAGGGCGGCGTCCCCGGCTGGACCGCCGACGCGGACCTCCCCGAGCTGTACCGGACGGCCGGTTCCGCCGTCGTGCTGTCCGACGGGCAGGGCGGGACGCGGGCCGTCGACGGCCGCACCGGGAAGGAACTCTGGCGGCACGGTCTTGCCGGCTTCGGAGCCGCGCGGCTCGGGCCGTACGACGCCCCGACCGGGCTGATGACCGTGTCCGAGATCTCGGCCGACGGCACGCACACGCGCGTGGCCACGCTCCGGCCGAGGACCGGCGAGCTGGTCCGGCAGCGGAACCTGGAGGGCGACCTCGACCCGCTGGGCCTCACCGGGGACGGCGCCGTGCTCCTCGCCTCCCGCTACCAGGCGCTGTTCGACGCCCTGGTCCTGCTGGACCCCGAGAGCGGTTCCGTGCGCCGGCTCGCGCTGCCCTACCGGATCGACATCCGGGGCGTCGCCGTGCGCGGCGCGGTCGTCCACGTCCTCGACGCGGACGGGCACCTCACCGCCTTCGACACGGCGGCGCCCAGGGGCCGGGTGCTGTGGGAGCTGGAGACCGGCGCCGGGAACGTGTCCGCGCCGGTCCTCGGCCCCGGCGACCGGTTGTACTTCGCCGCCCAGGACGGACGGCTGCTCGCCGTGGACACCGCGCGCGGGGCGCTGATCGGCCAGACCAGGCCCCGGCTCACGAACGGGCGGATGGAGTACGCGCCCCTCGTGCCCGTACCGCTGGTGGTCGGGGACCGGGTGTTCGGCACGGCCCCGGACGGCTCCGTCTTCGCGGTGGACGCGCGCGATCCCGCGTCCTGGTGACATCGGGCGGCGGCGTGGGGACGACGGCGGCGGGGAGCGGGCGTCTCCGCCCGCTCCCCGCCGCCGTCGTTCGTTCCCGCCCGCTCCGGGTGGGTGTCCGGGCGGGTCTCAGGGCGGGTCAGCCCAGCTTCGTCACGTCGCGGACCGCGCCCTTGTCGGCGCTCGTCGCCATCGCGGCGTACGCGCGGAGGGCCGCCGACACCTTGCGCTGACGGTTCTTCGGCTCGTACACGCCGTTCAGCGCGTCCCGGCGGGCGGCGAGGGTCTCCTCGTCGACGAGCAGCTCGATCGAGCGGTTCGGGATGTCGATGCGGATGCGGTCGCCGTCCTCGACGAGGGCGATGGTGCCGCCCGAGGCGGCCTCCGGCGAGGCGTGGCCGATGGACAGGCCCGAGGTGCCGCCGGAGAAGCGGCCGTCGGTGACGAGGGCGCAGGTCTTGCCCAGGCCCCGGCCCTTGAGGAAGGAGGTCGGGTAGAGCATCTCCTGCATGCCGGGGCCGCCGCGCGGGCCCTCGTAGCGGATGACGACCACGTCGCCGTGGGTGATCTGCTTGTTGAGGATCTTCTCGACGGCCTCGTCCTGCGACTCGCAGACCACGGCCGGGCCCTCGAAGGTCCAGATCGACTCGTCGACGCCTGCGGTCTTCACGACGCAGCCGTCGGCGGCGAGGTTGCCGTGCAGGACGGCGAGGCCGCCGTCCTTCGAGTACGCGTGGGCCGCGTCGCGGATGCAGCCGCTCGCCGCGTCCGCGTCGAGGGTGTCCCAGCGCTCCGACTGGGAGAAGGCGGTCGCCGAGCGGACGCAGCCGGGGGCCGCGTGCCACAGCTCGACGGCCTTCTCCGAGGGGGAGCCGCCGCGCACGTCCCAGGCGTCCAGCCACTCCTTGACTGAGCGGGAGTGGACGGTGTGGACGTCCTCGTTCAGGAGTCCCGCGCGGTAGAGCTCGCCGAGGATGGCCGGGATGCCGCCCGCCCGGTGCACGTCCTCCATGTAGTACGTACGGTCCTTGGCGACGTTCGGGGCGACCTTGGCCAGGCAGGGCACCCGGCGCGAGACCTCGTCCATGTCCGGCAGGCCGTAGTCGAGCTCGGCCTCCTGAGCGGCGGCCAGCAGGTGCAGGATCGTGTTGGTCGAGCCGCCCATGGCGATGTCGAGGGCCATGGCGTTCTCGAAGGCGCCGCGGGTCGCGATCGAGCGCGGCAGGACGGAGGCGTCGTCCTCGTCGTAGTACCGGCGGGTGATGTCGACGACCGTGCGGGCGGCGTCCTCGTACAGCGCCTTGCGGGCGGTGTGGGTGGCGAGGACCGTGCCGTTGCCGGGGAGGGAGAGGCCGATCGCCTCGGTCAGGCAGTTCATCGAGTTGGCGGTGAACATGCCGGAACAGGACCCGCAGGTCGGGCAGGCGTTCTCCTCGATGCGGGAGATGTCCTCGTCCGAGATGTTCGGGTTCACCGCGTCGGAGATCGCGTCGACCAGGTCGAGGGTGCGAACCGAGCCGTCGACGAGGGTGGCGCGGCCGGACTCCATCGGGCCGCCGGAGACGAAGACCGTCGGGATGTCGAGGCGCAGGGCGGCCATCAGCATGCCGGGGGTGATCTTGTCGCAGTTGGAGATGCAGATCAGGGCGTCGGCGCAGTGCGCCTCGACCATGTACTCCACGCTGTCCGCGATCAGGTCGCGGGAGGGGAGCGAGTACAGCATGCCGCCGTGGCCCATCGCGATGCCGTCGTCGACGGCGATCGTGTTGAACTCGCGGGCGATGCCGCCGGCGGCCGTGATGGCCTCGGAGACGATCCGGCCGACGGGCTGGAGGTGGGTGTGGCCGGGGACGAACTCCGTGAAGGAGTTGGCGACCGCGATGATCGGCTTCCGGCCGATGTCCGCGCCGGGTACACCGGAGGCGCGCATCAGGGCGCGTGCGCCCGCCATGTTGCGGCCGTGGGTGACTGTGCGGGACCTCAGCTCGGGCATCGTCGCTCGCTCCTCGTGAAGGGTGTGCTTGCCGTCGAGCGTACGCCGACGGACCACGATCTGGACAGTGCGTCCGCATGGCGGACCGGGTGTTCAGTTGCCGGTCCGGGCTCGGCCCGGCGGACCGGGCTCGGCCGGGGCGCGCGGTACGGGCCTCCGGCCGGTGTTCAGGCCTCGGTCAGGTAGCGCTGGAGCGTCGGGGCCACCTGGGCCACGATGTCCTCCGGGTCCGCCGAGGCCATCGGCTCGACCTGGATCACGTACCGCATGATCGCGATCCCGATCATGTGGGAGGCCGCGAGCTCCGCCCGGAACTTCGGATCCGGTACGTCGAGCTCGGCCGCGATCCGTTCGAGCAGCCGCCGCAGCACGAACGCCCGCAGCACCTTCGCCGCCGCCTCGTGGGTCAGCGCCGAGCGCACCACCGCGAGCAGCGGAGCGCGGCTGGCCGGATTCTCCCAGACGCCGATGAAGAAGCGCGCGAGCCGCTCCCCGATCGCCTCGCGGGGGCCGCCGACGATCGCCGGGACCACCGTCGCCGCTTCGAAGGAGACCTCGATGGAAGCGGCGAAGACCTCGTCCTTCGTCCCGAAGTAGTGGTGGACGAGCGCCGGGTCCACCCCGGCCGCCTTGGCGATGCCACGCACCGAGGTCTGGTCGTAACCCCGCTCGGCGAACTGGGCGCGGGCCGCCTCCAGGATGCGTTCGCGGGTGCCCGGTCCGCTCTCCTCGCCGGTACGGGAGGGGCGGCCTCGCCGGCGCGGGGCCGGTGCGGTCACGGTCGCGGCACCCGGGAGGGGCGGGGGGCCGCCGACGCGAGGTGGAGCCTTGTGAACGCCAGGGCCTCCGCGAGGTCGGCCTCGCGTTCGGCGGCCGACATCGCGCGGCGGGTGTTGACCTCGATGACGACATGGCCGTCGAAGCCGGTGAGCGCCAGCCGCTCCAGGAGTTCGGCGCAGGGCTGGGTGCCGCGCCCCGGGACCAGGTGCTCGTCCTTGGCCGAGCCCTTGCCGTCGGCGAGGTGGACGTGACCGAGCCGGTCGCCCATGCGGTCGATCATCGCGAGGGCGTCGGTACGGGCGGTCGCGGTGTGCGAGAGGTCGACGGTGAAGTGCCGGTAGTCGCCCTTGGTGACGTCCCACTCGGGGGCGTACGCGAGCATCTCGCGGTCCTTGTACCGCCAGGGGTACATGTTCTCGACGGCGAACCGCACGTCCGTCTCGTCGGCCATCCGCCAGATGCCGGTGACGAAGTCCTTGGCGTACTGGCGCTGCCAGCGGAACGGCGGGTGGACGACGACCGTCGACGCACCGAGCCGCTCGGCCGCCGCCTGGGCGCGCTGGAGCTTGGTCCAGGGATCGGTGGACCAGACGCGCTGGGTGATGAGGAGGCAGGGGGCGTGCACGGCCAGGATCGGGACCTGGTGGTAGTCGGAGAGGCGGCGGAGCGCCTCGATGTCCTGGCTGACCGGATCGGTCCACACCATGACCTCGACACCGTCGTAACCGAGGCGCGCGGCGATCTCGAAGGCCGTCGCCGTCGACTCCGGATAGACCGAGGCCGTCGACAGGGCGACCTTCGCATCCGGGATGCGCACCACTGGTTCTGCCACGGGGACAGGGTACGGGGCTGGCCGGGGGGCCGGGGGGTGGTTCAGGTCACGCCGGCGGGCATCCCGCGCGCGCGTGGGATGGGGTTTCCGGCGGGGTGGGGCACGCGCGCGTGGGCGGGGGTCCCTCGGGTTCCGGCGCCGCGCGCGCGTGCCCGGGCTACTCCGTCGGCAGGTGGTCCAAGCGGCGCAGGATGACGCCCTCGCGCAGGGCCCAGGGGCAGATCTCCAGTTCCTCCACCCCGAGCAGGTCCATCGCGCCCTCGGCGACGAGCGCGCCCGCGAGGAGCTGGCCCGCGCGGCCCTCCGAGACGCCCGGCAGGGCCGCGCGCTCGGGGGCGGTCATCGCGGCGAGGCGCGGGACCCACTCCTCCAGGGACTTGCGGGTCAGGATCCGCTGGACGTAGAGGCCCTCCCCCGAGCCGGGGGCGCCGGCGATCCTGGCCAGCTGCTTGAACGTCTTCGAGGTGGCCACGACGTGGTCGGGGCGGCCGGAGCGGCTGAAGTCGCCGACCGTACGCGCGATCTGCGCGCGCACATGGCGGCGGAGGGCCTTCACGTCGGCGGTGTCGGCGGGGTCGCCGGGAAGCCAGCCGGCGGTCAGCCGGCCCGCGCCCAGCGGCAGGGAGACCGCGGTGTCGGGGTCCTCGTCGAGGCCGTACGCGACTTCGAGGGAGCCGCCGCCGATGTCGAGGAGGAGGAGCTTGCCGGCGGACCAGCCGTACCAGCGGCGGGCGGCGAGGAAGGTGAGCCGGGCCTCCTCCCCGCCGGTGAGGACCTGGAGGTCGACCCCGGTCTCGTCCTTCACGCGCGCGAGGACGGCGTCGGCGTTGCTGGCCTCGCGGACCGCCGAGGTCGCGAACGGCAGCACCTCCTCGCAGCCCTTGTCCTCGGCGGCGAGCAGCGCGTCCCTGACGGTCGCGATGAGCCGCTCGACGCCGTGGGGCGCGATGGCGCCCCGCTCGTCGAGGAGCTCGGCGAGCCGCAGCTCCGCCTTGTGGGAATGGGCGGGCAGCGGCCGGGCGCCGGGGTGGGCGTCCACCACCAGGAGGTGCACTGTGTTCGAACCGACGTCGAGGACTCCGAGTCTCATGGGCGGAACGCTACTGCGCCCGCCCGCATACGCTTGGACCTGTGCCAAAGACGAAGAAGGCGAAGCCGGGCAAAGACCGCGGTGGCGACACGGACGTGACGGGCGTGAAGGCCGGCAAGGGCGTGAAGAGCGGCAAGAAGCGGGGCAAGGGCGTGGAGCAGGACGAGAAGGGGCTCGACTTCGCGCGCGCGTGGGTCGAGTTTCCCGACCCCGCCGACGAGGAGCAGGTCTTCCGCTGCGACCTGACCTGGCTGACCTCGCGCTGGACGTGCATCTTCGGCAGCGGCTGCCAGGGCATCCAGGCGGGCCGGGCCGACGACGGCTGCTGCACGCTCGGCGCGCACTTCTCCGACGAGGACGACGAGAAGCGGGTCGCCGGGCACGTGGCCCGGCTGACGCCCGACCTGTGGCAGTTCCACGACGTCGGTACCGAGTCGGGCTGGACCCAGCTCGACGAGGACGGTGACCGGCAGACCCGCCGCTGGGAGGGGTCCTGCATCTTCCAGAACCGTCCCGGCTTCGCGGGCGGCGCGGGCTGCTCGCTGCACATCCTGGCCCTCAAGGAGGGCAAGGAGCCGCTGGAGACCAAGCCGGACGTCTGCTGGCAGCTGCCGGTGCGGCGCACGTACGACTGGATCGACCGGCCGGACGACACCCGGGTCCTCCAGGTGTCGATCGGCGAGTACGACCGCAGGGGCTGGGGTCCCGGCGGCCACGACCTGCACTGGTGGTGCACCTCGGCCACCTCGGCGCACGGGGCGGGGGAGCCGGTCTATGTGACGTACCGGCCCGAGCTGACCGAGATGATGGGCAAGGAGGCCTACGAGGTGCTGGCCGGGCTGTGCGCGGCGCGGCTCTCCTCGCAGCTGCCGCTGGTGGCCCCGCACCCGGCGGACCCGAAGGCCTGAGGCCGGAGGCCCACGCAGGACGCCCGGCTCAGGATGACGGTGACGGCGGTTCCTCCGTCGTCGGCGGCGGGGTGTTCGGTTCCGTCGTGCCCGGGCCCGTCGTCGGCGGATCCGTCGTGGGCGGCGGGGTGCTCGGCTCCGTGGTCGGCGGGCTCGTCGACGGATCCGTCGTGCCCGGGTCGGTCGTCGGTGGCGGGGTCGTCGGCCCGGTGGTGGGCGGGCTCGTCGGCGGGGTCGTCGGCCGAGTCGTCTTCGGCGGCGGGGTGACCGGGTCGCCGACCGGCGGCACGGCGGTCTCACCGCGCCCGTCGATCCTGACCACCGCGCCCGAGGGGTTCACCCCGATCCGCGCGCTCCAGGCGCCCCGGGGCGCGCGGCCGTGGTCCACGCGGACGGCGATCGTGACCGTCTCGCCGGGGCGGAGCGTGCCCGAGGCCCGGCTCACGTACAGCCAGGGCGCGTCCGTCCACAGCGACCAGTCGACGGGTGAGCCGCCCTCGGCGGTGAGCGTGAGCAGCGTCAGGTCACCGTGGCTCCGGGCGCTCACGGTGATCCAGCCGGGGGCGGGGGCACCGGGCCGGGACGGGCCCGCGGAGCCGGTGGGGCCGCCGGGGCTGAGCACCTCGACGGAGACGTCGGGGGCGCGGCTGCCCCGGGTGAAGCGGGGCTCGGGGGTGGTGCGGGCGTTGCCCGCGTTCTCGTAGTGGTCGTAGGGGCGGCCGTCGGGGCCGTCCTGTTCGTCCCGGTCGCTCGCGCTGATCCGGGCCCCGTCGCGGGCGCCCGCGTCGGCGACCGGGCTGCCCCGGTAGGAGGTCCACAGGGCGAGGACGGGGGCGGCGACCACGGCCGCGACGACGGTGGTGGTGACCGCGCGGGCCCGCATCCGGTCGCGGCGGGCCACATGGTCCTTCGGGTCCATGGGGAATCCGGTCGGCGCGAAGCGCGGGGCGCCGGCACGCGCGCGCGGGACGTGCAGCATCGCCATGTACGCGGCGGCCCGGGGCGCCTCGACGAGCGGCAGTCCGGCCGAGGGCAGGGCCCCGGCGCCGGGCCAGGGGGCGGTGGCGCCCACCCGCTCGGCGGCCTTCCGGCAGCGCGGGCAGTCGTCGACGTGCCGGACGAGTTCGGCGCGCAGGGCGGCCGAGAGGAGCACCTGGTGGTCGCCGGTGAGCCGGGCGACGGTGGGGCAGCTGCCGGTCTCGACGACGGTGAGGGCGGCACGGGTGCGCTCGACCTCGCAGCCTGCGGTGGCGAGGAGTTCGCGGGCGGCGAGCGGGTCGAGGGAGAGCACGGCGGCGACCTGGCGGTGGCTGAGACCATGGCGGACGGCCAGTTCCAGGCCCTCGCGCTGCTCGGGGGTGGTGCCGGCGGCCTCGGGCCAGGCGAGCCTGGCGAGCTCGGCGCGGCGGCGCTCGGCGGTCTCCTCGGGGACCCGGGGCGGCTCGGGCGCGGTGACGGCGGGCCGGCCGGTGTGGGCGCCCTGGCGCCTGCGGCGCTGCTCGCCGAGGCTGCGGAGGCAGGCCCAGCGGGCGAGGGCGTACAGCCAGGCCGTACGGCCGTCCTCGTCGGAGGGGCAGCGGCCGTGGTGTCGGTCGGCGACGGCGAGGACGTCGCCGAGGACGGCGGTGGCCGTGTCGTGGTCGCAGAGCACGGAGAGGCAGTACGTGAAGAGCCCGTCGAGGGCGGCCTCGTAGCGGGCGGGGGGCCGTCGGCCGAGCGTGCGCGGGCTCTGGTCCGCGGCGGAGTGCGCCCGGTGTGCGCCGGTGGTGCGTGCGGGGGATTCCAGCCTGCTGCTCGTCACCGGTCGACCGTAGGCAGCCCGGGGGCGCTCTCCGTACCGGTTGCGGACTTCTCATTCGTACGGGTGAAGCTATCGCTCGATAGGGGACAGGAACCGGACGTTCCGGGGACGGGTGCCGGCCGTACGCCGGGCCGGGGCCCGTTGTCGGTGGCGGCGGCTACGGTGGGCGACATGGCTGCCCGTACGAAATCGACCAAGGACCGGCCGTCCTACCGCTGCACCGAGTGCGGCTGGCAGACGGCCAAGTGGCTCGGCCGCTGCCCCGAGTGCCAGGCCTGGGGGACGGTCGAGGAGTACGGTGCGCCCGCCGTACGCACGACCGCCGCGGGCCGGGTCTCCACCGCCGCCGTCCCCATCGGGCAGGTCGACAGCCGGCAGGCGACCGCCCGCTCCACCGGCGTCGACGAGCTGGACCGGGTCCTCGGCGGGGGGCTGGTGCCCGGCGCCGTCGTCCTCCTCGCGGGCGAGCCGGGCGTCGGCAAGTCCACACTCCTTCTGGACGTGGCGGCCAAGGCGGCGAGCGACGAGCACCGCACGCTGTACGTCACGGGCGAGGAGTCCGCGAGCCAGGTCCGGATGCGCGCCGACCGGATCAACGCGCTCAGCGACCACCTGTATCTGGCGGCCGAGACCGATCTGTCGGCGGTCCTGGGGCACCTGGACGCCGTGAAGCCCTCACTGCTGATCATGGACTCGGTGCAGACCGTCGCCTCCCCCGAGATCGACGGCGCGCCCGGCGGCATGGCCCAGGTCCGCGAGGTCGCGGGAGCGCTCATCCGGGCCTCCAAGGAGCGCGGCATGGCCACGCTCCTCGTCGGTCACGTCACCAAGGACGGGGCCATCGCCGGACCCCGCCTCCTGGAGCACCTGGTCGACGTCGTACTGAGCTTCGAGGGCGACCGGCACGCGCGCCTGCGGCTGGTCCGGGGCGTGAAGAACCGGTACGGGGCGACGGACGAGGTCGGCTGCTTCGAGCTGCACGACGAGGGCATCACCGGGCTCGCCGACCCCTCCGGGCTCTTCCTGACCCGGCGTGACGTGGCCGTGCCCGGTACCTGTCTCACGGTCACCCTGGAGGGCAAGCGTCCGCTCGTCGCCGAGGTGCAGGCGCTGACCGTGGACAGCCAGATCCCGTCCCCGCGCCGGACCACCTCGGGTCTTGAGACCTCCCGCGTCTCGATGATGCTGGCGGTCCTGGAGCAGCGCGGCCGGATCACCGCGCTGGGCAAGCGGGACATCTACAGCGCGACCGTGGGCGGTGTGAAGCTCACCGAGCCGGCCGCCGACCTGGCGATCGCCCTCGCGCTCGCCTCCGCCGCGAGCGACACGCCGCTGCCGAAGAACCTCGTCGCGATCGGTGAGGTCGGGCTCGCGGGCGAGGTCCGGCGGGTGACGGGCGTCCAGCGCCGGCTGTCCGAGGCGCACCGGCTGGGCTTCACACACGCACTCGTCCCCTCGGACCCGGGCAGGGTCCCGGCGGGTATGAAGGTGACGGAGGTCGCGGACATGGGCGACGCGCTGCGGGTGCTGCCGCGCAGCCGCCGCGCGGCGAAGGGGGCGCAGGAGTAGGCCTGGCGGAGGGTGCCGGGGACGGGAGCCCGCGCGGAGTGCGCGGGGTGCCGGGCCGGGCGTCCGCGCGAGGGCCGGGCCGGGTGCGCCTCGGGTGCGTAGGGTGCCGGTGAGAAGCGGTGCCGGGTGCGGCTCGACGGGTGCACAGGTGTGTTCCGTACGCTTCGCAAAGGCGGGAAGGGTTTGGCAGGTGCCAGGCCGGGGACCCCTCTCGGACCACCCGCGATCGGTCGGGGGCGGGGGGCGGCGGGGTGGTGTCGCTAGACTTTGCCCTGGTCTCGCCCATCCGTACGAGCCGGAGGAGTGCAGTGGCAGCCAAGGACGGGGCAGCAGCTCCTGGAAAGTCCGGCGCGGGCTCCGGCAACGAAGCGCTGATGCGCGCCGCCCTGAGCGCGGTCGCGCCGGGCACCGCGCTGCGTGACGGCCTGGAGCGGATCCTCCGGGGCAACACGGGCGGTCTCATCGTGCTGGGCCTGGACAAGACGGTCGACTCGATGTGCACCGGCGGTTTCGTGCTGGACGTCGAGTTCGCCGCCACGCGTCTGCGGGAGCTGTGCAAGCTCGACGGTGCGCTCGTCCTCGACAAGGACATCACCAAGATCCACCGCGCGGGTGTCCAGCTGGTTCCGGACGCCTCCATCCCCACCGAGGAGACCGGAACCCGCCACCGCACGGCGGACCGGGTCTCCAAACAGTGCAACTTCCCGGTCGTCTCCGTCTCCCAGTCCATGCGCCTGATCGCGCTGTACGTGGACGGGGAGCGCCGGGTCCTGGAGGAGTCGGGCACGATCCTGTCCCGGGCCAACCAGGCGCTCGCGACCCTGGAGCGGTACAAGCTCCGGCTCGACGAGGTGGCCGGCACGCTCTCCGCGCTGGAGATCGAGGACCTGGTCACCGTCCGGGACGTCACCGCGGTCGCCCAGCGCCTGGAGATGGTCCGCCGGATCGCGACCGAGATCGCCGAGTACGTGGTCGAGCTCGGTACGGACGGGCGGCTCCTCTCGCTCCAGCTCGACGAGCTGATCGCGGGCGTGGAGCCGGAACGCGAGCTGGTGATCCGGGACTACGTGCCCGAGCCGACCGCCAAGCGCTCGCGGACGGTCGCGGAGGCGCTGACCGAGCTGGACGCGCTGACCCACACCGAGCTGCTCGAACTCCCGGTCGTGGCACGGGCGCTGGGCTACAGCGGTTCGCCCGAGACCCTCGACTCGGCCGTCTCGCCGCGCGGTTACCGGTTGCTCGCCAAGGTGCCGAGGCTGCCGGGCGCGATCATCGAGCGGCTCGTGGAGCACTTCGGCGGGCTGCAGAAGCTGCTCGCGGCCAGCGTGGACGACCTCCAGACCGTCGACGGCGTCGGCGAGGCGCGCGCCCGCAGCGTCCGCGAGGGCCTGTCCAGGCTCGCGGAGTCCTCGATCCTGGAGCGGTACGTCTGATCTCCGGCCGGGGGCGCTGATTCCCCGGGGCCGTAGGGGTATGCGTGACTTCTGGCGGCCGAGGCCAGCCCAGGGGTACGCCTGGTGGCCGGGGTGTTTGATTCCCCGGCCCTGAGCGGTGGACCTGTCCGGCCCGTCAGTCCTTGGCCAGGCTGAACGGGGCCGGGAGCACCTTCGTGCCCGGCATCGTCGCCTCCGCGAGGTAGGTGCCGGGGCCGACCGGGCCCGCCGGGGCGGTGGCGCACTGCGGGGCGCTGCGGGCGCGGTTCCACTCCACGGTGTGGGTGACGGTGGCGTGCGCGGGGACGCGCAGCAGGACCGGGTTGCCGGGGCGCGGGCAGTCCGCGGTGGACCAGACCTCGTCGTCCTTGTTGTCACTGATCGTCAGAACCGCGCTGCGGGGCCCGAAGTCGGCCTTGCACGTGGTGTTCGAGGTGTTCTTCACGACGAGGTGGAAGCGGGGCTTCTCCCCCGCCTCGTAGGTGACCTTGGTCGTACGGAGCGTCAACTGCAGCGCTCCGGCGGGGCAGTTCGGGAGCGGGGAGCCGGCCGGGACCTGCTGGCCCGCGCCGGTGCCCGCGCCGCCGTCGCCGCCGGCGCCGTCCGTATCGCCGTTCTTGCCGCCGGCCCCGGTGCCCGCACCCGCGTCCGTACCCGCGTCGGCGCCCGAACCCGGGCCCGCACCGGTGCCGCCCGAGCCGCCGCTGCCGCTACCGCCCGTGGAGTCGCCGGAGTCGCCGGAGTCGCCCGACTCGTCGCGTCCGCCCGGGTGTTGGCTGATCGCGGGTCCGGTGCCGGAGGGGCCGGGGGTGATCGAGGGAGGTGTGGGGGACGAGCCGTTGGCGGCGTCGTTCGACTTCTTCCCGCCCCCGTCACCGGAGGCGAGGGCCCATACGGCGAGGAGCGCCAGAACCGCCGCCAGGCACGCCGCCACCGCCCTCCGTCGCCAGTAGATGGTGGAGGGAAGCGGCCCGACCGGATTGCGCAGAGATCCCACGACCCGAACCTTACGAGAGATCCGGCCCAACTCCCGCCCCACCCGCCGCCCGAGACCTCAAGTTTTGCCGATGATCACATCCGTCGGTTCCGGGAACTTTTCGGGGAACCGGCGCCCAGCCCCGTCCCGGACCCGGTCGGCCACCCTCCCGAACCCACCGGAACCGGGAGAGAACCGGCATGCCCCGGGGGACCCCCACTTTCGTCAGGGGTCGCTCTGGCCGTTGGCCCGGGGCGGGGGACTCCGGATTCCGGTTAGCGTCATCCACCATGGACACCCTTCTCGACCTCTCCGACCGTCTGTATCTCGACGTCGCCGACTTCGCGCACTCCACCCCCCACTGGTTCCAGTGGGGCGCCGAGGTCTGGACCGAGGCCGGACTGCTGCTCTTCGGCGTGCTGTTCCTGGCCGTCTGGTGGCGCTCCCGCGAGGGGTCGAGCCGGATGATGGCCCTCGCCCTGCTCGCCCCGCTCGCCACCGCCTTCGGATACGTGGTGAGCGAGGCGCTGAAGTCGCTGGTCGACGAGGACCGCCCGTGCCGGGCCCTCCTTGGGGCACCCGCCTCACTCGTGACCTGCCCGCCGCACGGCGACTGGTCCTTCCCCAGCAACCACTCGGCCATCGCGGGAGCCGCCGCCGTGGCGCTCGCCCTGTCCTGGCGCGGGATCGTCTGGCTGACCGTGCCGATGGCGCTGCTCATGGCGTTCTCCCGGGTCTTCGTCGGCGTCCACTACCCGCACGACGTGACCGTCGGCCTGCTCGTCGGCGCCTTGGTCGCCTTCGTCGTGATGCGGGCGGCGGCGCGGCCGATGGGGGCGCTGGTGGAGACGGCCAGGTCGAGCCGGAACCCGGCCGTGGCGTGGTGCGCGGGGCGCGGGCCCAGCGCGCACGCCCCGGCGCACGCCTCCCCGTATGCCGAGGACGCCCCGCGCTCACGCCACGGCGCGTACTGATCCCGTCGGGGACGTGCCAGGATCGGGGTGCCATGACTTCCATCGACGCTCCCCTCACTCCCGCCGTCCCCGGCATCTCGGCTGCCTCGGCTGCCTCGGCTGGCTCGGCCGTCCCGGCTCCCTCGGCCGTCCCGGCCGCGCCTCAGGCCTCCGCCGCCCTCCGCGCCTCCGGCATCCCGGCCGTCCCCGAGGTCCCGACGCCCCCCGCCGAGCTGCACGGGCCCGTCCTCGCCTGGTTCGACCGTCACGCCCGTGACCTGCCCTGGCGGCACCCCGAGGCCGGCGCCTGGGGCGTCATGGTCAGCGAGTTCATGCTCCAGCAGACCCCCGTCGTCCGGGTGCTCCCGGTGTACGAGCAGTGGCTCGCGCGCTGGCCCCGTCCTGCCGACCTGGCCGCCGACGCCTCCGGCGAGGCCGTCCGCGCCTGGGGGCGGCTCGGCTACCCACGCCGGGCCCTGCGGCTGCACGCGGCGGCCGTGGCCATAACGGAACGGCACGGCGGCGACGTACCCAGCGATCACGGGCAGCTGCTCGCGCTGCCCGGCATCGGCGAGTACACGGCGGCGGCCGTGGCCTCCTTCGCGTACGGGCAGCGGCACGCGGTCCTGGACACCAATGTGCGCCGGGTCTTCGCGCGGGCGGCGAGCGGAGTCCAGTACCCGCCGAACGCCACCACGGCCGCCGAGCGCAGGCTCGCCCGCGTGCTGCTCCCCGAGGACGAGCCGACGGCCGCCCGCTGGGCCGCCGCCTCGATGGAGCTGGGCGCGCTCGTCTGCACGGCGAAGAACGAGGACTGCGGGCGCTGCCCGATCTCCGGGCGGTGCGCCTGGCTGCTCGCGGGGAAGCCGGCGCACGACGGCCCGCCCCGGCGCGGCCAGACGTACGCGGGGACCGACCGCCAGGTCCGCGGCCGGCTCCTCGCGGTGCTGCGGGAGTCGCGCGAGCCGGTGGCGCAGGCAGCCCTGGACACGGTCTGGGACGAGCCGGTGCAGCGGGCCAGGGCGCTGGACGGCCTGGTCGCGGACGGCCTGGTCGAGCCGCTGGAGGGCGGTCTCTACCGGCTTCCGGTGGCCTGAACCCGGGCGGGACCCCGCCCGGGTTCCGTGGGAATCCGCCCGGGTTCCGTGGGAATCCGCGCCGGAAACCTCCTCCGCCCTCGTCGTTACACAACCGATGGGTACCCGTGCGTCCACCGAGGGCTGCCACGCACAGCCCCGTGACAACCGCTCCGTAGCGTCTTCCACGACACGAGGAACGAAGCAGGTCACGGGGTTCGGAGGCGGTTCGGATGAGGCATGGCGAGGTGCTCGACTTCGAGGAGTACGTACGCACGCGGCAGGACGCGCTGCTGCGCAGTGCCCGTCGTCTCGTGGCCGACCCCGTCGACGCGCAGGACCTGCTCCAGACCGCCCTCGCCCGCACCTTCGGGCGCTGGGACGGCATCGCCGACAAGTCGCTGGCCGACGCCTACCTCCGCCGGGTCATGATCAACACCCGGACCGAGTGGTGGCGCTCCCGCAAGCTCGAAGAGGTCCCCACCGAGCAGCTCCCCGACGCCTGCGTCGACGACCCCACCGAGCAGCACGCCGACCGCGCCCTGCTCATGGACATCCTGAAGGTCCTCGCGCCGAAGCAGCGCAGCGTCGTCGTCCTGCGCCACTGGGAGCAGATGAGCACGGAGGAGACGGCGGCGGCGCTCGGCATGTCGACGGGTACGGTGAAGTCCACGCTCCACCGCGCGCTCGCCCGGCTCCGTCAGGAGCTGGAGAGCCGTGACCTCGACGCCCGTGCCCTGGGGCGCCCCGGGGAGCGCACGACCGTACATGGCGACGAACGGGGGCGGGAGCGGTGCGCGGCCTAGACGGCGAAGCCGACGGCAGACGCGAGAGCGGCGAGCGGCGGGGCGGCGGAGGCCACCGCGGCGTGCGCCACGGCGGCGGCGTCGACATCGACAGCGCCTGCGACGGCGGCGACGACCGGTACGGAACCGGGCGGCGCCGCCGGCGCCGTACCGCCAAGGCGACGGGGCTCACGGCGACGGCCGGGCTCGTCGCCCTCGGTCTTCTCCTGGTCTCCTGCTCCACCGGCGGCACCGGCTCCCGCGACGAGGGCGCCGCCCGCACCGACGGGGTGGCCGCCACCGCGCCCACCCCCTCCGCCTCCGGCGGTCCGCAGTCCGCCGAGCGGGTGGACCCGATCGCGCTGCTCAAGGCCGACCCGAAGATCGGCGACCGGCTCAAGGCCGATCTGAAGCCCTGCGTCGCGGACGCGTACCCGGTGGACGCCTCCTACGGCAGTCTCACCGGCGCGCCCGCCCCCGATGTCGTCGTCAACGTGATGACCTGCGGCGACGCCGTCGGCATCGGCACCTACGTGTACCGGATGCAGAGCGACCGGTACGAGAACGTCTTCATGGCGGAGGACGCGGCCGTGTACGCCACGATCGACCGCGGCGACCTCGTCGTCACCAAGCAGGTGTACGCCAAGGGCGACCCGGTCGCGTATCCCTCGGGCGAGGACGTCATCACCTACCGCTGGTCGGGGAACAAGTTCACCCAGCACGACTGGGTGCACAACGACTACAGCCGTGCCCTCGGTGACGCCGGCGTCGCCGAGCCCGCCCCGTCCGCGTCCCCCGCCGACTGAGCCGTACGCCCCGCACCCGGCGGACGCCCCGGACCTGGCCGCACGCCCCGAACACGCACACAGCAGCAGCGCACAGACCCGAAGGACACGCACGATGGCCGAAACCCATGTCCTGTTCGTCGAGGACGACGACGTCATCCGTGAGGCCACCCAGCTCGCCCTGGAGCGGGACGGCTTCCGGGTCACGGCCATGCCCGACGGGCTCTCCGGCCTCGACGCCTTCCGCTCGCAGCGGCCGGACATCGCCCTGCTCGACGTCATGCTGCCGGGCATGGACGGGGTCAGCCTCTGCCGCCGCATCCGCGACGAGTCGACCGTGCCGGTGATCATGCTGTCGGCGCGCGCCGACTCGATCGACGTCGTCCTCGGTCTGGAGGCGGGGGCCGACGACTACGTCACCAAGCCCTTCGACGGATCGGTGCTGATGGCCCGTATCCGCGCCGTCCTGCGCCGTTTCGGGCACGCGGGCGGCCCCGGCGCCGGTGAGCACGGCGAGGGCGCGGCGGACGGCGGCGGCCTCCTCGTCTTCGGCGACCTGGAGGTCGACACCGAGGGCATGGAGGTCCGCAAGGGCGGCACGACGGTCGGGCTGACCCCGACCGAGATGCGGCTGCTCCTCGAGTTCTCCTCCGCGCCCGGCACCGTGCTCTCCCGGGACAAGCTCCTGGAGCGGGTCTGGGACTACGGCTGGGGCGGCGACACCCGGGTCGTCGACGTCCATGTGCAGCGGCTGCGCGCCAAGATCGGCCAGGACAGGATCGAGACGGTCCGCGGCTTCGGCTACAAGCTCAAGAGCTAGGGCGCGGACCGGATGAAGCTGCTCCCGCTGCGGACCGGGGTCCGCTGGAAGATCGCCGTCGCCATCGCGGCGGTCGGCGCGCTGATCGCCGTCACCCTGAGCGTGGTCGTGCACAACGCCGCCCGTATCTCGATGCTCGACAACGCGCGCGAGGTACAGATGGAGCGGCTGCTGTTCGCCCAGCGCATGTACGAGACCTCGAAGCCCAAGGAACCGCGCTTCGGCACGAAGATCAACGACCCCTCGCTGCCCGCCCAGCTCGACCAGCTGATGCGGGACCGGCGGCGCGGCACCTACGTACAGGAGCACCGGCACGGCGGGCCGCCCGACGTGTGGGCCGCCGTGCCGCTCGCCAACGGCGACGTGCTCTCCCTCCACATCCCCTTCGCCGACCGCAGCGCCACGATCATGAGCGATCTGGACCGGGCCCTGGTCATCGGCTCGGTCTCGGTCGTCTTCGGCGGCTGCGCGCTCGGCGTGCTCATCGGCGGCCAGCTCTCGCGGCGGCTGCGGAAGGCGGCCGTCGCGGCCGGGCGGGTCGCCCAGGGCAACACGGACGTACGGGTGCGGGACGCCGTCGGCGGAGTCGTACGGGACGAGACCGACGACCTCGCGTGGGCGGTCGACGCCCTGACCGACGCCCTCAACGAACGGATCGAGGCCGAGCGGCGGGTCACCGCCGACATCGCGCACGAGCTGCGCACCCCCGTGACCGGGCTGCTCACCGCGGCCGAGCTGCTGCCGCCCGGCCGCCCCACGGAGCTGGTACGGGACCGGGCGCAGGCGATGCGGACACTGGTCGAGGACGTGCTCGAAGTGGCCCGGCTGGACAGCGCCTCGGAGCGGGCGGAGCTGCAGGAGATCGCGCTCGGTGAGTTCGTGGAGCGGCGGGTGCGGGCACTGGACCCCGAGGTGGTCGTCCGTGTCGTCCACGAGTCCTGGGTGAACACCGACCCCCGGCGGCTTGAACGCGTCCTCGGCAATCTCCTCGCGAACGCCGCCAAGCACGGCAAGCCGCCGGTCGAGGTCACCGTCGAAGGCCGGGTCGTACGCGTCCGGGACCATGGCCCCGGCTTCCCCGAGGCGCTCCTCAAGGAGGGCCCGAGCCGTTTCCGTACGGGCACGAGCGACCGCGCGGGGCAGGGCCACGGTCTGGGCCTGACCATCGCGTCGGGCCAGGCCCGGGTCCTGGGCGCCCGGCTCACCTTCCGGAACGTGGCGTCCGAGACGGCGCCGAACGGGGTGGCCGGCGCGATCGCCGTGCTGTGGCTGCCGGACCACGCGCCGACGAACACGGGGAGCTTCCCGATGCTGCGGCCCGCGGAGCTGTGCCAGCTGGAGCAGCGGGCGGCGGAGTCGCGGACTTCGTCGGACTGAGTCCCGGTCGGGTCGTATCTCAGTCGGGCTGGATTTCCGGCGGACCGGTTTCCGGGGGTACGGCGGTGGGGCCGGCCCCTGTACCGGGACCGGCCCCACCGCCGTACGTACCGCTTCCGCTTTCGGGTCGGACCGTCAGACCTTCTGGTCGACCTTCGCGCTCTCGTCGTCCGAGGACGCCTTCGGCTCCGCCGCGGGACCGGCGCCGCGGAGCGCCACCTCCTTGACGAGGAAGGCGAGGGCGAAGCTGAGGACGGAGACCGCGGCGGCGACCACGAAGGCGCCGTGGGTACCGGCGGAGACCGCGTGCTGGTAGGCCTCGCGGAGCGCCGCCGGCAGCTTGGCGAGGCTCGCCGCGTCGAGCTGGGCGGTCCGCTCGGTGATCCCGGACCCGCCGCGCGTGGCCATCTCGTCCTGGACGCGGCTCGTGAAGAGCGCGCCCATGATCGCGACGCCGAAGGAGGAGCCGAGCGTCCGGAAGAGGGTGGTGGAGGACGAGGCGACGCCCATGTCCTTCATCTCCACGCTGTTCTGGGCGACCAGCATCGTGATCTGCATGAGGAAGCCCATGCCGGCGCCGAGGACGGCCATGTAGACGCCCGAGGTCAGCCGGGAGGTGCCGGTGTCCATCGTGGAGAGGAGGAAGAGGCCGGCCGTCATGAGCGCGCCGCCCACGATCGGGAAGATCTTGTACTTGCCCGTGCTGGTGGTGAACCGGCCGACGAGCAGCGAGACGACCATCATCGACAGCAGCATCGGCAGGAGCAGCAGACCGGAGTTGGTCGCCGAGGCGCCCTGGACGGACTGCTGGAAGATCGGCAGGTAGAGGACCGCGCCGAACATCACGAAACCGGTGACGAAGCCGATCAGGGACATCACGGTGAAGTTGCGGCTGCGGAAGATGTGCAGCGGCATGATCGGGTCGCTCGCCCGGGTCTCCACCCACAGGAAGGCGGCGAGGGCGAGGGCTCCGCCGACCGCGAGGCCGATGATGGTGGCCGAGCCCCAGGCGTACTCCGTACCGCCCCAGGTGGTGACGAGGACGATCGCGGTGATGCCGACGGTGAGCAGCGCGGCGCCGAGGAAGTCGATCCGGGTGCCCGTGGCGCGCTGCTTCTTCGGCAGGTGCAGGACGGTGCTGACCATCGCGAGGGCGACGGCGCCGAGCGGCAGGTTGATGTAGAAGGACCAGCGCCAGCCCCAGTGGTCGGTGATGGTGCCGCCGACGAGCGGGCCGCCGATCATGGCGAGGGCCATCACGCCGGCCATCATGCCCTGGTACTTGCCGCGCTCGCGGGGCGGGATGAGGTCGCCGATGATCGCCATCACGCCGACCATGAGGCCGCCGGCGCCGAGGCCCTGGATCGTGCGGAAGCCGATGAGCTGGCCCATGTCCTGGGCCATGCCGCTGAGCGCCGAGCCGATCAGGAAGATCACGATCGAGGTGAGGAAGACGCCCTTGCGGCCGAACATGTCGCCGACCTTGCCCCAGAGGGGGGTCGAGGCGGCGGTGGCCAGGGTGTAGGCGGTGACGACCCAGGAGAGGTGCTCCAGGCCACCGAGCTCACCGACGATCGTCGGCATCGCGGTGCCGATGATCATGTTGTCCAGCATCGCGAGGAGCATCGCGATCATCAGGGCGAGGAGGACGACGCGGACGCTGCGTGGCTGCGGCTCCGATTCCCCCTGCACCGTTTTCACCGTGTCTTGTTGCGCCGCCATGTCAGTCCCTTACTTGCCGCCCGGCTAGTTACTACACTGGGGAAAGTAGACCCGTAACTTGCCGGTCGTCAAGTAAGTTCTTTGGAAAGTGGAGGGCAGTCATGGCCCGAGGCAACACCCGCCAGCGCATCCAGGACGTGGCCCTCGACCTCTTCGCCGAGCAGGGCTACGAGAAGACCTCCCTGCGCGAGATCGCGGAACGCCTCGACGTCACCAAGGCGGCCCTCTACTACCACTTCAAGACCAAGGAAGACATCCTCGTCGGGATCTTCGACGACCTGACCCGGCCCATGGACGAGCTGATCGCCTGGGCCCGGGAACAGCCCCGCACCCTGGAGACCCGCCAGGAGGTACTGCGCCGCTACCAGGTGGCGCTGCGCGCGGCGGCCCCGCTCTTCCGCTTCATGCAGGAGAACCAGGCGACGGTCCGCGAGCTCAGCGTCGGCCTCACCTTCAAGGAGCGCATGCTCGAACTGACCGGGCTGATCCAGGAGCCGGACTTCGCGATGGTGGACCAGGTGCGCTGCGTCAGCGCGATCTTCACCCTGCACGCGGGCACGTTCTTCACGCAGAACATCGAGGGCGACCCCGAGGAGAAGCACAAGGCCACCCTCGAGGTCGCCCTCGATCTGCTCAATCAGGCCCACGGGGCCGTGTAGAGCGTTCTGTGCGGTTGGACCGGGCGCGCCCGGTCGAGGCCCCGGCGACCCAGGGCGCTCAGGACGCTCAGATGGAGACGCCGTGGGTCCGCAGGAAGGCGGCCGGGTTCACGGCGGAGCCGTAGTTGGGGGTGTTGCGGATCTCGAAGTGCAGGTGCGGGCCGGAGGAGTTGCCGGTGTTGCCCGAGAGGGCGATCTGCTGGCCGGCGCCGACCTTCTGCCCGATGTGCACCTTGATCTTCGACAGGTGGGCGTACTGGGAGTACTTGCCGTTGGCGTGCTTGACGACGATGGCGTTGCCGTACGCGGGGCCGTCGCCGCCGCCGTTCGGGCCGGCCTTCACGACGGTGCCGGCGGCCGCGGCCTTGACCGGGGTGCCGGTCGGGACGGCGAAGTCCTGGCCGGAGTGCTTGTGGGCCCACATGGCGCCGCCCTGGTTGAAGCTGGCGCTCAGCGTGTAGGCGCTGACCGGCTTGACCCAGGACGGGGCCTTCTTGGCGGCGACGATGTGCTGCGTGGCGGCGGCCTTCACGGCCACGGTCTTGGCGTTCGCCTTCGCGGCGGCGGCCTTCACCTGGGCGGCGACGTGGGCCTGGGCCTCGGCCTGGGCGGAGACGGCGGCGGACGCGGTGAGCGCTACCGGGGCGGCGACCTTGCCCTCGGCGGCGAAGGCGGACCCAGCTCCGGCCACCAGCGACGCTCCCAGGCCGGCGGCGGCGAGAGCGACGACGGTGACACGGGCGGCGGGGTTCATGACGCGCTTCGACATACGGGGGAAAACCTCCGGGTAGGGCGGAACGGAATGTGCGAGGCCCGACGCGAACGGTGCGGCGCCGGGCTTGCTCATCCTTGGTAACCCGGACCCCCATCCAGCCCAAAACCCCCCATCTACGACATCACCTCGTAGCGATCTCCGGAGAAGTTCAGCCCTTGACGACCTCCGGACCCATCCCTGAAATCGGACATAACGGCACAAGCGAATCGGTTTATCCGCATGTCACGGATGCCCGGAACCGCCGAAAACGCCGCCTCGCGTCCGGTTCGGGACCCCTCGGGACCAAAGTCCCGACGATTCGCTCAGGAACGTCCCGAATCGACACCAAAGGGCACCACTATTCCGGCTAGTACCCCCCCAAAGCCCTGTGCGCCTTGTCACCAGACACCGGCCCCGAATGGGACCTGGGTCACGCGACCGGCCCGCCCCGAGGCCCCTCCCGCACTACGCTGACCGCTTCGGGGACCCATGGGGGGACACAGATGGAACCGGCACTCATCGGCACACGCCTCGCTTCGGCCGCGATCGGCCCGCTCCTGAAGAAACTGCTGGTCAGCGAGGGTCCGGGGGCCGGTCTCACGGGACGGTCCGGCAAGGTCCGGCTCTCCTCGCTGGTCTCCTTCCGCGGCGAGAAGCGCACGCTGACCGAGAAGGACGTCCGGAAGCTGGCGTCGACGCTGGTCGAGCGCTCACTGCGGGGGAGCGACGCCGGGCCCGGCGAGCGCCCCTTCCCCGCCGACGAGGCCGAGGCCGTCACCGACACCCTCGCCGCCACCCTGATCGCCCTCGGCGACCTCGACATGGACGACGTCCAGGCGGTCCGCCTCGGCCATCTCGACCTCGCCCGCCGCCTGCGCGCGGCGGCCCCCGCCCCGGACGGCCTGTCCACCGACTCGGTCCTCTACCTGGAGTCGATGACGCAGTGGGCCTGCCTCCACATCCTCGACTTCTTCACCCAGCGCTCCACCTTCGTGGCCCGCAGCCTGGTGGAGCAGACCCGTGGCCAGCGGGAACTCATCGCGAAGGTCGACGAGGTCATCCGCAGGACCCCACGGCAGGACGGCCGGGACACGGAGTTCGAACGCCGCTATCTGGCCCACCTCGCCAAGAAGCACGGCCGACTGACCATCTACGGCGTGGACCTCAGGGACGCCCCGGAGAAGTGGCCGCTGGACGTGGCGTACCTGTCGCTGGAGGCGACGGGAGGACCCATGACGCTGAGCATGATGCAGCGGGAGTACGCACGCCGGGTGGAGAGGGTGTTCGCGGAGAACCCGGCGGACGGGCTCTCCGAGAACCCGAGCACCGGGTTCTCGGACACCGCCACCGCCATCCTCCGGGGCGACCTCTCCGGCGGCCCCGCCGACCGGATCCTCACCCGCCACGACAAGGTCCTGCTGCGCGGCACGGCCGGCTCCGGCAAGACGACCCTCATCCAGTGGCTGGCCGTCTCCGCCGCACGCGAGGACCTCGCGGACGACACGGCGTACCTCCGCGACCGCGTCCCCTTCGTCCTCCCCCTGCGCGCCCTGACCCGCCACGGCGAGCGGCTCCCCACCCCCGACCGCTTCCTCTCCGCCGTCGACTGCCCGCTTCCCGCACCCGAGGGCTGGGCCGACCGCGTCCTCGCCGCCGGGCGCGGACTGGTCCTCGTCGACGGCATCGACGAGATCCCCGAGGCCGAGCGGGACCGCGCCCGCCGCTGGCTCCGGGACCTCCTCGACGCCTACGAGGGCAACCGCTGGCTCGTGACCTCACGCCCCACCGCCGTGCGCGACGACTGGCTCGCCCCGGACGGCTTCGCGGAACTCACCCTCGCCCCGATGTCCTCAGCCGCGGTCACCACCTTCGTCCGCCGCTGGCACCGGGCGGCGGGACCGGAGGCGGCACCGTACGAACAGCCCCTCCTCGACGCCCTGCGCACGACGGCCGACGTCGCGCAGCTCGCCACCAACCCTCTGATGTGCGGTCTGATCTGCGCCCTGCACCACGGCAGGCGCGGCTTCCTGCCGCGCGGCCGGAAGGCGCTGTACGACGCGGCCCTCTCGATGCTGCTCTCGCGCCGGGACCGCGAGCGGGACATGGGGACCCCGTACGGGATCGACCTCGGCGAGACCCCGCAGATCCAGCTGATCCAGCGGATCGCGTACTGGCTGACGCTCAACGGCCGCACGACGATGGACCGCGCGCACGCGCAGGACGTCGTACGGGAGGCCGTGCCCGCGATCACGGAGGCGGCCGGGTGCGACCCCGGCACCGTCTTCACGCATCTGCTCCACCGCAGCGGTCTCCTGCGCGAGCCGACCGCGGACACGGTCGACTTCGTGCACCGCACCTTCCAGGACTATCTGGCGGCGAAGGCCCTCGTGGACCGCTGGGACATCGGCGTCCTCGTCCGGCACGCGGCGGACGACCAGTGGGAGGACGTCATCCGCATGGCCGTCGGGCACGCGCGCCCGCGCGAGTGCGCGGAGATCTTCGACGAGCTGCTGAAGGCGGCGGACGCGGCACCGGACCGCCGGACCCAGCTCCGCGTCCTGGTGGTGGCGGCGACGGCGCTGGACCACGCGACGGAGGTGGCACCGGAGATCCGGGAACGGATCCTGGCCCGCACGGCCGAGGTGATCCCGCCGCGCGACGCGGACGAGGCCCGGGAGCTGGCGTCGGTGGGACGGGCGGTCCTGGACCTGCTGCCGGGCCCGGAGGGGCTGGACGACGAGGTGGCGGAGAACCTGATGATCACGGCGACCCACATCACGGACGACGCCACGCTGCCGTACCTCGCCCGGTTCACGGACCATCCGTCCCTGGGCGTCCGCTCCCAGCTGATGTGGGGCTGGGCCCGGTTCGCGACCGCCCCCTACGCGGAGGAGATCACCGCCCGACTCGATCCGGACGGACTCGACTTCACGCTGGTGTCCGACGAACAGGCAACCGAGATCGCCCGCCTCGGGCTGCGCCCCGAGCGCCTCGACCTGCGCAGAAGTCCGAGCCTCACCCTCGACGGCATGGCCATGCTCCACGGGGCGTTGGGTGAGGCGCGGAGCGTGCGGATGCCAGGTGCCCTGGCCCCGTTCCTGCGCCGCCTCCCCTCCGGGAACAGTCTGCGGAGTCTCGTCCTGTACAGCTCTCCCGCAGACGGGCTCGGATTCCTCCGCCACCTGAGCGGCCTCGAGGATCTCGCCCTCCACGAAGCCGCCGTGCTGAGCGAGCAGGACTGGCATGAGGTGGCCGCCCTGGACGAACTCTCCGTCCTCGACCTCGAGGCCGAGACCGTGAAGAGCGTCCCGGTTTCGCTGCGGCTGCCGCAGGCGTTCGGTCTGTCGGTGCATTGCTCCGGCTCCGCCGCACCGCTGGACACCATCGTCCGGGCCTTCCCCGACCTGCGTGTGCTGTCCCTCTACGGCAACCCCGCGGGGCAGGTCCACGACCTCACCCCGCTGGCGTCCCTGGCGCGACTCCGGTCCGTCCACGTCCTCAGCGGCGGCTTCACCGGCGCTGAGGCCCTCGCCGCCACGGTCGAGATCCGCCCATGACCTGACCGCCTCCCACCTCCCCCGATACGTTCATGGTCATGACCGACATCGAACTCGCCGACGCCATCGCCTCCGTACGCGACCAGCTCGTCGCCGCCGCCACACGGGCGACCGGCCAGCCCGTCGCCTTCGAAGTGGGCGACATCGAGATGGAGTTCACCATCGAACTCCGCAAGGAGGTGAAGGCCGGCGGCAAGGTCAAGGCCTGGGTCGTCGAGGCCGGCGCGGACGCCTCCCGCACCCGGGGCGAGACCCACCGGGTCTCCTTCACGCTCAAGCCCCGGAACGCCACGACCGCCGGACCCTGGCTCGTCGGCAACGACGAGGGCGCGGACCTGTCCGACTTCGGCGGCGGGCCCGAGGCCCGGTGAGCGACCTCACCCCCGCCACCGCCGCCACCTCCGTCCTCGCCGTGCTCGGCGAGCAGCAGGGCACCGGGGTCCTGCTGACCCCGACCCTCGTCCTGACCAGTGCCCATGTCCTCGGCGGCGCCCGCAGCGCCACGGCCGCCGCCCCGCACAGGGCGGTACCGGGACGGCTGTCGGTCGTCTGGTCCGACGACCGCCTCGACGCCGCCCTCCTCCAGTCCGGCCATCTCCTCGGCGTCCCGCCCCTGTTCAGCGCCCTCGCCACCGACCGCCCGATACCCGGCTGCGAGATCGTCGGCTTCCCCCGGATCCAGCGGTACGAGGGCCAGAAGCCGGACGTCGACCAGTTCACCGGCACCGTCCTGCCCATGGCCGGACTCCTCCGCCGCACCCTGACCGTCGAGCTGGACCACCCTCCCGTCACCGGCACGGAGGACGGCCCCTCGCCCCTCGCGGGCCTCTCCGGCGCCCCCGTCCTCGCCGACGGGCGACTCCTCGGCATCGTCCGCGCCGTACCGCGCGGACGCGGCCACCGCCGCCTGGAGTGCGTACCCCTGACCGCCGTCCTCGCGGACGAGGAAGTACGGCGGTGGCTTCCCCCCGACGTCGCCCCACCGGTACGGATCACCGGCACGCACCCCCATGACCGGCCGTACGAGGAGGAGTACGCGGAGGCCGTCGGAGCCTCCTACCGCCGCACCCGGATCTTCGGCCTCGACGAGCTGGGCAAGCGCGCCTCCCAGTGGGACCTCGACACCGCCTACCTCTCCCTGGAGGCCGCGTCCAGGACCCCCGGCTCGCCCGATCGCGTCCCGCAGCGCATCGACGACCTGCTCGCCTCCCGGCCGCGCGTCCTCCTCCGGGGCGACGCCGGGGCCGGGAAGACCACCCTGGTGTGGTGGCTGGCCGCGCACGCCGCCGCCGGGACCCTGGGGCCCAACCTCGCCGAGCTGAACGGCCTCGTCCCCTTCGTCGTCCCGCTGCGCACCCTGCGCGCCCGGGGCAACGGCTATCCCTCCCCCGCCGAACTGGCCCGCGTCTCGGGGCTCATGATCGACCCCGCCCCCGAGGGCTGGGCCGGCCGGGTCCTCAACGCGGGGCGCGGCCTGCTGCTGGTCGACGGCCTCGACGAGGTCCCGGCGGAGGAGCGCGAGGCCGCCCACACCTGGCTCTCCCAGCTGCTCGCCCGCTACCCCCGCACCCGGTGCGTGGCGACCGTACGGCCCTTCGCCGTCGCCCCCGACTGGCTCGGCTCCGAGCAGTTCGAGGAACTGGCCCTCCTCCCGCTCCGGGACGCCGACATCCAGGCCTTCGTCGCGGCCTGGCACGCCGCCGCCCGGCTGGACGGAGACCCCGACCGGAACCTCGCCGACCTCGAACGCGACCTGGCCCAGCAGTTCCGCCACAACCGTGCCCTGGCCGATCTCGCCCGGACCCCGCTGCTCTGCGCGGTCATCTGCGCCCTGCACCGGCTACGGGAGGGCTTCCTGCCCGAGACCCGCTGGGCGCTCTACTCCTCGGCGCTGCACCTGCTGCTCGGCGTCCGCGACGAACAGCGCGGGATCCGCACCCCCGACGGCATCGGCATGACGGTCGACGAGCACACCGAACTCCTCCAGCGGCTCGCGGCCTGGCTGGTCCGGGGCGGCCAGACCGAGTTCACCCGGGAACAGGCCCTGCACCAGCTCGCCCGCGCCCTGCCGGGCATGCCGAGGGTCGCCGCCCAGGGCACCCCTGAGCAGATCCTCACCCATCTCCTGAACCGCAGCGGCCTGCTCCAGGAGCGCACGGACGGCGTCTTCCAGTTCGCCCACCGCACCTTCCAGGACTTCCTGGCGGCGAAGGAACTGGTGGAGGACGACCAGCTCAAGGAGGCCCTGCGGCACGCCCACGACCAGCAGTGGCACGACGTCCTGCTCCTGGCGGCCGGCCACTGCACCCGCCGTGACCTGCCCACTCTGGTCGAGGGCCTCCTCACGGCCGGATCGGCCACCCGCAAACGGGACCTGAAGACCACGCTGTACGTCCTGGCGGCGCTGGCGGCCCAGCACGCGGCCTGGCTGGACGGCGCCCTGCACGGACGGGTACGGAAGGCGGTGAAGTCGGTGATCCCACCGCGCAACACCGAGCAGGTGGGGCAGCTGGCCCGCCTGGGCGGCTACGTACTGCCACTGCTGCCCGGCCCCGCGGAGGTGTCCAGGGAGGCCATCGGCACCATCGTCCATCTGGTCTTCACGATCGGCGGCCGGGAGGCCCTGCCGTACGCCCGCGCATTCGCCGAGGCGGGAGAGGCGGACAGGTTCTCCGGCGTCTGGAGCCAGTTCCCCCTTGAGGCGTACGCGCGGGAGATCGCCCCGCACCTCACCCCGGACGCCCCCATCATGGTGACCGGGGTGGAACAGCTGCGGCACCTGCCGGACCACCCGAGCGTCCACCTCTACGGGGACTTCGAGGCACCCGAACTCCTCAGCGGCCTCAGCGGGCGGAGGCTGCGCTTCCTCGGGCTCGCCCAGAACACCCGGCTCACCGGCCTCGGCTTCCTCAGCGGAGTGGACTGCGCCCGGCTCACCGGCCTCTACCTGTCGCGCTGCCCCCGGCTGACGGATCTGACGGCGGTGGCGCGGCTGAGCGCGCTCGCCTACCTCAGGATCGGCGGTGTCCCGGACTCCGCCGGGACACTGGACCTCACCCCGCTCCACGACCTGCCCCATGTGATCGTGAACATCACGTCCTTCCCCCGCAAGCAGATCCTCGGCGCCGCCGCCCTCGGTGACCGGCTCACCGTCGAATAGACGGCCGCGGCGGCGACCGGACGGCAAAAGGGGCGGCCCCGGAACCATCGGGTTCCGGGGCCGCCCCTTTCACAGCGCTGTCTGCTCAGCGCGGCGTCACGCTTCCTTCGACAGGTTCGGGCCCGTGCCGCCCGTGGCCTCGATCGGCGGGGCGTCCGGCAGCGCCGTCTTCTCCTCGCCGCGGAAGGTGAACGTGCGCTCCTCACCCTCGCCCTCGGTGTCCACGACCACGATGTGACCGGGGCGCAGCTCGCCGAAGAGGATCTTCTCCGAGAGCGTGTCCTCGATCTCGCGCTGGATCGTCCGGCGCAGCGGCCGGGCGCCCATGACCGGGTCGTAACCCTTCTTGGACAGCAGCTCCTTCGCGGACTGGGAGAGCTCGAGGCCCATGTCCCGGTCCTTGAGGCGCTCGTCGACGCGACCGATCATCAGGTCGACGATCTGGAGGATGTCCTCCGGGGTCAGCTGCGGGAAGACGATGATGTCGTCCACGCGGTTGAGGAACTCGGGGCGGAAGTGCTGCTTCAGCTCGTCGCTGACCTTCGCCTTCATCCGCTCGTAGTTGGACTTCGTGTCGCCCTGGGCGGCGAAGCCCAGGTTGAAGCCCTTCGAGATGTCCCTGGTCCCGAGGTTGGTCGTCATGATGATGACCGTGTTCTTGAAGTCCACGACCCGGCCCTGGGAGTCGGTCAGACGACCGTCCTCCAGGATCTGGAGAAGGGAATTGAAGATATCGGGGTGGGCCTTCTCGACCTCGTCGAAGAGGACGACGGAGAACGGCTTGCGGCGCACCTTCTCGGTGAGCTGGCCGCCCTCTTCGTAGCCGACGTATCCGGGCGGCGAACCGAAGAGCCGCGAAACCGTGTGCTTCTCGCTGAACTCCGACATGTCGAGGGAGATCATCGCGTCCTCGTCGCCGAAGAGGAATTCGGCGAGGGCCTTCGAGAGCTCGGTCTTACCGACACCGGACGGACCGGCGAAGATGAACGAGCCACCGGGGCGCTTCGGGTCCTTCAGACCGGCACGCGTACGGCGGATGGCCCGCGAGAGGCCGATGACGGCGTCCTTCTGCCCGATGACGCGCTTGTGGAGCTCGTCCTCCATGCGGAGCAGGCGGCTGGACTCCTCCTCGGTCAGCTTGAAGACCGGGATGCCGGTGGCGGTCGCGAGGACCTCGGCGATCAGATCGCCGTCGACCTCGGCGACGACGTCCATGTCGCCGGCCTTCCACTCCTTCTCGCGCTTGGCCTTCGCGGCGAGGAGCTGCTTCTCCTTGTCACGGAGCGAGGCGGCCTTCTCGAAGTCCTGCGAGTCGATCGCGGACTCCTTGTCGCGGCGGACGCCGGCGATCTTCTCGTCGAACTCGCGGAGGTCCGGCGGCGCGGTCATCCGGCGGATGCGCATCCGGGAGCCGGCCTCGTCGATCAGGTCGATCGCCTTGTCCGGGAGGAAGCGGTCCGAGATGTACCGGTCGGCCAGGGTCGCGGCCTGGACGAGCGCCTCGTCGGTGATGGAGACCCGGTGGTGGGCCTCGTACCGGTCGCGCAGACCCTTGAGGATCTCGATGGTGTGCGGCAGCGACGGCTCGGCGACCTGGATGGGCTGGAAGCGGCGCTCGAGGGCCGCGTCCTTCTCCAGGTACTTCCGGTACTCGTCGAGCGTGGTGGCACCGATGGTCTGGAGCTCACCGCGGGCCAGCATCGGCTTGAGGATGCTGGCGGCGTCGATCGCGCCCTCGGCGGCGCCCGCACCCACGAGGGTGTGGAGCTCGTCGATGAACAGGATGATGTCGCCGCGGGTGCGGATCTCCTTGAGGACCTTCTTCAGGCGCTCCTCGAAGTCACCGCGGTAGCGGGAGCCGGCGACCAGCGCGCCGAGGTCCAGGGTGTAGAGGTGCTTGTCCTTGAGGGTCTCGGGCACCTCGCCCTTGACGATGGCCTGCGCCAGGCCCTCGACGACGGCGGTCTTGCCGACGCCGGGCTCGCCGATGAGGACCGGGTTGTTCTTGGTGCGGCGGGACAGCACCTGCATGACCCGCTCGATCTCCTTCTCGCGCCCGATGACCGGGTCGAGCTTGGATTCGCGGGCCGCCTGGGTGAGGTTCCGGCCGAACTGGTCGAGGACCAGGGACGTCGAGGGGGTGCCCTCGGCAGGACCGCCGGCCGTGGCGGCTTCCTTGCCCTGGTAGCCGGAGAGCAGCTGGATGACCTGCTGCCGCACCCGGTTGAGGTCGGCGCCCAGCTTCACGAGGACCTGGGCGGCGACGCCCTCGCCCTCGCGGATCAGGCCGAGCAGGATGTGCTCGGTGCCGATGTAGTTGTGGCCGAGCTGGAGGGCCTCACGGAGCGAGAGCTCCAGGACCTTCTTGGCACGCGGGGTGAAGGGGATGTGCCCGGACGGGGCCTGCTGCCCCTGCCCGATGATCTCCTCAACCTGCTGGCGGACCGCCTCGAGCGAAATCCCGAGGCTCTCCAGGGCCTTAGCGGCGACACCCTCACCCTCGTGGATAAGGCCCAGAAGGATGTGCTCGGTGCCGATGTAGTTGTGGTTGAGCATCCGGGCTTCTTCCTGAGCCAGGACGACAACCCGCCGCGCGCGGTCGGTGAACCTCTCGAACATCGTTAATCGCTCCTCAGAGCGGTCAGTCAGTTAGGGGTCGATCCCCTCCCTGTCCTTCCGCAGCTTAGTCCCGCAAGCGGGGACCGCTCATTCCAACTGCCGACATCCGTCCGGATCACCCCACCTTCCGCGGGGAGACCTGCTGCCGAACAGCCGACAAATGCTCCAACCCGATGGTGCGAGACGATGTTCCCGCAGGCCAAGTAGTTACCCGCGCCATCAGTACGCCGATGGCGAACGTGAGACGCCGAAGCCCGCGAGTCGCCCCTCTCCACTAGGAATGTCTTACCCGTAAGGACTGACACTCCATGCGGCGCACCCCGGTTCCCTCCGCTACCAGCGAACACCCTTGCGCTGCCGAATGCACGCGTACGCCCCATCACGGACACCTTGCGCGTCCGGCCGGGGACTCACGGTCACCAAGGCGGTCCATCGCGGGCGTAACCAACACGCCCTCGCGGGAGTTCCCCCGGCATGGCCTTCACCGTCCCGCTTCCCCGTACGCCGCCCGACGGCGGTCTGGCACGGTGGTACGAGCAGGAGCTCGGCTGGGCGACGGTGGCGGGTCCGCCGGTGCAGCTGGTCACGGGGCTGCGCTTCGACGTCCTCGAGCTGCCCGCCGAGGCCGGCCGGGGCGTACTGCGCCGGACGGGCCCGGCGACGGGTCCGGTGGCCCTGCTGGGGCGCCGGATGCGGCTGCTCGTGGCCGCCGGGACGGCCGAGGAGCTACCGGGTCTGCTCGACTGGCTGGAGTGGGGCGGGATCGCGCTCGACCTCACGGCCATGGGGGCCGACGGCCGGATGACCGCGCCCCTTCCCCCGGGGCGGGGCGGATCCGGCACGCCGGGTGCCTCCGTGTGGCTGCGGGCCCCGGCGCCGGGCCGCGAGGTCGAGTCCTCGCTGCCGGCCCTGCGGTCCGCGCCGTGGGGCGGTGCGGATGCCCCGTGTCTGGTGCGTCTGGTGGCCGCGGCGGCCTCGGAGTGCCACCGGGCGCGGCTGCTGAGTGCGCGGACCCGGAGGCCGGCGGCTCAGCAGCTGTCGCCTCAGCGGTTCGCGTCCTCGTAGGCCGCCTTGACGGTGGCCGGCACGCGACCGCGGTCGTTCACGTCGTAGCCGTTCTCCTTGGCCCACGCACGGATCTTCGCGGTGTCCTGGCTGCCCGCCGCCACGGCGCGGCCCTTGCCGCGAGCACCGGCGGTACGGCCACCGGTACGACGGCCGCTCGTGGTGTACGGCTCGAGCAGACCACGGAGCTTTTCCGCGTTCGCGGTGGTGAGGTCGATCTCGTAGGTCTTGCCGTCCAGCGCGAACGTCACGGTCTCGTCCGCCTCGACGCCGTCGAGGTCGTCGACAAGAAGGACCTGAACCTTCTGTGCCACCGGATTTCCTTTCATCGAAAATGCAGTACGCGGAAAGGAAACCGCTTTTCCCGGAAAAACACAAACCCCTGGCAGAGGTTCAGAACCCCGACCACGCGGGAAACGTGCGCGATTCGGACATAGGGATCCGCACGGGTCACAGGTGCAGAAGCATCCGGCTGTTGCCCAAGGTGTTCGGCTTCACTCGTTCGAGACCGAGGAACTCGGCGACTCCCTCGTCATAGGAACGCAGCAGCTCGCTGTAGACATCTCCGTCGACCGGGGTCTCGCCGATCTCGACGAAGCCGTGCTTCGCGAAGAAGTCGACTTCGAAGGTGAGGCAGAATACCCGCCGCACACCGAGCCATCGGGCGGTGTGCAACAACTTGTTCAGCACCTGATGTCCGACGCCGGCTCCCTTGAACTCGGGATCCACGGCGAGAGTGCGCACTTCGGCGAGGTCTTCCCACATGACGTGGAGAGCGCCGCAGCCGACGACGCTGGCGTCCTCGTCCCGTTCCGCCACCCAGAACTCCTGGATGGACTCGTAAAGGGTGACGGTGGCCTTGTCGAGCAGGATGCCCCGGTTCACGAAGGGGTCGACGAGGCGGCGGACCGCGGCGACGTCTCCGGTGCGGGCCCTGCGGACGGTGACGGCTTTGGCGGAGGCCGGGGAAGCGGCCGGGGAAGCGGACGGCGACATGGGGGGACGCTATCGCTCCCGGGCCCCTGATCCCTCGGCGCCCTCCTCGGGCGGGGCGGGGAGCGGGGTGTCCCGCTGCACGATCCGGATGGCGTCGTTGAGGGCCTCGCGCTGTTCCTGCGACATCATCCCGAAGAAGGCGACGAGCGCGGCTGCCGGATTGTCGCTCTGCGCCCATCCCTCGTTCATCAGGGCCGCCGCGTAGGCGGCCCTGGTGGAGACCGCCGTATATCGATAGGCGCGGCCTTCGACTTCTCGGCGGACCCAGCCCTTCTGATGGAGATTGTCCATGACGGTCATGACGGTGGTGTAGGCGATGGACCGTTCCTGCTGAAGGTCCTCCAGAACTTCCCGGACGGTCACCGGACGGTTCCATTGCCAGACGCGCGTCATCACGGCGTCTTCGAGCTCTCCCAGGGGACGGGGCACAACGTCACTTTAGTGCTTAAAACGCCAGCAAGTGTCCATTGACGGAAGGAAACGCAACAAAAAGGACGCACGACCACGAAAGGTCGTACATCCCGGGCACTGCGGCGGTGCGGGCGTGCCTCAGACGGCGGGAGTGCCGTCCGCCTGGCGGGTCGCCTCGGCGCGGGCGAGCGCGGCGTCCACGACCGCGTCCTCCTTCGCCTTGTTCGGGCCGCCCTGGCTCTTGACGATCGTGACGACGAGGCCGATGAAGAACGCGGCCATCACGACGGGGGGCACGAGCGCGGATACGTAGTCCATGGCGACCAGCCTAGCTATCCGGCGACGCGTTCCTCGGGCGGGGGCGGGGGTACGGGCCTCCGGCGCGGCGGAAACACCTCGGAGGGCTTGGGCACCGGACGCTCGGCGGGCGCCGGGGGCGTCGGCTTGGGATCGTCGGCCGCGGCGCGCCCGCCGGGCAGGGCGAGCAGCCGGACCCGGGGCGCGGTGACCACGGCGCCCTGCGGGCTCCGTCCGGAGGGCGCGCCTGTGGCCTGGGAGACCCGGGCCAGGCGCGCGCGTACGGAGCGCTCGGCGAGGATCTGACAGCGGGCGAGCAGCTCGGCCGCCGCGGGGTTGCGGCGCAGGGCGCGCAGTGCGGCGAGGTCGTCGGCCCCGGGGTCGTAACCGGCGGCGAGGGCGTCCTGGAGGAGCTCCAGATAGCCGCTGAGCGACCCGGGAAGTGCCTCGCGGTAGCGGGCCAGGTCGGCGAGGAGGAAGGCGCGCAGCCGACCGGCCTCGCGTACCGCCTCGTCCACGGATTCGGCCAGGCGCAGGGTGTCCTGGACGTCCTCGTCCTGGAGCGGGGCGGGGTGGAGGGCGACGGCGAGGGCACGGCGGAGCACACGCAGCTCGTCCGCGCTGAACGCCATGCCGCCGCGGGATCCGTATGGCGTGGGCATGGGCCGACGATACGCGCTAATCGGACAATTTTCTCTTAGCGATCATCGCGGCGCGCCGACGGCCCCCGCCCGTCCGCCCGCCTCCCTCACATGCGGGAGACGTTCCGCTCGTACACCAGGCGCAGGCCGATCAGGGTCAGCCAGGGCTCGTGCTCGTCGATCTCCCGGGAGTCGGCGAGGACCATCGGCGCCAGGCCGCCGGTCGCGATCACCGTCACGTCCGAGGGGTCGCCGTTCGGCCCGACCAGTTCCCGCTTCATCCGGGCGACGACACCGTCGACCTGGCCCGCGTACCCGTAGACGATGCCCGACTGCATCGCCTCCACCGTGTTCTTGCCGATCACGCTGCGCGGCCTGGCCAGCTCGATCTTGCGGAGCATGGCCCCCTTGACCCCGAGGGCCTCGACCGAGATCTCGATGCCCGGCGCGATGGCGCCGCCCGCGTACTCGCCGCGCGTGGTGATCGCGTCGTACGTCGTCGCCGTACCGAAGTCGACGACGATCGCCGGGCCGCCGTAGAGCTCGACGGCCGCGACCGCGTTGATCACGCGGTCCGCGCCGACCTCCTTGGGGTTGTCCGTGAGGATCGGCACGCCCGTCTTGACGCCCGGTTCCACCAGGACCGCGGGGACGTCCCCGTAGTAGCGCCGGGTGACCTCGCGCAGCTCGTGCAGCACCGAGGGGACCGTCGCGCAGATCGCGATCCCCTCGATGCCGTCGCTGAGCTCCACGCCGAGCAGCGGGTGCATGCCCATGAGGCCCTGGAGCAGGACCGCCATCTCGTCGGCGGTGCGGCTCGGATCGGTGGAGATCCGCCAGTGCTCGACGATCTCGTCACCGTCGAAGAGACCGAGGACCGTGTGCGTGTTGCCGACGTCGATGGTGAGCAGCATCAGGCCCGCACCTCGCGCAGGTCGAGGCCGATGTCGAGGATCGGGGAGGAGTGGGTGAGCCCGCCGACCGCGAGGTAGTCCACGCCGGTCGCCGCGTACGCCGCCGCGTTCTCCAGGGTCAGCCGGCCCGAGGACTCCAGGGCGGCACGGCCCGCGACCAGCGCGACGGCCTCCTCGGTCTCGGCCGGGGTGAAGTTGTCCAGCAGGATCAGATCGGCGCCCGCCTCCAGGACCTCGCGGACCTGGGCCATCGTGTCGACCTCGACCTCGACGGGCAGCTCGGGGAACAGCTCGCGCACGGCCTTGAAGGCCTCGGCCACGCCGCCGGCCGCCACCACGTGGTTGTCCTTCACCAGCGCCGCGTCGGAGAGCGACATGCGGTGGTTGACGCCGCCGCCGCAGCGGACCGCGTACTTCTCCAGGGCGCGCAGGCCCGGAGTCGTCTTGCGGGTGTCGCGGACCTCGGCCTTCGTGCCCTCCAGGGCGTCGGCCCACGCGCGCGTGGCGGTGGCGATGCCGGAGAGGCGGCACAGGAGGTTGAGCGCGCTGCGCTCGCCGGTGAGCAGGTCACGGGTGCGGGCGGTGACGCTGAGGAGCACGTCCCCGGCCTCGACGCGCGCGCCGTCCTCGACGTGCCGCTCGACCTCGAACTCGGCCGTGCACACGATCGACAGGACGGCCTCGGCGATCCGCAGACCGGCTACGACACCGGCCTCGCGGGCGGTGAAGTCGGCGGTGGCGACGGCGTCCTCGGGGACGGTCGCCACGGTCGTCACGTCGACGCCGCCGTCGAGGTCCTCGGCGATCGCCAGGTGGGCGACGTCCTCGACCTGGACGGGGTCGAGTCCGGCGGCCTCCAGCAGCTCGGCCAGCGCCGGGTCGAGCCCGCACTCGAACTCGTCGGCACCGCCGCAGCCGCAGCCGTCGCCGCAGCCGCCGGCCGCCTCGTCGGAGGAGACCGTGTGGATCTGGATGAGAGGGACGTCCACGGGCTGCGGACGGGCTTCCTCGGGCGTGGTCACTTACGGCTCCCTTGGGGCATCGGAGGTGGGGGGAAAGTCATGTGTGCCGGTCGTCCGGACGTCAAGGGTGCGCTCCGGGGTGAGGCGTACGACGAGATGCCGGCGCCAGTCGGTGTCGTCGCGGTCCGGGTGGTCCTCGCGCCAGTGGCAGCCACGGGTCTCCTCGCGGCGGCGGGCGGCGGCGACCAGCACGCGTGCGACGCACAGCAGGTTGGTGGTCTCCCAGGCGTCCACGCCCGGCTCGCCGGCCTTGGTGTCGTCGGTGCCGCCCGCGAGGGCGTCGCCGTGCAGGGCGTCGAGGGCCTCGGCGGCCCCCCGCAGGCCGGTCTCGGAGCGCAGCACCCCGGCGCCGGCCGTCATGATCCGCTGGATACGGGTCCGGGCGCCGGCCACGGGCAGCGGCAGGGTCACCGGGGACGGGTGCGCGACCGGGGCGCCCGGCACGCGCGGGGCGGCCGAGATGACGTCCTCGGCGATCCGCTCGGCGAAGACCAGGCCCTCCAGGAGGGAGTTCGAGGCGAGCCGGTTGGCGCCGTGGACGCCCGTGCAGGCGACCTCCCCGCACGCGTACAGGCCGGGGACGGTGGTACGGCCCCGCAGGTCCGTACGGACGCCGCCGGAGGCGTAGTGCGCGGCGGGCGCGACCGGGATCGGCTCGGTCACCGGGTCGATGTCGTGGGAGCGGCAGGCGGCGAGGATCGTCGGGAAACGCTCCGCCCACATCTCGGCGCCGAAGTGGCGGGCGTCGAGATACATGTTGTCGGTGCCCTGCTCCCCCATCCGGCGGGTGATCGCCTTGGCGACGATGTCCCGGGGCGCCAGCTCGGCCAGCTCGTGCTGCCCGAGCATGAAGCGGACCCCGTCGGCGTCGACCAGGTGGGCGCCCTCGCCCCGGACCGCCTCGGAGACCAGCGGCTGCTGGCCCTCGGAGCCGACGCCGAGGAAGAGCACCGTGGGGTGGAACTGGACGAACTCCAGGTCGGAGACCTCCGCGCCGGCGCGCAGCGCGAGCGCGACGCCGTCGCCGGTGGAGACCCTGGGGTTGGTGGTGGCGGAGAAGACCTGGCCCATGCCGCCGGTCGCGAGGACCACCGCGGGCGCGTGGACGGCGCCGACGCCGTCGTGCTGGCCCTCGCCCATGACGTGCAGGGTCACGCCCGCCGTGCGGCCCTCGGCGTCCGTCAGGAGGTCCAGGACGAGGGCGTGCTCGATGGTGCGCACGCCCCGGTCCCGTATCGCCTCGACCAGGGCGCGGGAGATCTCGGCGCCGGTCGCGTCGCCGCCCGCGTGCGCGATCCGGCGGCGGTGGTGGCCGCCCTCCCGGGTCAGCGCGATCCCGCCGTCGGCGTCCTTGTCGAAGTCGGCGCCGGTCGCGATGAGCCTGCGGACGGCGTCGGGCCCCTCGGTGACGAGCACCCGCACGGCCTGCTCGTCGCAGAGCCCGGCGCCGGCGACGAGTGTGTCGTCGAGGTGCTGCTCGGGGGTGTCGCCGTCGCCGAGCGCGGCGGCGATGCCGCCCTGGGCCCAGCGGGTGGAGCCGTCGTCGAGCCGGGCCTTGGTGACGACGACCGCGCGGAGCCCGGCCGCGGTGCAGCGCAGGGCGGCGGTGAGGCCGGCGACTCCGGAGCCGACCACGACGACATCGGCGTCGATGGCCCAGCCGGGCGCGTGGGCCTGCAGCCGTATTCCGGTCACGGGTTCGCTCCCAGGGTGGTGGACATGGTGCCTCCGAGGTGGAGGGGGATGTTGTCGATCAGCCGGGTGGTGCCCACGCGCGCGGCGACGGCGAGGACCGCCTCCCCGTCGTGGTCGTCGGCGACCTCGGTGAAGTCCGCCGGGTCGACGAGCGCGAGGTAGTCCAGCGTGAGCGGCGGCTCGCTCCTCGTGGCGTCGTCGAGGACGGTACGGGCGGCGGCCAGGACGGCCTCGGCCCCGCAGCCCTCGACGGCCTGCGCGACCGCGTGGGCGTCGGCGGCGGCCCGTGCCTCGCCGAGCCGGGAGAGCGCCTCGGCGCGGTTCTCGGCCCGCCCCTGGGCGCCGGGCAGGGCGGCGGCACGCGCGCGGAGCGCCTCCTGCGCGGCGAGCCGCTCGCGGGCGGCGAACAGCGCGCCGGACAGCGCGAGGGCGGTACGGCGCTCCTCGGCCGACAGGAACCGGTTGCGGCTGGACAGCGCGAGGCCGTCGGGCTCGCGGACGGTCTCCACGCCGACGATCTCGACCGGGAAGTTCAGGTCGCGGGCCATGCGCCGGATCAGCGCCAGCTGCTGGGCGTCCTTCTGGCCGAAGAAGGCCAGATCGGGCGCGGTGAGGTGGAGCAGCTTGGCGACGACGGTCAGCACGCCGTCGAAGTGGCCGGGCCGTGAGGCGCCTTCGAGGCGCTCGCCCATGGGGCCGGCGGTGATCCTGACCTGCGGCTCGCCGCCGGGGTAGACCTCGTCGGCGGAGGGCGCGAAGACGGCGCCGGCGCCCGATTCGAGGGCGAGGGCGAGGTCGGCGTCGAGGGTGCGGGGGTATCGGTCGAGGTCCTCGCCGGCGCCGAACTGCAGCGGGTTGACGAAGACGGTGACGACGACGAAGCCCTTGGCCCCCACGCGCGCGCGTGCGGCGCGGATGAGGGTGGCGTGGCCCTCGTGGAGGGCGCCCATGGTCATGACCACGGCGGTGGAGCCGGGGGCGGCGAAGTGGGCGGCGGCGTCCCTGAGGTCCTCGCCGGTGCGCAGGAGTCCGGCGGGCTGGTGGCGGACCGGGCGACCGGTGTCGCGGTCACGGGCGGACAGGCTCATCGGTCGTCTCCTTGCGGCCCGTCGGCGGTTCCGGTGGGGCCGGTCCCGCCCGCCGGGGTGTCGGCGAGCACGCCCAGCAGGTCCTCGGCCAGCTCGGGCTTGAGCAGGCCGTGCGCGAGCGCCCGGTCGGCGGTCGTGCGGGCCATCGCCAGATAGCCGGCGACGGTGCCGGGCGCGTGCTTGCGCAGCTCCGCGACGTGCGCGGCGACCGTGCCCGCGTCACCGCGCGCGACCGGGCCGGTGAGGGCCGCGTCCCCGGACCGCAGGGCGTTGTCCAGGGCGGCGCCGAGCAGCGGGCCGAGCATCCGGTCGGGGGCGGCGACGCCCGCCTTGTGGAGCAGTTCCATCGACTGGGCCACCAGGGTGACCAGGTGGTTCGCGCCGAGGGCCAGGGCCGCGTGGTACAGCGGGCGGGCGTCCTCCGCGATCCACTCGGGCTCGCCGCCCATCTCGATCACCAGGGCCTCCGCGGCGAGCCGGAGCTCCCCGGGCGCGGTGACGCCGAAGGAGCAGCCGACGAGCCGCTGGACGTCCACCGCGGTGCCGGTGAAGGTCATGGCGGGGTGCAGGGCGAGCGGCAGGGCGCCGGCCCGGCGGACCGGGTCCAGGACCCGTGCCCCGTACCGCCCGGAGGTGTGCACGATCAGCTGTCCCGGCCGTACGGCCCCGGTGTCGGCGAGCCCCTCGACCAGCCCGGGCAGGGCGTCGTCGGGGACGGTGAGCAGGACCAGGTCGGCGAGGGCGAGGACGCGCGCGGGCTCGACGACGGGGACGTCGGGCAGGAGGGCGGCGGCGCGGCGCCGGGAGGCGTCGGAGACCGCGGAGACGGCGACGGGGCGGTGCCCGGCGAGCCGGAGGGCGGCGGCGAGGGCGGGGCCCACACGGCCGGCGCCGACGACTCCGACGGTGAGCCGGGCGGGTCGGTCCTCGGCTCGGGGTTCTGGCGCTGCTGGTGCGTTCACGGTGGGGACGGCCTTCCGTTCCAGTCCTCGGCGGGTACCGGACGATTTCTGGTCATGCTACGCCAGCGTTTCGTGCTCCTCCGTGGCTGTCCACAGGGTGTGGGCGGGGTGTGATGATCGGCTCATGAATGGCATGCATCCCGTGAATCCCGTGGACGGCACGGACCCTGTGGACGGCACGGACCCGGTGGCCCCCGCGGACCCGACAGACCCCGTGGAGCCCCCCGACGAGGAAGCGGCCCGGCTGTACCGGGCGAAGGTCTGGGGCGAGGCCGCGCGCAAGATGGGGCAGACCTCGGTGGACGGCACGGTCGGCACGCGCCTGCGTGAGCTGGCCGACTGGGCGGACACCGCCGGATACGGCGGGGCCCCGCTCGACACGTACGGCAACGGCACCGTGGAGGTGCTGGAGCGGCGCGTCGCCGAGGAGCTCGGCATGCCCGCCGCCGTCTTCTTCCCCACCGGCACGATGGCCCAGCAGGTGGCCCTGCGCTGCTGGGCCGGACGCACCGGCAGTCCCGTCGTCGCCCTCCACCCGCTCGGCCACCCCGAGGTCCACGAGAACGGCGCGTTCGGGGCCGTCTCCGGGCTCCGTACCGTCCACCCCACCGACGCGCCCCGGCTGCCGACGGCCGAGGAGGTGCGGGACCACCCGGAGCCCTACGGGACGCTGATGCTCGAGCTTCCGCTGCGGGACGCGGGCTTCGTCCTGCCGACCTGGGAGGAGCTGACCGAGGTCGTCGAGGCGGCCCGGGAGCGGGACGCGGTGGTCCACTTCGACGGGGCCCGGCTCTGGGAGTGCGCGACGCGCTTCGGCCGTCCGCTCGCGGAGATCGCGGGGCTCGCCGACAGCGTCTACGTCTCGTTCTACAAGTCCCTCGGCGGCATGTCCGGGGCCGCGCTGGCCGGCCCCGAGGACGTCATGGAGGAGGCCAGGGTCTGGCGGCACCGGTACGGGGGGATGGTCTTCCAGCAGTACCCGGCGGCGCTCTCCGCGCTCCGGGGCCTGGACGTCGAACTGCCCCTGCTCCCCTCGTACGTGGCCCACGCGCGCGTGGTGGCGGACGCGCTGCGGGAGGCGTTCACCGAGGCCGGGACGGGCTGGTTCCGGATCCACCCCGAGACGCCGCACACCCACCAGTTCCAGGTCTGGCTGCCGTACGCCCCCGAGGCCCTGACGGCGGCGGCGCTCGCGCAGACCGAGGACACCGGCACGGCGCTCTTCCGCCGCTGGTTCGCCCCGGGCGCGGGCGGCCCGCCGGGCGTCTCGTTCACGGAGGTGACGGTGACGGAACCGGGCCTGGAGTGGACGGCGGAGGACGTGAGGACGGCCGTACGGGACTTCCTGGGGCGGCTGGGCCAGGGCGGCGCGCCGGGCTAGCGGAGGCCGAGGGCCGCTCGGAGGCGGTGGCGGAGGACGCCCCGCGCCGGGCGGCCCGCGCACTCACGCTCGGCGCGGCGCCGCTCGCGGACCGCCCGCAGGACGGCGACGTCATGGGTGCCGGGCGCCGGCGGCGCCGGCTCACCGAGCCGGGCGGCGCGGTACGCGTCGAAGAGGTACTGGTGCATCGCGTTCATGCCCTCACCGTGCGCCGGGCCCCGAGCCCTTGGCGCGCCGATTGACGGCCGCCGTCAAACGGCGCGACACCACCCCCTCTCCACCCCGCACCATGGACGGGTGAGCGTGACCATCGACATCACCGGACTGCCGCACGAGCGGATCACCTTCAGCCCCTCGCCGCTGGCCGAGCTGGGGGCCGCCCTGCACGCCCTGTCCGAGCCCGCGCACCACGCCCGGCTCCACGCCTGGACCACGACGACGGCGGCGGCGCTGAAGCCGGAGCTCGCGGACCGGCTCCACGAGGCCGACTTCATGTGGAACTCCACCCGCTCGGACATCCTGCTGCCCTCATCTCCCCGGGGGACCCTCGCCGAGGAGCTGGACGACCTCGACCGCATGGACGACGAGAAGTACGTCGGCTCCGCCCTGGAGATCTCCTGCAACAGCAAGTACACGCAAGGCGCTCCCTCGCCGCTCGTCGACGAGCGGATGCGCCGCCGCACCCTGGACCTGGCCGCCGCGCGCGGCCCGCGCCAGGTCGCCTTCGTGGAGCGGATGCTCGCCGATCCGCCCGGTACGCGCGCGTGGGTCCGGCGTCTTCTCGAGGACTGCGACGAGGCCTTCTTCGCGGACACCTGGTGCCGTGTCCGCGTCCAGCTCGCCGCCGACGCCCGCCACAAGACCGAGCTGATGCGGCGCAAGGGCCTGGCGGAGGCCGTCGCCGACGCGTCCCCCGCGATGACCCTGGTCGAGGACGCGGCGGGCTCCCGGATCGTCGTCGACAAGCTGCTCCAGGGCCGGGCGAGCGCCGTCGGCTCCGCGGTGACGTTCCTGCCGACGGCCTTCGGCTGGCCGCACCTCTTCGCCCTCTACGCCCCGGGCTGGCAGCCCGTCATCCAGTACCCCGTCCCCGACCGCGAGCCCGGCGGCGTGGCCTCCGTCGAGGCGGTCACCCGGCGTCTGGAGGCCGTCGCCCACCCCATGCGGATGCGGCTCTGCCGCAGTCTGGCCCGGGGTTCGAGCACGACGAGCGAGCTGGCCGACGCGTACAACATCACCGCCCCCGAGGTCTCCCGGCACCTCGCGGTCATGAAGAAGGCCGGACTCGTCACCACCCAGCGCCGGGGCCGTTACGTGCTCCACCAGCTGGACGTGGCCGTCGTCGCCCGCCTCGGCAGCGACTTCCTGGAGAGCGTGCTCCGCTAGCGGGTCCGGCCCCCGGGTCAGCCCGCCGCGCCGCCGCCCGCCCTGACCAGACCCGTCTCGTACGCGAGGACGACGACCTGCACCCGGTCGCGCAGGCCCAGCTTGGTCAGGATGCGGCCCACATGGGTCTTCACCGTCGCCTCGGAGAGGACCAGCCGGGCGGCGATCTCGCCGTTCGACAGGCCCTGCGCGACCAGCATCATCACCTCGCGCTCCCGGTCGGTGAGGCGCCCCAGCTCCTTGTGCTCGGGCTCCCGGCCCGTCGACGGCAGCATCGGCGAGAAGCGGTCGAGGAGCCGCCGGGTGGTGGAGGGCGCCACCACCGCGTCGCCGCTGTGCACCGAGCGGATCGCGCCGAGCAGCTCCGCCGGCGGCACGTCCTTCAGCATGAAGCCGCTCGCCCCGGCCTTGAGCCCCGAGAAGGCGTACTCGTCGAGGTCGAAGGTGGTCAGGATCAGCACCTTCGGGGCGTCGGGCTGGGAGCAGATCCGCCGGGTCGTCTCCACCCCGTCGAGCTTCGGCATGCGCACGTCCATCAGGACGACGTCGACCGCCGTCCCCCGCAGCACCTCCAGGGCCTCGACCCCGTCCCCCGCCTCCGCCACGACCTCCATGTCCGGCTGGGCGGCGAGCACCATGCGGAATCCGGTGCGCAGCAGCACCTGGTCGTCGACGAGCATCACGCGGATGGACATCAGGTTCCTTCGGGTTCGTGTTCGGGTCGTCAGTGAGCGGGCTTGAGCGGGAGCAGGGCGCTGATCCGGAAGCCTCCGCCCGGACGGGGTCCCGCGTCCAGGGTGCCGCCGACCATGCCGACCCGCTCGCGCATGCCGATCAGACCGTGGCCCCGGCCGTCGGCGCCGCCGTCCTCGTACATCTCCTGCGGCGCGCCCCGGCCGTCGTCCTCGACGAGCAGCCCGAGCCCGTCGTCGAAGTAGACCAGGCGGACGCTGGCGCCGACATCGGGGCCGCCGTGCTTGCGCGTGTTGGTGAGGGCTTCCTGCACGATCCGGTACGCGGTGAGCTCGACGCCGCTGGGCAGCGGGCGCGGGCTCCCCTCGATGGCGAAGTCCACGGTGAGCCCGGCGCCCCGGACCTGCTCGACGAGGTCCTCGATCTGGCCCACGTCGGGCTGGGGCACGTACTCCCCGGCCTCCTGGTGCTCCCCGGTGCGCAGGATGCCCAGGAGTCTGCGCATCTCGGCGAGCGCCTGCCGACCGGTGGTGGAGATGGTCTCCAGGGCCTGCTTCGCGGTCTCCGGGGAGGAGTCCATGACGTAGGCGGCGCCGTCGGCCTGGACCACCATCACCGACACGTTGTGCGCGACGACGTCGTGCAGCTCGCGGGCGATCCGGGCCCGCTCGGCGGCGACCGCGACCTTGGCCTGTGCCTCGCGCTCCTTCTCCAGCCGGGAGGCCCGCTCCTCCAGCTGCGCGAAGTAGGCGCGGCGGGTGCGGAGCGAGTCGCCGAGGACCCAGGCGAGCGCGAACGGCACGGTCATGATGATGACGAAGAAGACCTTGGCCGCACCGGAGTCGGTGGCCTCCATCGGCCATCTCAGCTGGGAGACGGGCGAGGCGCAGAGTCCGCCGACGAGCGCGAGCCGGGACGCCCAGCGGGGTCCGTCGTGCGCCGCGACCGTGTAGATGATCACGAGCATGGCGAAGTCGGCGATGAACGGCCTCAGGCCGAAGCCGAGCTGTGCGAGCCCCAGTCCCGCCGAGAGCAGCAGCATCTTCTCGGGGGCTCGCCGCCGCAGGGCCAGGACCAGCGAGAAGAGCAGGGCGACCACGCCGTACGCGACGGGGTCACCGCGCCCCGGAGGGGTCTCCCCCACCCACAGCAGGGAGAACCCGAGGAGGACGACGGCCCAGAAGCTGTCGACGCCCGTCGGGTGTCTGCGGATGAAGTCGTAGAGGCGCTGCACGTCACCCAGAGTAGGGAAGGGAGGCAGGTGCGGGGATCAACCGTGGGGTCGATCCTTGGCGCGGGGCCCGTACTCCCCGAGGTGGAGACTGGGGCCCGTGACGGATGAGACGTGTCAGTGGCAGGGGTGGCGGGAAGCCACGGAACGGGCGCTGTACGGCCCGGGGGGCTTCTATCTGCGCCCGGAGGGACCCGCGGGTCACTTCCGCACCTCGGTGCACGCCTCCCCGCTCTTCGCGGGGGCCGTCGCCCGGCTGCTCGGCGAGGTCGCGGAGGAGCTGGGGACGACCGGGATCGACCTGGTGGACGTGGGCGCGGGGCGCGGTGAACTCCTCACCGGGGTGCTCGCCGCCACGGAGGGCAGCGGGCTCACCGTCCGGGCGTACGCCGTCGAGCGGGCCCCCCGGCCGACGGGGTTCGACCCCCGGATCGAGTGGACCGGCCGGATCCCCCGAGGGACGCGCGGACTCCTCTTCGCGAACGAGTGGCTCGACAACGTGCCGGTGGACGTGGCCGAGGCGGACGCGGAGGGCACCGTCAGGTACGTGGAGGTCCGCCCGGACGGCACGGAGCGGCTCGGCGGTCCCGTCGACGGCCGGGACGCGGAGTGGCTGGCCCGCTGGTGGCCGCTGACGGAGCCGGGCGCGCGGGCCGAGATCGGCTGGCCCAGGGACGAGGCCTGGGCGGCGGCGGTGGGTTCGCTGGCGGCGGGCCGGGCGGTGGCCGTGGACTACGCGCACGTACGGGCGTCCCGGCCGCCCTTCGGCTCCCTGACCGGCTTCCGCGCGGGCCGCGAGGTCCCGCCGGTCCCGGACGGCTCCTGCGACCTGACGGCGCACGTGGCCCTGGACGCGTGCGCGGCGGCGGGTGGGGGCGCGGAGGTCCCGACGGCTCCGGACGGTCTCGGCGGGCTCGTCACCCAGCGGGAGGCGCTCGGCCGGCTCGGGGTGGCGGGCGGGCGCCCTCCGCTGGCCCTCGCCTCGGCCGATCCCGCCGCGTACCTGCGCGCGCTGTCCGCCGCCGGGGAGGCCGCGGAGCTCACCGCGCGCGGTGGGCTCGGGGACTTCCTCTGGCTGACCCGGCGGGTGCCGGGTCGGGGCGGCCGGGCCGTGTCGGGCCTCGGGGGATACTGACCGCATGACGGAGACGACGGTCGGCATCGGCGGCGCGGCGGAGAGCACCGACATGGTGCTGAACATCGGGCCGCAGCATCCCTCGACCCATGGCGTGCTCCGGCTCCGGCTCGTGCTCGACGGCGAGGTCGTGCGGCAGGCCGAGCCGGTGATCGGCTATATGCACCGGGGCGCGGAGAAGCTCTTCGAGGCGCGCGACTACCGGCAGATCATCATGCTGGCCAACCGTCACGACTGGCTGTCCGCCTTCTCCAACGAGCTCGGCGTGGTCATGGCCGTGGAACGGATGCTCGGCATGGAGGTCCCGGAGCGCGCGGTGTGGACCCGTACCCTCCTCGCGGAGCTGAACCGGGTCCTCAACCATTTGATGTTCCTCGGTTCCTACCCGCTCGAACTGGGCGGGATCACCCCGGTCTTCCATGCCTTCCGGGAGCGCGAGGAGCTCCAGGCGGTGATGGAGGAGGTCTCCGGCGGCCGGATGCACTACATGTTCAACCGGGTCGGCGGCCTCAAGGAGGACCTGCCGGCCGGCTGGCTGGGCAGGGCCCGGCAGGCCGTCGCCGACGTGCGGTCGCGGATGGACGTGTACGACCGGCTCGTCCTCGGCAACGAGATCTTCCGGGGCCGTACGCGCGGGGTCGGCGTCCTGTCCCCGGCGGCGGTTCACGCCTACGGGGTGTCGGGGCCGATCGCCCGCGCCTCGGGCGTCGACTTCGACCTGCGCCGTGACGAGCCGTACCTGGCCTACGGGGACCTCCAGGACACCCTGAAGGTCGCCGTGCGCGAGGAGGGCGACTGCCTGGCCCGCTTCGAGTGCCTCCTCGACCAGACGCACAACTCCCTGGACCTGGCGGACGCCTGCCTGGACCGGATGGCGGAGCTGCCGCCGGGGCCGATCAACCAGCGGCTGCCGAAGGTGCTCAAGGCGCCGGAGGGCCACACGTACGCGTGGACCGAGAATCCGCTCGGCGTCAACGGCTACTACCTGGTGTCCAAGGGCGAGAAGACCCCGTACCGGCTGAAGCTGCGCTCGGCGTCCTTCAACAACATCCAGGCCCTCGTGGAACTGCTGCCGGGGACGCTCGTCGCCGACATGGTGGCGATCCTGGGGTCGCTGTTCTTCGTCGTCGGCGACATCGACAAGTAGCCGGGCGCCGGGAGTCAGCGCTCCCGGCGCATCACGACGTACTCCCGTTCCTCCCGGGCCGGCCGCCGCCGCTCGACCAGGGTCCAGCCCCAGCGCGCGTACCGCCCGGTCAGTTCCGGTACGTCGAGGGTCATCAGGAGCCGGGGTCCCGGGGGCGGTCCGTCGAGCAGGGCGTCGTGGAGCGCGCGCCCGAGGCCGAGGCCCTGCCGGGCGGGGGCGACGACGAGTTCGGCGAGTTCGAAGGCGGGCTCGCGGCCGGACAGCGCGGTGTCGGTCCAGCCGGCGGCGAAGCCCTGGAGTTCCCCGTCGGGGCCGAGCGCGGCGACGCCCCGGTAATCGGGCCGCCCGGCCGCCGAGTCCAGCAGCCGGTCCACCGTCCGTACGGCGCCGAGCGGCGGTTCGTGCCAGGGGGCGCCGCAGAAGGCCTGGGCGCACAGGGCGAGCAGTTCGTCCCGGCGCTCGGCGGCCCCACCGGCCGTGAGGTCGGTGAGGCGGTGCGTCACGAGTTCACCGCTCCGCGGAGTTCGGCCAGGTCGAGCTGCTCGGTCTCGTCGTGCGCGGTCAGGTCGATGACCTGGCCGACCGCTCGGGACGGGGTGACCCGGGGCGCGAGGGCGTTGACGGGGGTGCCCGAGGGGCTGATCGGGGTGAGCAGCGGGGCGCCGAGCGTCGCCTGCGCGGCCAGGACCTCTTCGAGGACCTCCTCGCCGACGACATCGGCGAGGTCGGTGTTCTGCACGGCCTCGATGGCCTCCGCCGCCTTCTGCGTACCGAAGAAGTCGAAGCCGCCCTCGGGGCGCGGCACGGGCCTGCGGGCCGCGTACGGGACGATCGCGGCCGCGGTCGGGACGGCCGGGACCATGGTGGAGGCGGGCGGGACCGGCGCGGCCGGCGGGAGCGCGAGGGCGGGGGCGGCCGGGCGGGTGTGCTCGGTCGCGGCGGTCGCCGCGTGCTTCCCCTGCGGCTCCTCCGTCTCGCGGGCCCGCTCGGCGAGGTCACGGGCGCGGGCCGCCTCGGTGGTCCGGCGGGCGTGCTGGGCGGCGGCGCTGCGCGGCAGGTCGCGAAGTGCCTGGGCGGCGCGGCGGAAGGCCTCCGGGGTGGGTGCGGACCCACCGGCGGGCAGGGCCTTGGTGGCGGCCGAGGCGGCCGTGCCGGCCGCCGTCTCCAGGGCCAGGACGCGCGCGCCCTCCAGGGCGCTGGCGCGCTCGGTCTCAGCGGTGGCGTACCGGCGGAGCAGGTCGGCGTGCTCGCCGCGCAGCCCGGCCAGTTCGACGCGCTTGGCGCGGAGCTTGGCGTCGAGGCGGGCCCGCAGCGCGCGGGACTCCTCGAGGTCGGACTCCAGCTCGGCGACCCGCTCCTCGGCCTTCCACTGGTCGGCGGTGCGCGCCCGGTCGAGCTCGGCGACCCGCAGACCGGCGCTCCGGTCCCAACTGCGCATGAGGACGGCGCCGGTGACGGCGGCGGCTGCCGCGGCCGACGCGAGCAGCCGCGCGAGCACCTGATCGCCGGGCAGCCAGGCCGCCGCGGCGCACACGACCGCGGCGCCGGCGACCGCTGAGGGAGGCAGCAGTTTGTGCAGAGGCGGGGAATGGCGGTGGCGTCCACGTGGCATGGCCTGAAATTTACCGTGCGTAGGCGCCGCGTGGGGCGTCGGCCCGGCAATCTCTTGGCCACTTCTCGCCATCAGAAGTGGATATCAACCGTTCCGGTTCCGTTTCGAGCCGACGCCCCTCCCCCGACGTCTACTTGTTGAGCAGCCCCTTCGTCACCAGATAGTCCTTGGCGACGTCCTCCGGCTTCGCCCGCTCGGCGTCCACCCTGCGGTTGAGTTCGGCGAGATCCGCTGTGGTCAGCACCTTGGTGAGCTTGTCCAGGGCGGCGGCTATCTCGGGGGAACCGGCGTCCTTCGCGTTCACCACCGGCAGTACGTTGTCGGCGTTCTGCAGCTTCTTGTCGTCGGTGAGGAAGACCAGGCCGTAGCCGTCGATCGTGGCGTCCGTCGTGGTGGTCAGGACCAGCTGGTCCACCCCGTCCTTCACCGCCTGCTTGGCTTGCGGGGTGCCGACGCCCTTGGGGTCGATCCCGGTCACGTCGATCCCGTACGTCGTCTTCAGACCGGGCGCGCAGAACGGCCGGACCGCGCATTCGTCACCGGCGGCGATCTTCACCTTCAGCTTCGCGCGACCGAGATCGGAAAGCGTCGTCAGCTTGTTCTTCGCGGCGAATTCCTTCGTCACCGCGAAGGCGTTCTGATCGACCGCCGCACCGGCGGCGAGGACCTTCAGACCGCGCGGTTCGGCGAGCTTCCGCAGCGCCTCGACGGTGGCCGTCGCGTCACCGGACGCGACGGGCGCGTCCTCCGGCGCCTTCGGCCCGTTCACCTTCGCGTTGAGGAATTCCGCGATCGTCGCCGCGTATTCCGGGACGACGTCGATCTCGCCCTTCTCCAGCGACGGTTCGTACAGCTCGCGATTCTTCACCGTGGTGATCGACACGGAGTATCCGGCGGCCCGCAGCGACTGCGCGTACAGCTCGGCCAGCACCTTGGCCTCGGTGAACGCCGCCGCGCCGACCACCAGCGAGCCCTTCTTACCGCCACCGGAGTCGCCGGAGCCCCCGGACTCCTTCTGCTTGCCCTGCTCCAGGCTGTCACCGCCGCACGCGGCGAGCGCGACGGTCAGCGCCGCCGTCCCCAGCACCGCGCCCGCGATTCGCGAGACCCTGTTCACGAGATCACCCATCCAGTCAGCGTTTGGTCGGTCGTTCCGGTCTGCGTTCTGCCGGTCTGCGTTCGGCCAGTCTGCGTTCGGCCAGTCTGCGTTCGGCCGGTCTGCGTTCGGCCGGTCTGCGTTCGGCCGGTCTGCGTTCGGCCGGTCGTCCACGAAGTTCGAGAAGTCGGTCCAGGCCCACCAGTACGCCCTCCACCAGGAGGGCCAGCAGGGCCACGAGCACCGCGCCCGCGACGACCTGCGCGGTGTCGTACGTGGCGAAGCCGGCCGTGATGATCCGGCCGAGGCCGCCCTGCCCGACCATCGCCGCGACCGTCGCCGTCGCCACCACCTGCACCGCCGCCGAGCGGATCCCGGTCATCACCACCGGCCGGGCGAGGGGCAGTTCGACCCGGCGGAACAGCTGACCGCCCGTCATCCCCATCCCCCGCGCGGCCCGCACCGCGGCCCGGTCCACCTCCCGCACCCCCACGTACGCGTTGGTCAGGAGCGGGGGTATCGCGAACAGCACCAGGGCCACGACCGTCGGCACATACCCGGCGTTCCGCAGGGGCGACACCATGAACAGGGCCAGCACCGCGAAGACGGGGATCGCACGCCCCACGTTCGACACGTTGACCGCGAGCGCCCCGCCCCTGCCGAGGTGGCCGAGCCAGAGCCCCAGCGGCAGCGCGAGCGCCGCCGCGATCAGCAACGCGGCCCCGCTCACGTACACGTGCTCGGCGAGCCGCTGCCCGATTCCGTCCTCGCCCGTCCAGTGCGCGTCGGTGGTGAGCCAGCCCCAGGCGTCCGTCACGACCCCGATGTCACTCACCCCCCGGCGCGGTCCGTATGCGGGTCCACGGCGTGAGCAGCCGCTGCAGCCCCAGGAGCAGCAGATCCGCGACGACGGCGAGCAGCACGCACAGCACGGAGGCGGCGAGCATCTGTGCCTTGAAGAAGGTGGGCAGCGCGTCCTCGATGAGGTTGCCGAGGCCGCCGCGGCCGACGACCGAACCGACCGTCGTCAGCGCGATCGTGGAGACCGTCGCCATCCGTATCCCCGCCATCAGCACCGGGAGCGCCAGCGGCAGTTCGACCTGCCAGAGGAGCCGTAGCGAGCCGTACCCCATGCCCCGGGCGGCCTCCCGGGTCTCGGCGGGTACGGCGGCGAGCCCCGCCAGCGCGTTCCGCACGAGGATCGTCAGCGCGTACAGGACGAGGCCGGTCACCACGAGCGCCGACGACAGCCCGAAGAAGGGCAGCAGCAGCGAGAACATGGCGAGCGACGGCACCGTGTAGAGCAGGGTGGTCAGTCCGAGGACCGGTCCCGCGAAGCGGGGCCTGGCCCGGACGAGCAGGGCGAGCGGTACGGCGACGGCGAGCGCGATCAGTACCGACACGACCGTGATTCCCACATGCTGGAGCGTGGCGTCCGTCAACTCCTGGGCGCGCGTCCGCAGATACTCCCCGCATATCCAGTCGTTCGTGACCAGACAGTTCGGTGCGCTCATCCGTCCCTCCCCCCGGGTGGCAGACCTTCCCGAACGCATGTGTGACGACCCTAACCCCCGCCACCGACAATCCCCGGGACCCGCCACAATGCGGCAACACGCCCTTCACACACCCCCGGCATCCAGGGGCCAGAATGGGGAACCATGATCCGGTTCGAGCAGGTGACCAAGCGGTACGAGGACGGCACGACCGCCGTCGACGACCTCTCCTTCGAGGTCGCCGAGGGCGAACTCGTCACTCTCGTGGGGCCGTCCGGCTGCGGCAAGACGACCACGATGATGATGGTGAACCGGCTCGTCGAGCCGACCTCCGGCCGCGTCCTCGTCGACGGCGAGGACATCGCCGGCGTCGACCCCGTCGCCCTGCGCCGCAAGATCGGCTACGTCATCCAGCAGGTCGGGCTCTTCCCCCACCGCACGGTCCTCGACAACACCGCGACCGTCCCCGCGCTGCTCGGCTGGAAGAAGGCCGCCGCACGCGCGCGTGCCGCCGAGCTCCTCGACCTCGTCGGCCTCGACCCGGCCGTCTACGGCTCCCGCTACCCCGCCCAGCTCTCCGGCGGCCAGCGGCAGCGCGTCGGCGTCGCCCGCGCCCTCGCCGCCGACCCGCCCGTCCTGCTCATGGACGAGCCCTTCGGCGCCGTCGACCCCGTCGTCCGCGAGCGCCTCCAGAACGAGTTCCTCGCCCTCCAGGCCACCGTCCGCAAGACCGTCCTCCTCGTCACCCACGACATCGAGGAGGCCGTCCGCATGGGCGACCGCATGGCCGTCTACGGGCAGGGCCGGATCGAGCAGTTCGACACCCCGGCCACCGTCCTCGGCTCCCCCGCCACCCCGTACGTCGCGGACTTCGTCGGCAGCGACCGGGGCCTGAAGCGGCTGGCCGTCACACCCGTCACCGAGGCCGACCTGGAACCCGTACTCCTGGAGAAGGCGGCGGACCCCGGGGCGGCACCGGCGACCGCGACGGCCGGGAGCCCGGACGGCGCCCCCGACCCCGTCCCCCTCGGGACCTCCCTCAAGGACGCCCTCGCCGTGCTCCTCCAGCACGACACCGGCCGTCTCCTCGTCACCGGCGCCGACGGCCGCCCCCTCGGCGTCCTCACCCCGGAGGGCGTCCACCGCGCCCTGCGCCGGGCATCGGTCTCGTAACCCCCGGGGCGCCCGGTCCTGGGCTCAGCTCGCGCTGAGCTTGCCGCCCATCCAGACCATGCCCGGCGGGATCTCCCGGTTCCACGTGTTGAAGTTGTGGCCGCCGCTGTCCAGCGTGATCGACGAGACCCTGGCCGGGCTCTTCACCTTCTTGATGAACTCCTTCGTGCCCCGCAGGTTGTCCTCGCCCCGCTTCGACGTCGTCACCAGGAACGACGACCTCCCCTGCGGCAGGTGGTCCAGGCTCCACAGCAGGTTCGACCGCTTGCGCAGCCCGTCGTCCCCGTGGAAGAGGTCACCCGTCGTCACGTCCTCCGCCGCCCGGTAGTACGCCGAGAACCCGGCCCCCGCCGCGAACCGGTCCGGATGGTGCAGGGCGATCTTCAGCGCGCAGTACGCGCCCGTGGAGTTGCCCATGAACCCCCAGTTCCGCGGCTTCGTCCCCACCCGGTACGTCGCCGAGACCGCCTTCGGCAGGTCCTCCGCGAAGAAGGTCTCCGTCTGCGGCCCTCCGGGCACGTCCACGCACTCGGTGTCCCGCGGCGGCGCCACCGTCGGACGCAGCATCACCAGGATCATCGGCTGCATCCGCCCCTCCTTCGCCTGGAGGTACGCCGTCTTCGGGTACTTCAACCCCTTGATGAGGTTCTCCGCCGTCCCCGGATACCCCGTGAGCACCACCGACGCAGGGAACGTGCGCTTCGCGTACCGCGCCTGGAAGTACTCCGGCGGCAGGTACACATAGGCCGGCGAGACGATCCCCGACCGCTCCCCCGCCACCACGACCTTCTGTATCTGCCCGCCGACCTCCGGACGCCCCCCGCCCGGCACGTCGAGCCCCTGCCGGCCCACCACCCGGACCGCCTTCGAACCGGCCCCGTGATCGACGACCACACCCATCCCCTGCTCCTGCCCGAACAGGTCCGCCCAGGAGCCGTAGAAGAGGAACGACCGGTTCGCCGCCAGCCCCACCGCGGCGAACAGCGCCAGCTGGGTCGCCAGCAGCAGCCCCACCCGCCCCGCGTACGCGCGCCACCCCCGGCGCGCGAGCCGCGGCCACAGCCAGACCGTGGCGAGGAACAGCACCACGGCCAGCCCGACCGACACCACGAGAACTTTGCTACTGGTGAGACCCATGGGACGACCGAGCCTTCCTTTCCGAGAATTTCCTGTGAACCGATGAACCCGAGCCCGCACGACTCCGTCCTAGAAGGCGCACCACCCGGGACGGCCCGCCGAACGCGCCGCAGGGCCCGACCGGAGTCAAGGACCCTTCGCAGGACCACGGGAAGTACGGGAAGCCATGTCTGTCACGGTAGATGGGGACAAATCAGGATTGGTTCCGGTACGGGTACGGCGGATTCTCCGCGGCCCCCGTCCCGAGAACGTCCCCACGCTCATCGGCACGGCCGTCACCCTCGGCGGCCTCATCGACATCGCCGCCGGCGTCTTCCCCCGCTTCCGCGTCAGCCGGATGCACTCCTTCGCCGAAGTCCTCCCCGGCACCCTCGGACCCCTCGGACCCCTGTCCGCCGCCCTCTCCCTGAGCGCCGGCGTCCTCCTCCTGCTCCTCGCCCACGGCCTCAAGCGCAACAAGCGCCGCGCCTGGCGCGCCGTCGTCGTCCTGCTCCCCGTCGGCGCCGCCGCCCAGTTCCTCTGGCGCCACTCCATCCTCGGCACCCTCTTCTCCCTCGCCCTCCTGGCCCTCCTCCTCCGCCATCGAGACGAGTTCGCCGCTCTCCCCGACCCCCGCAGCCGCTGGCGCGCCCTCGCCAACTTCGTCCTCATGGGCGCCGGCTCCATCGCCCTCGGCCTCGTCATCGTCAGTGCCCACCCGCGCCGCGTCATCGGCGACCCCAGCCTCGCCGACCGCCTCGAACACGTCCTCTACGGACTCGTCGGCCTCGAAGGCCCCGTCGGCTACACCAAGGGCGTCGACTGGACCGTCGGCTACTCCCTCGGCGCCCTCGGCATGCTCACCGCCCTCACCACCATCTACTTCGCCTTCCGGCCCGAGCACCCCGCCGCCCGCCTCACCGACGAGGACGAGACCCGGCTGCGCGCCCTCCTCGACCAGCACGGCGGTCGCGACTCCCTCGGCCACTTCGCCCTCCGCCGCGACAAGGGCGTCGTCTTCTCCCCCAGCGGAAAGGCCGCCGTCTGCTACCGCGTCGTCTCCGGCGTCATGCTCGCCAGCGGCGACCCCATCGGCGACGTCGAAGCCTGGCCCGGCGCCATCGAACGCTTCATGGACGAGGCCAAGGCCCACTCCTGGACCCCCGCCGTCATGGGCTGCTCCGAGACCGGCGGCCAGGTCTGGACCCGCGAGACCGGCCTCGACGCCCTCGAACTCGGCGACGAGGCCGTCGTCGACGTCGCCGACTTCTCCCTCTCCGGACGCGCCATGCGCAACGTCCGCCAGATGGTCAAGCGCATCGAACGCAACGGCTACACCACCCGCGTCCGCCGCGTCCGCGACCTCGACGACGCCGAACTCGAACGCGTCCGCCGCGCCGCCGCCGACTGGCGCGGCACCGACACCGAACGCGGCTTCTCCATGGCCCTCGGCCGCATCGGAGCCCCCGGCGACGGGGACGCCGTGATAGCGACCGCCCACAAGACCGACACCGACGACGACCCCCACTCCCCCTACGGCGACCTCAAAGCGATCATCCACTTCGTCCCCTGGGGCCCCGACGGGATGTCCCTCGAACTCATGCGCCGCGACCGCTCCGCCGACCCCGGCATGAACGAGCTGCTCATCGTCGCCGCCCTCCAGGACGCCCCCGCCCTCGGCATCACCCGCGTCTCGCTCAACTTCGCCATGTTCCGCTCCGCCCTCGCCCGCGGCGAGAAGATCGGCGCCGGACCCGTCCTGCGCGTCTGGCGCGGACTCCTCGTCTTTCTCTCCCGCTGGTTCCAGATCGAGTCGCTCTACAAGTTCAACGCCAAGTTCCGGCCACGCTGGGAACCCCGCTTCGTCGTCTACCGCAACAGCCGCGACCTCCCCCGCATCGGCTTCGCCGCCATGCAGGCCGAAGGCTTCGTGAACGTCTCCCTGCCCCGGCCCTTCGCCCGCCGGCGCCCCGCCCGGGCCCCCCGGCCCTGCGCCCACATCGTCCCCGCCCCCTCCGAGCGCGAGATCCACGCGGCCTGATCCCACCCCTGGGCCCTACGCTGGACACATGAGTACGACGATCGACCGGGGTACGGCCCTGGGCCTGCCGGAGTGGGACCGCTGCGCGGTCATGGGCGTGGTCAACGTGACCCCCGACTCCTTCTCCGACGGCGGCCGATGGTTCGACACCACGGCCGCCGTCAAACACGGCCTCGACCTCGTCGCCCAGGGCGCCGACCTGATCGACGTCGGCGGCGAGTCCACCCGCCCCGGCGCCACCCGCGTCGACGAGGAGGAGGAACTCCGCCGCGTCGTCCCCGTCGTCCGCGGCCTCGCCGCCGAAGGCGTCACCGTCTCCGTCGACACCATGCGCGCCGGTGTCGCCGCCCGCGCCGTCGAAGCCGGGGCCGTGCTCGTCAACGACGTCAGCGGCGGCCTCGCCGACCCGGAGATGGTCCCCGCCGTCGCCGCCGCCGAAGTCCCCTTCGTCGTCATGCACTGGCGCGGCTTCAGCCAGGACATGAACGGCCTCGCCGTGTACGACGACGTCGTCACCGAGGTCGTCCGCGAACTCCGCACCCGCCTGGAGGCCGTCGTCGACGGCGGGATCTCCCCCGAACGGATCGTCGTCGACCCCGGCCTCGGCTTCGCCAAGCTCGCCCCCCACGACCTCGCGCTCGTCGCCCACCTCCCCGAGCTCCGCGCCCTCGGCAGGCCCCTCCTCGTCGCCGCCTCCCGCAAGCGGTTCCTCGGCCACGTCCTCACCCGCGAACCCGGCGCCGCCCCGCCGCCCGCCCGCGAACGGGACGCCGCCACCGCCGCCGTCTCCGCCCTCGCCGCCCACGCGGGCGCGTGGGCCGTCCGCGTCCACGAGGTCAGGGCCACCGCCGACGCCGTACGCGTCGCCCGCGCCGTCGAGGGAGCCGCGTGAGCCGCACCGGCCGCAGCTCCGACGAGACGGCCGTCGAAGCCGTCAACACGGCCTTCTACGAGGCGATGGAGGCCGGCGACTTCGAGACCGTCTCCGCGCTCTGGCTCGACGACGGCGCCACCCCCATCACGTGCGTCCACCCCGGCTGGCCCGTGCTCACCGGCCGCGGCGAGGTGCTCCGCTCGTACGCGCTGATCATGGCGAACACCGAGTACATCCAGTTCTTCCTCACCGACCTGAAGATCTCCCTGGCCGGCGGCACCGCGATCGTCACCTGCACCGAGAACATCCTCAGCGGCGGCCCCGCCGAGGACGGCGCCGAACTCGGACCCCTCGTCGGCCAGCTCGTGGTCGCCACCAATGTGTTCCGCCACACACCCGACGGCTGGCGGATCTGGTCCCACCACGCCTCCCCCGTCCTTGCGGAGACCGAGGAATCCGAGGACGAGGGGACCCGCCCGGACGACGCGTAGAACCCCCTCCGGACCCGCCCACGCCCCCCACGGGCAAGCCCTGTCGGTGCCCGCAGGTAGATTCGACGATGGACACCCGGCCGTCCGCACCCGGCTGCGTGGCCACCCGAACTACGACAGCAGGAGTGATTCGCGTGGATCGTGTCGCGCTGCGCGGCCTCAAGGCCCGGGGCCACCACGGCGTCTTCCCCAAGGAGCGCGAGGAGGGCCAGACCTTCATCGTGGACCTGGTCCTCGGCCTGGACACCCGCCCGGCGGCGGCCGACGACGACCTGACGAAGACCGTGCACTACGGGATCGTCGCCGAGGAAGTCGTCGCCGTCGTCCAGGGCGAGCCCGTCGACCTCATCGAAACCCTCGCCGAGCGCATCGCCCAGCAGTGCCTCAGCCACGCCGGGGTCCAGGAGGTGGAAGTCGTCGTCCACAAGCCGGACGCGCCCATCACCGTGCCCTTCGACGACGTGACCATCACGATCACCCGGAGCCGACGATGAAACCGACGCAGAGCGACCCCACCGTCCAGCCCGTACCCGCCTCCGTCGTCGAGACCGTCGACGCGGCCGATGTGACGCTCTCCAACCCCCGCTGGGCCGTCATCGCCCTCGGCGCCAACCTCGGCAACCGCCTGGAGACCCTCCAGGGGGCCGTCGACGCCCTCGCGGACACCCCCGGCCTCCGGGTCAAGGCGGTCTCCCCCGTGTACGAGACGGAGCCCTGGGGCGTCGAGCCCGGTAGCCAGCCGGCGTACTTCAACGCCGTCACACTGGTGAAGACCACGCTGCCGCCCTCCTCCCTCCTGGAGCGGGCCCACGCCGTCGAGGAGGCCTTCCACCGCGTCCGCGAGGAGCGCTGGGGCGCCCGCACCATCGACGTCGACATCGTCGCGTACGCCGACGTGGTCTCCGACGACCCCGTCCTCACCCTCCCCCACCCCCGCGCCCACGAGCGCGCCTTCGTGCTCGCCCCCTGGCACGACGTGGACCCCGAGGCCCTGATCCCCGGCCGCGGCGCCGTCACCGACCTCCTCGCCGCCGTCGGCGCCGAAGGCGTCACCCGCCGCGCCGACCTGGAACTCCGTCTGCCCGAGTAGTCGTTACGCTTCGTGGCAGACCGCCCACGAACACGACCGACGAACACGTGAAGGACACCCGGTGAAACAACTGCGGCTGAAGGTGCTCGCCGGACTGTTCCTCGTGGCCGGCATCCTCTCCTGGGGTGCCGCCAAACTCTGGGACTCGGTCGGCACCCTCCCGAGCGTGCCGATCGCCGCGCCCATCGTCCTCGCCGTGATCGCCGTCGTCCTCACCGCGACCGCCCTGTCGATCCGCGCCCGCCTCAAGGCCCAGCGCGAGCGCCGCCCCGGCGCGAAGGGCGTCGAGCCCCTGATGGCGGCCCGCGCGGTGGTCTTCGGCCAGGCGAGCGCCCTGGTCGCCGCCCTGGTCGCCGGCATGTACGGCGGCACGGGCGTCTTCCTCCTGGGCTCCCTGGACGTCCCGGCCCGCCGCGACCAGGCCCTCTACGCGGCCCTCTCGGTAGCGGCAGGCATCGCGGTCATCGCAGCCGCCCTCTTCCTGGAACGCGTCTGCAGACTGCCGGAGGACGACGACAAGAACCGGGCCCCGGCCGCCTGACCCCTATCGGGCCTCGCGCGCGAGGTGCCCGTTCAGCAGGAAGGTCGGGTACGGGGCGAGCCGGTAGCTGTAGAAGGTGAAGGGCTTGGCGCCCGGGGGCGGGGCGGGGGCGGACCTCTTGGATCTTGATCCAGGTGGATTCGGGCGGGTCGAGGGGGTGCTCTTCGGGGGCGAAGGTGTTGCGGCTCGCCCAGCGGTCCGACACGCAGAGTTGCGAGGCGCCCTTGGCCTTAGGAGTGAACCGGGCCCCGATGACGGAAGCGAGCTCGGCCAGGAAGCGAGGGTTGGCGCTCGCGATGATGCGTCCGTGCCAATGTTTGAGGCGGCAGCCGTCACCCTCGATGTTTTCGTCCAGGAAGCCCTCGAACGTATCGCTGTCCCTTAGAACCACCCGAGGGAATCGCTGCCGCATGTGGTGGGCATCCCCACCCACGTAGTGACGCAAGGCGTCCGAGAGGTACGACGACACCACCCGCACCCGGAAGCCTGGCAGGTCCCGCTTCAGATAGCCGGATGGACGGGTCACCGCCTCAAGCCGTGCCGGAAGACCCGTACAGGCCGTCAGCGCGGTCGCGTAGCGGGTCGCGAAGGCCTCCTCGTTCACGACCAGCGAGACGTAGTTCTTGCCGACCGTTCCGTCGGCGCACGTGGCTCCCCCGAAGTAGCCGAACTCGTACCCCGGCTTGATCGTCAACCGCTCCCGGCACAGCTTCCGCGCATACGTCCAGGCGACCGTCGCGCCCGCCGCGTCCGCCGCGTGCGTCCACCCGTCCGGTGTCGCGAGCAGCAGATCCGGGCTGGCCGTGAAGGTCATGTGGTCCGTGACCACGTCCACGGCGGCCCGCGCCTTCGCCGCCGTCACCCCCACGACCGTCGTCCGCACCGTACGGTCGCCGTCCAGGGTCCACATCATGCTGCCCGGCGCCACGTTCTTGGCCTGCGCGCACCCGTCCACCAGGTTGACCAGCATCTTGCTGGTCGGTCCGTACCCCATACCGCCCCCTTGATCAGCGATCGACTCCGCTGATCGGGGACGGTAGGGAGCAAGGCGGACAGCCCGCTACTAGCGGGCCAGTATCAAGGACATGGCCTCAGCGCGTGTAGTAGCGTCACGAAGTTGGCCTCGTACCGCCGAGGTGGTCGTCTTGGCACCGGGCTTGCGGACACCACGCAGGGACATGCACATGTGCTCGGCCTCGATGACGACGATCGCGCCGCGCGCCTCAAGGATCTCCATGAGCGAGTCGGCGATCTGCGTCGTCAGGCGCTCCTGGACCTGCGGACGGCGGGCGAAGACATCGACGAGGCGAGCCAGCTTGGACAGTCCAGTGATCTTGCCCGATACAGCCGGAATGTAACCAATATGAGCCACGCCATGGAATGGCAGCAAATGATGTTCACAGGTGGCCATCAGCTCGATGTCCTTCACCAGGACCATCTCGTCGTGCCCTAGGTCGAACGTCGTCGTGAGGACTTCCTCAGGCTTCTGCCACAAGCCCGCGAACAGCTCCCTGTACGCCCGCGCCACCCGCCCCGGCGTCTCCCGCAAACCCTCACGGTCCGGGTCCTCGCCGACCGCGATGAGGAGCTCGCGTACGGCTGCCTCGGCGCGCTTCTCGTCGAAATCGCCGATCTCGCCCTCGCCGTCCAGCGTCACCGGGTCGGTCATCTCTGTGCCTCGTTCCGTCTGGCTGATGTGCGCGAAATGCCGCGCCCCCACAGGCTAAAACCTGTGGGGGCGCGGCAGCCATTCCGGGGTCCTGCGGTCAGTCCTCGGGGGTGTCCACGGGGGCGATCTCGATGCCCTTCGTGGTGTCGACCGGGGCTGCCGAGCCGTTCGCGCTGTTCGTCAGTGCGAGCTCCTTGGGGGAGAGCACCGGCGGACGCGTGGACGGCGTACGGCGGGAGGAGCCGGTCCAGGCCGGACGGGCCGGGCGCCGGACGATGGGGGTGAAGATCTCGGCGATCTCCTCCTTGCCCAGCGTCTCCTTCTCCAGCAGGGCGAGGACCAGGTTGTCGAGAACGTCACGGTTCTCGACGAGGATCTCCCAGGCCTCGTTGTGCGCGGTCTCGATGAGCTTCTTGACCTCTTCGTCGACCAGCGCAGCGACCTCTTCCGAGTAGTCACGCGGGTGCGACATCTCGCGCCCGAGGAACGGCTCGGTGTTGTCGCCGCCGAACTTGATGGCGCCCAGACGCTCGGTCATGCCGTACTGGGTGACCATCGCGCGGGCCGTGGCCGTGGCCTTCTCGATGTCGTTGGCGGCGCCGGTGGTCGGGTCGTGGAAGACCAGTTCCTCCGCCGCACGGCCGCCCAGCATGTACGCCAGCTGGTCGAGCATCTCGTTGCGGGTGGTCGAGTACTTGTCCTCGTCCGGCAGGACCATCGTGTAGCCCAGGGCGCGGCCCCGGGACAGGATGGTGATCTTGTGGACGGGGTCGGCGTTCGGCGAGGCCGCCGCGACGAGGGCGTGGCCGCCCTCGTGGTACGCGGTGATCTTCTTCTCCTTGTCCGACATGATCCGGGTCCGCTTCTGCGGGCCCGCGACCACACGGTCGATCGCCTCGTCGAGCGCGTGGTTGTCGATCAGCTTCTGATCGCCGCGCGCGGTGAGGAGCGCCGCCTCGTTGAGGACGTTGGAGAGGTCCGCTCCGGTGAAGCCGGGGGTGCGTCGGGCGACGGCGCCGAGGTCGACGTCCGGGGCGACCGGCTTGCCCTTCTGGTGGACCTTGAGGATCTCCAGTCGGCCCAGCATGTCCGGCCGGTCGACGGCGATCTGCCGGTCGAACCGTCCGGGACGGAGCAGGGCCGGGTCGAGGATGTCGGGCCGGTTCGTGGCGGCGATCAGGATGACGCCGCCCTTCACGTCGAAGCCGTCCATCTCGACGAGGAGCTGGTTGAGGGTCTGCTCGCGCTCGTCGTGACCGCCGCCGAGGCCGGCGCCGCGGTGGCGTCCGACGGCGTCGATCTCGTCGACGAAGACGATGGCGGGCGCGTTGGCCTTGGCCTGCTCGAAGAGGTCGCGGACCCGGGAGGCGCCGACGCCGACGAACATCTCGACGAAGTCGGAGCCGGAGATCGAGTAGAAGGGGACCCCGGCCTCGCCGGCGACGGCGCGCGCGAGGAGCGTCTTGCCGGTTCCGGGCGGACCGTAGAGCAGGACGCCCTTGGGGATCTTGGCGCCGACGGCCTGGAACTTGGCGGGTTCCTGGAGGAATTCCTTGATCTCGTGGAGTTCCTCGACGGCCTCGTCCGCGCCCGCGACGTCGGCGAAGGTGGTCTTCGGCGTGTCCTTGGTGATGAGCTTCGCCTTGGACTTGCCGAACTGCATGACGCGCGAGCCGCCGCCCTGCATCTGGTTCATCAGGAACAGGAAGACGACCACGATGAGGACGAAGGGGAGGAGGGAGAGCAGGATCGAGACGAAGGGCGACTGCTTCGTCGGGGAGACGGTGTAGCCCTTCTCGATCTGCCCGGCCTCGAACTTCTGCTGCAGCTTGTCGGCCAGGTCGGCACCCTGGGTGCCGATGTAGCTGGCCTGGACCTTGCTACTGTTGTCGATCTTCTGGCCGTCGACGAGTTCGATCTTGACGATCTGCTCGTCACCGGTGGTGACCTTTGCCTGCTTGACCTGGTTCTTGTCGATCGCCTGGACGACCTTGCCGGTGTCCACCGTCTTGTAGCCCTCGGACGAGCCGACGACCTGCATCAGCACGACCACGGCGAGGACGGCCAGCACGATCCACATGACCGGCCCACGGAAGTATCGCTTCACGTCCATCCATACGGAGCGAGAACGCCCCGTCCCTCCTGCCCGTAGGAAAATGCTGCTGTGAGAGCTGCTGTGTGAAAAAGCTGTTCTTCGGACGGTACCTCAGCATCGTCGCCCGCGACCGCCTTCCCATGGTTCAACGGGGGGAAGGCGGTACGGGTTCCCCGTGACGCGGCGACTGTCAGCCGCCGTACACGTGCGGGGCGAGCGTGCCGACGAACGGAAGGTTCCGGTACTTCTCGGCGTAGTCGAGGCCGTAGCCCACGACGAACTCGTTGGGGATGTCGAAACCGATCCACTTGACGTCGATCGCGACCTTCGCCGCCTCGGGCTTGCGCAGGAGCGTGCACACCTCAAGGGTGGCGGGCTCGCGCGAGCCGAGGTTCGACAGCAGCCAGGACAGGGTCAGGCCGGAGTCGATGATGTCCTCGACGATCAGGACGTGCTTGCCCTTGATGTCGGTGTCGAGGTCCTTGAGGATCCTGACGACGCCCGAGGACTGGGTGCCGGCGCCGTAGGAGGAGACGGCCATCCAGTCCATGGTGACGGGGGTGGAAAGGGCGCGAGCCAGATCCGCCATCACCATCACCGCGCCCTTGAGGACGCCGACGATGAGCAGGTCCTTGCCCGCGTATTCCGCGTCGATCTTCGCGGCCAGCTCTGCCAGCTTGGCGTCGATCTCTTCCTTGGTGATGAGCACCGACTGGAGGTCGGTGCCCATGTCCTTCTCGTTCACCCGGGTCACTTTCGTTGCAGCGTGCGTCAGCCTTGCCGGATGACCAGTCTGCCACCCTGACGACGGGCTTCGACGCGGCCGGGCAGGTTGATGGCCCCCTGGCCGCGCCATCCGGTGATGAGCCGGTCGACTTCCTCGATGTGCCGGGCGAAGAGGGAGCCGGCGGGGGCGCCCTCGGCGATCACGGCCCTGCGCAGGACGCGGCGGCGTACGGCGGTGGGCAGCCCGTGGAGCTTGGCGCATTCGAGGGCGCCCGCCTCGTCGCGTACGGAGGTCTCGGCGTCGGCGGCCCAGGTGTCGAGGGCGTCGGCGTCGTCGCGGGAGAGCTGGGCCGTCCGGGCGAGGGCTTCGACGACGCCCTTGCCGAGGGCCTTCTCCAGGGCGGGGAGGCCTTCGTGGCGGAGCCGGGAGCGGGTGTAGGCGGGGTCGGTGTTGTGGGGGTCGTCCCAGACGGCGAGTTCCTGGGCGACGCAGGCCTTGCGGACGGTCTGGCGGTCGAGCCGGAGGAAGGGGCGCCGGTAGCGGCCGGCGGCGCCGGAGACGGCGGCCATGCCGGAGAGCGAGCGGATGCCGGAGCCGCGGGCGAGGCCGAGGAGGACGGTCTCGGCCTGGTCGTCGCGGGTGTGGCCGAGGAGGATCGCGGACGCTCCGTGGCGCTCGGCGGCGGCGTCCAGCGCCGCGTACCTGGCGTCCCGGGCGGCGGCCTCGGGGCCTCCTTCGCGGCCGACGGTGACGGCGACGGCCTCGACGGGGGTGAGGCCGAGGGCGGTCATGCGTCCGGCGACCTCGCGGGCGCGGGTGTCGGAGCCGTGCTGGAGTCCGTGGTCGACGGTGATGCCGCCGGCGCGTACGGGGAGTTTGCGGGCCTCGAAGGCGAGGGCGGAGGCGAGCGCCATGGAGTCGGCGCCTCCGGAGCAGGCGACGAGAACGAGGGGGGTTCCGTCGTCCGCCGCGGCGGGGTCGGTCTGGTGCTCGGTGAGAACGTCGTGGAGTACGCGGCGGACCGCCAGGCGTATCGCCGCGACCGCAGGATGGGGACCCATGTCCGGTGCCCTTCGTGATGGGGGTGGGGTGCCTCGGTCGGAGTCTTAACGGTCGGAAAGGGACTCAGTCACTCAGAGTGCGTCGATGGTGACAGAAACCCGGCCGTTACCCGAGCATTGCACGCCTCACCCCATGTCCAGGGTCCCTCGGATGGGTGATTGGTGGGGTGTCATGACGTGTTCGTGTGCCGTCTGTCGCACCCGTCTCACGAGTCTGCCCTACGGTGCACCCTCGCGATCCAGTCGGCGGGGGCGGCGATCTCGGACTTGGTGGGGAGCGTGTTGGGCGAGGTCCAGACGCGGTTGAAGCCGTCCATGCCGACCTCCTCGACGACGGCGCGGACGAAGCGCTCGCCGTCGCGGTACTGGCGGAGCTTGGCGTCGAGGCCGAGGAGTTTGCGCAGGGCGACGTCGAGGCGGGAGGCGCCCCGGGCCCGGCGCACCTTGAACTTCTCCCGGATCTCGGCGACGGAGGGGACGACCTCGGGTCCGACGCCGTCCATGACGTAGTCGGCGTGGCCTTCCAGGAGGGACATGACGGCGGTGAGGCGGCCGAGGATCTCGCGCTGCTCGGGGGTCTGGACGAGTTCGACGAGGGAGGGGGCGGGTTCGCCCTCCTCGGCCTCGGGCCGACCGCCGGCGAGGGTCTGGGCGGCTTCGCGGAGGCGTTCGACGACGGTGCCGGGGTCGACGTCGGTGGCGGCGAGGAACGACTGGATCTCGCCCTGGAGGTGGTCGCGCAGCCAGGGGACGGCGGTGAACTGGGTGCGGTGGGTCTCCTCGTGGAGGCAGACCCAGAGCCGGAAGTCGTGCGGGGAGACGTCGAGTTCGCGCTCGACGTGGACGATGTTGGGGGCGACGAGGAGGAGACGGCCGCCGCCGGTTCCGGCGGGGAGGGCGCGGGTGGCGGGAGCGAAGGTCTCGTACTGGCCGAGGATGCGGGAGGCCAGGAAGGACAGCAGCATGCCGAGTTCGACGCCGGTGACCTTGCCGCCGACGGCGCCGAGGACGGCGCTGCCGGGGCTTGCGGACCGGCGGTCCTGCATCTTGCCGAGGAGGGGGGTGAGGAGTTCGCGGAAGCCGGCGACGTTGGCCTTGATCCAGCCGGCCCGGTCGACGACGAGGACGGGGGTGTCGTGCGGCTCCGTGCCCTCGGGGATCATCCGCGTGTAGGCGCGGACGTGTTCTTCCGCGGCCTTGGCGTGCCTGCGGAGTTCGGCGACGACCTCGCGGGCCTCGTCGCGGCTGACTTCGGGTCCGGGCCGCACGAGGCGGGTCGCGGTCGCGACCGCGAGGTTCCAGTCGACCATCCCGGATGTGCCTGCGCCACCGATGCTCGTCATGCGTCAACCGTACGGTCTCGGGGGCCGTTCGGTGGGGGTTCGGGACGGCTTCGGTGCGGGTCGGGGCGGCGGCCGGGCGGTGTCCCGTACGGGGCCCGGTGGGGGCCCGTACGAGCCGGGTCGGGGTCAGCGCGGGCCGGCGAGGGCGGCGGAGAGCCGGTCGAGGGCGGGCTGCGCCTCGTACGGGGAGGTGGTGCGGCCGGCGAGGAACGCGAAGGCGAGGAGGCGGCCGTCGGCGGTGACGACGGTCCCGGCGAGCGTGTTGACGCCGGTGAGGGTGCCGGTCTTGGCGCGGACGAGGCCGGCTCCCGCCCGGGCCGGTGCGGTGTCGAAGCGGCCGGCGAGGGTGCCGGTGAAGCCGCCGACGGGCAGTCCGGTGAGGAGCGGGCGCAGGGTGGGGCGGGCGGGGTCGGCCGCCCGGGTGAGGAGTCCGGTGAGGAGGGCGGCGGAGACGCGGTCGCGCCGGTCGAGTCCGCTGCCGTCGGCGAAGCGGGCGCCGGTGACGGGGAGGCCGAGGCGGCCGAGTTCGTCCCGTACGGCCCGGCCCGCGCCGTCGAAGCTCGCGGGCTGCTTCCGGGCGAGGGCGGTCTGCCGGGCGAGGGCCTCGGCGAGGTCGTTGTCGCTGTGGGTGAGGGTGCGCTCGACGAGGTCGGCGAGAGGGGCCGAGTACGTACGGGCGAGGGGGGCGGCCTTGGGGGCGCGGCCGGGGGCCGGGTCGCCGGTGACCGTGATCCCGGCCCCGGTGAGGAGGCCGGCGAAGGCGGTGGCGGTGTCGCCGCCCGGGTCGGCGGTGCGGGGCGCGGGGCCGCTCGCGCTGTCGTCGAGGCGGCCTTCGCGGGTCATGAGGGCGACGACGGGGGCGAGGTTCTCGTTGGGGCCGATGGGGTGGAGCTCGGGGCCCTGGTAGAGGCGGGTGTCGTAGGCGAGGCGTACGGAGGTGGTGCCCCGCTTCTTGAGGGCGCGGGCGGTGTCGGCGGCGAGGGCCTTGAGGCGGGCCGGGTCGAGCGTGGGGTCGCCGCCGCCGACGAGGGTGACGGTGGTGCCGTCGGGGGTGGCGGTGACGGTGGTGGGGATGCGGTGGTCGGGGCCGAGGGCGGAGAGCGCGGCGGCGACGGTGGCGATCTTCACCGTGGAGGCGGGGGTCATGGGGGTGCCCGCGCCCTCGCCGTACAGCTGCCTGCCGGTGGCGGTGTCGACGACGGAGGCGGTGCGCAGCGGGCCGAGGCCGGGGTCCGCGAGCAGCGGGACGAGGACGGCGGCGAGGTCGGCGGCGCGGGTGGCGGGCGCCGGGGCGTGCAGGGCGGTGAGGACGCCGGGGGCGCTGGGGGCGGGCGCGGGGAGGCGGGGCGCGGGCGGCGCGGGGGCCGGGGAGTGATGTGTGCCACCCGCCTGCGGGGCGGCGGCGCGGGCCCGCTCGGCCGTACGCTGGCCCGAGTCCCACGGGCCGGCCGCGGTCACCGCCACGGCGGCCAGGGCCAGACCGAGGACGGCGGAGCCCGCCGTGAGCTGCCACATCCTCGGCTCGGGCATTGCTGACCAGCCCCTTTCGCGATCACACACGTGCGTGAGGGACACTTAACCACCGCGCGCCGTCGCGAGCATTCACTTGTGTTGATTCAGGAGGAGCCACCCGTGGAGTTCGACGTTCTCATCGAGATCCCGAAGGGATCGCGGAACAAGTACGAGGTCGACCACGAGACGGGTCGCATCCGCCTGGACCGTCGGCTCTTCACGTCGACGGCCTACCCGACCGACTACGGCTACGTGGAGAACACCCTCGGCGAGGACGGCGACCCGCTGGACGCGCTCGTCATCCTCGACGAGCCGACCTTCCCGGGCTGCCTGATCAAGTGCCGCGCGATCGGCATGTTCCGTATGACGGACGAGGCCGGCGGCGACGACAAGCTGCTGTGCGTCCCGGCGACGGACCCGCGCATGGAGCACCTGCGGGACATCCACCACGTGGCGGAGTTCGACCGCCTGGAGATCCAGCACTTCTTCGAGGTCTACAAGGACCTGGAGCCGGGCAAGTCGGTCGAGGGTGCCGACTGGGTCGGTCGCGCCGAGGCCGAGGAAGAGATCGAGAAGTCGTACGCGCGCGCCAAGGAGCAGGGCGGCCACTGAGCCGGTTCTTGTTCCGGTCGTGTGAGAAGGCGGTGCACCTCTCGGGGTGCACCGCCTTTCGCACACCCGTCTCATGCTCATACTGGAAGCCACGGTTCCCTAGGCAGTGAGGCGGAGAGAGTGGTGGCGGAGCCGGAGGGCGGGAAGGACGCTCCGGGCGAGGGTCCGGAGGACCGGAAGCCGCAGTCGGACGAGGCGCGGAGCGCGTTCGTTCCGCCGGCCGGGGTGGATCAGCCCGCGCCGCCCGAGGAGGAGCATCCGACCTCCGAGTTCGCCCTTCCGCCGGGGCTGACGCCGGAGCCGCCGGCCGAGCCGGAGGGTTCGGCGTTCGCGACGCCGGCCGGGCATTCGGCGGCTTCGGCGAAGAACTCGCCGCCCGCGTTCACCCCGGCGTACGGGATTCCGCTGGTGCGGCTGCCGCAGGACGCTCCGTGGCAGGACCGGATGCGGACGATGCTGCGGCTGCCGGTGGGTGAGCGGCCGGTGCCGGAGGCGCTGCGCAAGGAGGACGAGTCGGGTCCTTCGGTGCCGCGTGTGCTCGACCTGACGCTGCGCATCGGCGAGCTGCTGCTCGCGGGTGGTGAGGGTGCGGAGGACGTCGAGGCGGCGATGTTCGTCATCTGCCGTTCGTACGGTCTGGACCGGGTCGAGCCGACGGTGACGTTCACGCTGTTGTCCGTCACGTACCAGCCGTCGCTGGTGGACGATCCGATCACGGCGAACCGGACGGTACGGCGCCGGGGGACGGACTACACGCGGCTGGCGGCGGTCTACACGTTGCTGGCCGACATCAACGCGCGGGCGCACGAGGTGACGCCCGAGGAGGCGTACCGGCGGCTGGCGGAGATCCGGCGCAACCGGCATCCGTATCCGGGCTGGGTGCTCACGGCGGCGGCCGGTGTGCTCGCGGGTGCGGCCTCGGTGCTGCTGGGCGGCGATACCACGGTGTTCTTCGTGGCGGCGCTGGGCGCGGTGCTGGGCGACCGGCTGGCGTGGCTGTTCGCGGGGCGCGGGATGCCGGAGTTCTACCAGTTCCTGGTGGCGGCGATGCCGCCGGCGGCGATGGGGGTGCTGCTGACGTTGCTCCACGCGGGTCTGCGGCCCTCGGCGGTGATCACCGGTGGCCTGTTCGCGCTGATCCCGGGGCGGGCACTCGTGGCGGCCGTGCAGGACGGTCTGACCGGTTTCTACATCACTGCCTCGGCGCGGCTCCTGGAGGTCGCGTACTTCTTCGTCGCGATCGTGGTGGGCGTGCTGTCGGTGCTGTACATCGCGGTGCAGTTCGACGCGCAGCTCAACCCCGAGGGGGCGCTGAGGGCGGTGGAGCGGCCGGTGACGCAGATCCTGGCGTCGATGGTGCTGTGCGCGACGTTCGCGATCCTCTTGCAGCAGTCGCGGGCGACGGTGCTGTTCGCGACGCTGAACGGCGGGGTGGCCTGGGTGATCTACGCGTCGATCGCGGTGACCGCCGAGGGTTCGACGGTCATGGCGACGGCGGTGGCGGCCGGTCTGGTGGGGCTGTTCGGGCAGCTGATCGCCCGCTACAGGCACACCTCGTCGCTTCCGTACGTGACGGCGGCGATCGGCCCGCTGCTGCCCGGTTCGGCGACGTACTTCGGGGTGCTGGCGATCGCGCAGAACAATCTGGACCAGGGTTTCGCTTCGCTGGCGAAGGCGGCGGCGCTGGCTCTGGCGATCGCGATCGGTGTGAACCTGGGTGGGGAGCTGGCCCGGCTCTTCATGCAGGCGCCGGGGGCGGCGGCGGCCCGCCGGGCGGCGAAGCGGACGAGGGGCTTCTGAGCCCGACCCGACGCACGACGGAGGGGCCCCGCACATGTGCGGGGCCCCTCCGTCGTGCGTCGGTCGCGGCGTCAGCGCCTGGCGTGGC
>NZ_JBEOZK010000029.1:0-74472 GCF_040297565.1 Streptomyces sp. NPDC001728
GCCCCGGGCGACCCCTGCCAGGTCTGCGGCTCCACCGCCCACCCGGCTCCCGCCCGCACCACCGCCGACCATGTGGCCCAGACACCCGCCCCCTGAACGTCGGACCGAGGAGTCACGCTGCTGGCCAGCTGAGCGATCCTTGCACGGGAACGCGTGGATGGGTGGCCCAGGGCCGAGAAGCTTGGCATCCTGGGTCGCTCATCATGCAGAACGCCGACTTTCTAGCGGCCAGCTCCAAGACGGAGCTGGCCCGGTGGTCTTGCTCGTAGTCGATCGGACTCTGATATCCACACACGTTGTGCAGTCGGTGCGTGTTGTAGAAGCCGGTGATCCAGGTCGCGATCCGCAACCGGGCCTCGGTGCGGGTGGCGAACGTGTGCCGGTGGACGTACTCGACCTTGAGCACGCTGTTGAACGCCTCGCTGACGGCGTCGTCGAAACACGACCCGACGCGGCCTATGGACTGGGTTACGCCCAAGCGGTGGCAGGCCCGGCGGAAACGCCGGACCCGTACTCCTCAGGTTCAAGGATGCCGCGACCAACTCGGCGCGCAGCCGAGCAGCCGGCGCGAGAACAGGTCGATGACGGTGGCCAGGTAGAGCTTGCCCTCACCGGTGGTGATCTCGGTCATATCGCCGCACCACACCTGGTCCGGAGCGCCTGTGGTGGAGTCCCGCCGCACGGAGTCCGGAGCCGCCGGCTGTTTGCCGGGCCGAGTGAGCCCGCGCCGTCGGCAGACCTTCCGTCCGGCCAGCCCGAGTTCGGCCATCAGACGGGCGACGGTGTTCACCGAGACCCGCCAGCCCGCGCGGACCAGGGGCGCCAGACCTTCGGGGAACCGTAGGTACCGCCGAAACCCTCGATGATCTGCCGGACCGTGTCGGCCAGCTGTCCGCGCCGGACCTCACGCGCGGTGGTGGGCCTGTCGCGCCACTCGTAGGACCAGGACTCCGACACCCCCAGGACCTGGCAGGCCAGACGGTGCGGGACGCGCTGTTCGGCCCCCTGGTTACCGATGAACGCGGCTAGGGCGGCCGGATCCGTCCCCGGCACTTCACCCAGAGGACCATGCATCGCTTGAGGACATCACGCTCCATCTCCAGCTCGCGCTTCCGCTTGTTCTTCTCCGACGTCTCTCGTCGCAGCCGCTCCAGCTCGGCGCGCTCGGCCTCGCGCATCCGCCCGCCTGGCGCGCACGAAACTCAGGCGTGTACGTCCGTTGCTTGGACCCCATGAACCCCAACTTCCCCTGCAATCAAGGACTCCACGCGACGAGGGGAGGGACAAGAACGACTCGCCCCGGACGGCCGTGTGTATTACCGCAAGCCTCCGCGAAACGCTACTGCTCATCAAACCGGACCAGGAAGCGTCTTTCTGGTTCCCCCTGCAGGGCGAGGATGCGTGTACGTACGAGCTACCCACTTCTGAAAGTGCGGAGCCTGAGCCAGTAGCTGACAGTGAGTGCGAACGGCATGATGATGAACCGCCTCGACAACCGACGCGTCGACCAGATCTCGGCGCCACAAGAGCAAATGCCGCTGCCACAGAGGATCCCCCGCCAGGGGTTTGATCAGCACCCCGCCCGCGGGACACACAGTGGGCTGAACTGCAGCCACTCCGAGACCTTTGGCGATCATCGACTGCAATTGATCGAGCACATGAAACTCGTGCGTGACCGCAGGCATGAAGCCTGCAGCCTGGCAGGCGTCATAGAAGGCGCCAGGCCACCCCACCCCATCGTCAGAAGAAACAAACCAAGTGTCCTCGGAAAGCCCCTCCAAGGGAATTTCAAGGCGGTGCCCAAGCGGGTGGCTGGCAGGGGTGGCTACGAAGACCGGAACAGTTCTGATCGCACGGTGATCCAACTTCGGAGAGTGCTGAATCGGCAGCCCAGGGTAGTCGCATCCCAGGCCGGCATCCAATTCTCCGGCTTCCAGAAGGCCCAGGAGCTCCCCGGTGGCATACACACTGCTGACGGAGACGACGAGATCGGGGAAGGCATCGCGAAGAGAGTCCAGCAGCGCAGGCACCACGGGTGTATTGATAGCACCGAGGCGAAGTCGACGTGTCGTCGCGGGCGCGCGCAAGTGTCGAAGGCGAGTGAGATTGTCTGTGAGCGCCAGAATCTCACGGGCCTGGCCAACGACCTGTGCACCGTAGGGTGTGAGCTCCATGCCTGTGCTGCTGCGAATGAACACTCCCGTGCCCAGCATCCCCTCGATGCGGCGCAATTGCGTGCTCATGGCTGGCTGGGTGTATCCAAGGGCGGCAGCCGCCCGTCCGACCCCCCCCAAATCTGCTATCGCACACAACACGCGCAAGTGGCGCAACTCGAGCTCCATGAGGGCACCTCGCTCCGGGTGAACAGAGTTCCATTCTGCGCCAGCAAGAAGGGATGGGATCCCCATCACAGGCGTGCTCTGCGGGGCATCTCATCTCGAACGACGAGGGTTATGGGTAAGCCCAGTGATCCGATATGACCCAGCCTGTTGTTCAGCAGTGACCGTCATGCAAGTCTCGAATTCACGCATTGATCCGCAGATGCGACTGCGGGACCTGAAGCGCCCTGCCACCGAGGAGCAACATCATGCCTCACACTCGCATGAGCTTCACCGTTGAAGCAACCGAAGCGGCGGTCCACAGCGCCCGCCACCGTGTGTCCGCCGCAGTGAGGTGGTGGGGAGTTCCCGTCGATGAAGAGCTGTGCTTCAATCTGGAACTGGTGACCTCGGAACTACTCACCAACGGTCTGCTGCACACACGCGGACCCATGACCGCCGAGGTGGTACTGGCGTACGACCTCATCGTCATCTCGGTCCTCGACGGCAGTCCGAAGCTGCCTCAGCTCCGATCAGCGCAGACTGACGACGAGTGCGGACGCGGGCTAGCCCTGATCGAAGACCTCTGTCTGACTCAAGGGGCCGAAACAGCTCCAGGCGGCAAGCGCTGCTGGGCGGTTCTTCCCGTGAGGGCGGCAGGCGATCGTGCTGCCGAGGTGGCGCTGGATGAGGCCCAGGACAACGACTCCGCCGCGGATCAGGCACGCTGGTCACTGTCTTCGACAGGAAGAGAGCTGCTGTCGAGCATACTCCCGTCCTCGTAAGGTCTCCGCCACCGTTGGGGTCTGTCAATCGTTCGGCTCTGGCCCGTAGTCGGTGGTGACGTCGAGTAGCTGCCCTTGATCATGATCTCGTGATGGATGTCAACTTCCTTATGGGGAAGGTGGTTTCCGGGCTGTCCGTGCTGGTCGTCAAGGACGTGACGGACGGGGACGGCGGTGACGCGGTCGTGGTCACGGCTCGCACTCGGGATGTGGCGGTGCCGTGTCCGGTCTGCGGGATGCCGACGGCGAAGGTGCATGGCTATCACTGCCGGTCATTGGCCGACGTGCCGGTCGACGGCCGCCCGGTCGTCGACCGCCTGCGTGTAAGGCGGCTGGTCTGTCCGGTCCCGCCTCCGGCGGCAGACCTTCCGCGAGCAGATTCCAGGACTGCTGGAGCGTCATCAGCGCCGCACGGTGCGGCTTGCCCGGCAGATATTTCGATGGCACGGGAGTTTTGCGGCCGGGCGGCCGCACGCCTTGCCGGCCTGCTGGCTTTGCCCGTCTCACGCGGCACCACGCTGCGTCATCTGCGGCGCTTGCCGTTGCCGCGACAGGCGGTCCCGCAGGTGATCGGCGTGGACGACTTCGCCCTGCGCCGCCGCTACGCCACGATCATCACGGAAGCCGAAACCGGCCGACGCGTCGCGGTCCTGCCCGACCGCGATGCCGCCACGCCGGAGTCCTGGCTGCGCGAACATGCCGGGATCGAGGTCGTGTGCCGGGACGGCTCGGCCACCTACGCCGAAGCCGTCCGCCGGGCCCTGCCCGATGCGGTGCAGTTCAGCGACCTATGGCACCTCTGGCGGAACTTATGCGACAAGGTCCTGCTCGAGGTCCGCGCGCATGCCGGCTGCTGGGCCACCATCAACCCGCCCCGCCCCGGCGGAGTACGCGAGCAGACCACCCGCGAGCGCCGGAACAAGGTCTACAACCTCCTCGGCCAAGCCGTCGGCCTGCTCGATCGCTCCCGCCGCCTGGGCCTGGCCCTGAACACCGTCAAACGCTACGCCCGCATGCCCGAACCCCCGGCCCCCCGCATCACCCCCGCCTACCGGCCCACCCTCGTCGCCCCCTACCGCGACCACCTGCGCTGCCGTCGAGCCGAGGAACCGGCCGTCCCGGCCACCCACCTCCTCGAAGAGATCCGGGAGCTGGGCTACACCGGCAGCGCCAACCTCCTGGTCCGCCACCTCAACCAGGGCCGCGCCGAAGGCGACCGCCCCGTCACCACCCCGCACCACGCCGGCCGCCTCCTGCTCACCGACCCCGAAATCCTGGGCCCGAAGGAAACGGCCCTGCTGAAGAAGATCACCGCGGCCTGCTCGGACGCACTCGCCGATCTCGTACGCGGCTTCGCCGCCGTGCTGAAACCGGCCGAGGGCAACGACGCAATACTCACCGAGTGGATCAACACCGCCCGCTGCGCCGGCCTGCCGCACCTGCGCAGTCTCATCAACGGCCTCGAAAGCGACCGGGCCGCCGTCGACACCGGCCTCACCGAGGGCGTCAACACCCGCACCAGGAGGATCACGACGCAGATGCACGGGCGCGCTGGATTCGACCTCCTCCGCCACCGCATCCTCCTGCTCTGACGGCTACCCGACGTCACCACCGACTATGGGCCGGAGTCGAACGATTTACGGTGAGCCTTTTCCAACCTCACGCTGACGCATGATGAAGGACAAGGACGGCCTTCACGACGTCGGTGATTCGGTTGGTGCTGCAGCGGAGGTTCCGCAGGAGGCGCCAGCCCTTGAGGGTGGCCATGGCCTGCTCGCCGAGGCAGCGGATCTTCGCGTGGCTGCTGTTGTGGCGGCGCTTCCATCTCTTCAGGTAGCGGCCCCGAAACGGTACCCGTACGGGTCCGCCGGCTCCCTGATACGCCTTGTCCGCCCCGCATTTGAGTCCCGCCGCGGTGAGGGCTTCGATGATTCCATGCTGCCGGGCGGCCGGGCGGTCGTGAGGTCGTGGGTCGAGCCGGGCAGGGCGGGCGAGGCCCAGAGCAGCCGTCCGAACGGATCGGCGAGGACCTGGACGTTCATGCCGTGGCGCTTGTGCTTTCCCGAGTAGTACGGGGTGTCGGCTAGTACGGGGTGTCGGCGGCGATGCGGTCGATCGGCAGCAGGGTGCCGTCGAGGATGACGAACGCCTTCGTCCGGATCGTTCTCATCGCCTCGCTGAGGGTCGGGGCGAGGGCGGACAGGGCCTCGACGGCTTCGCGTTGTAGCGAAACACGGTCGCGCTCCAGACACCGAAACCTGCGGCGAGCTAGGCGTAGGTGTCGCCGCACCGCAGGTGGGCCAGGGCCAGGAGGGCTTGGCGGCCGACTGACAGTCGCCGCCACCGCGTCCCGATCTTCTTCCGCCTGGCTGTCAGTTGTCCGGTCAGGAACCGCAGGGTGCGGCTGGACAGATCGATCGAGGACGGGTAGACAAGCACGCGAAGCTCCTGGCGGACATAGGTGATCTTGGTCGAGAACCCGTCTACCAGGAGCTTCGTCGTTGTGCAGGACTGTCCAACTCGCGGTCAGCACAGCCAGCTTGGAAAGGGCTCACTGGTCCCTGGCTGCCACCCTGGAGGTCTTCGCGTGGAGCGAGAACGACGATGCCTTGTTGTGGAACAGCGCGTCACGCAACACAGACGGGGAGTTCCCCATCTGGGAGTCACGCGATTTCGACTCCCTGCATTACCTCGGCACAGACCTCCGCGAGGCGCTACCACTGGTGCGCGAGCGATCCGTCAGCATTTTCGGGTCCCGCCCGTTCGATGTGGAACCGCTTCCCGCCACCCGCCTCTGAACGGGCTTCTGCTGATGCCCGCGTCCGGGAACACAGGCAGGGCACCCGAGATCTTCTGTGACAAGCGACCTGGACACCCTGCTCACCGTATTGTCCGTGATCGTCCCGCTTGACTTGGTGCAGAGAAGGTTCCTGTGGGCCTTCGACGTGCCGTGGGACCGGGCCAGCCGGGCGGAGGCCCGAGACTTCGCACTGTCGCTGAAGGTGGTCAAAAAGCTGCCGCGGCCCCGGCGGCCGGACGCCCCGGCGCCCGGGTCGGTCAATCCGGTGACCGGCAAGCGGTACGTGGGCGAGAACTACGCGGCACGCACCCGGAGGCACGCGCGGGCAGTCGTCCGCAGCTTCTACGAGTACCACCGCGACATGCACGGACGGCCGCTGCTCAACCCGTTCCCGAAGACCAAGCGCGCCGAGGACGAGCACCTCAACGCCCACCACAACCCGATGCACGCCTTCAAAGGCCCTGCCCCCTACCAGCCGAAGGAACCCCGGCGAACCCCGCGCGGCATCCCCGACCAGGCATTCAACGAACTGTTCGCGGCCCTGCCCTCGCACCGCGACCGCGCGCTGGTCGCCTTCTACATCTCGGCCTTCCCGCGCGCCTCGGAACTCCTTGGGGTCAGCCGCGACCGGGTCAGCCCCGGTGACCAGACGATCGGCGTCATCCGCAAGGGCTCCCCGGCCCTGCAATGGGTCCCTGCCTCCAGCGACGCGTTCGTATGGCTGCGGCTCTACCAGAAACCGATCTCGGCCGGTTCACCGCGCGGCCTGACCGTGGCTGACGGCCGACCCCATCAGGCGTCTCGCACCTGCCCGGCAGTGGCCACCTCAGCGAGGCAGCCGGGCCTCGATGATCACAGCGATGACGACAACGGCTTGGTCCCGTGGATAACGAGCGAAGCCAGACACGAGCGACGATGAAGATCAAAAGGGAACCGATAGTCCGGCCTCGCGCAGCTGCGACAGTGCCGTGGACATGCATTGCTGCACAGTCCTCCCGTCAGCACGCATGCCATGCTCCAAGGGACCCCCACTGGCGGCGAACGTCCACGCTGGCGCGCTTTCAGCCACTCTCTCGGCGTCCACTCTGATCATGGCGTTCACGCCCTGCTCACCCAGCCATTCCAGGGTGAGGAGTGTCACGTCCTCGATGCCACCACCCTGGTCGATCTTTGGCCGTGACCGCCTCGATCACGGCCTCGTACGCGGCGGTCTCCTCGTTCGACCAGTCGTGCGGCACCAGCGAGTGCATGATGGAGATTCCGTCGGTGGCAGGTCGGTTCGACATGTCGGACCCCTCCTCGAAGGTGTTGATCATTCTCGTAGATGCGGTGCGCCAGGGGCGGCGGATACTGGATCGCCCGTGACCTCACCATATGGATGGCCGCCCGAGACTTCCCCGGACGGCCAAACAGGCAGGTCAGCGCGTTCTGCAACACCGTCTAGCTTGATCTTTAACCTGTGCGGCGAGGTCGTGGGGTCGTCGACTTCTTGTTCCGGGACGTGGCGGTGTCGGTTTTGCGGACTGTGTGGACGTCGTGTCGTGGGGCGGGTCGGGTGTTCTTGCGGCCTGGTGGCCTGCCGGGGCCGGGGCGGGAGGGTTTCGGTGCACCGGCCGGGCAGGTGGCTGTCGGGCGGATGTGCCGGAAGTCGCGGCGAACGCGGGCGGGCGTGAGGCGTTCGACAGGTACGGGTTTCTCCCACGGCCGGCGCCGATCGGCTGCCAGGGGCCGGGCGAGGCGGAGTTGGGTGTAGGCGGCGAGGATCAGCCAGGTCCATCGGTCGGCCGCCTCGGGGGTGCGGATCTTCGGGCAGGTCCAGCCCAGGGTCTGCTTGAACAGGCGGAAGGTGTGCTCGATGTCGAAGCGCCGCAGGTATGCCTGCCAGAGCCGGTCGGTGTCCCCTTCGGTGGCATCCGTGCCCGACCACCACAGCCAGACCGGGTTCGGGGCGGCTCCGCTGGGCAGATGGTCGATGTCCAGGCGGATCACAGTCCCCTCGATGATCGGCAGGGTGCCGTCGGCTGCGGCCCAGGACGAGCGGTGGGTGAGTTTGGGGTGGAGCCGGTCCCAGGACCGGGCGGTGGCGGTGCCGTAGAGGCGGGTGTCGGTGACGGTGTGGGTGTCCGGGGTGCCCCAGGTGTCGGGCTGCCCGAAGACGAACTCGCCGCCGTGCCGGGGCGGCCGACCCCTGGTGTGAGGCTCCCGCGAGGGTGCGAGCCTGCGCAGGACACGGTCCGACCGCATCCGGGCCAGTACCTGCACGGGCAGATCCTTCAGCAGAAAGACGAGGCGGGGTGCGTCGTATCCGGCGTCCGCGATGACCAGGACGTCCGGGCCCCCGGTCCGCCACTGACCTGCGGTGATCAGCCGCTCGATCAGGTCGCGCAACTGCCGGCCGGTGACGGTGGCGGTGTCGTCCCCGGGTGCCAGGCGCAACGCGTCCAGCGGGGCGGTCCACGAGCTGCGGCCGGGTTCCAGTGCGCAGACGATCGAGTAGGGCCAGCCGGGGACGGGGATGTGCTGGTCCTTGCCCCGGCCGTAGGTGTGACACAGGATCCGCTGCGGTGAGGTGTGGGCGTTGGGCCGCAGCCAGCAGGTGACATCGACGGCCAGCTGATCCGCGGCCGGCTGGCCGACGTGGCGGTCCGCGCGGCCGTGCTTTCGGGAGCGGACGTACGTGTCCTGAGTCCCGATGCAGACGGTGCCCCGGCCCACGGCATCGGGGCGCTGTGCCGCAGCGTGTGACAGCCGGACGGTGGGGAACGAAGGATCTCCTCAAGCACCCCGGACAAGCGGAGGACGACTACGGTCGCCCGGCCGCCCGCGCGTTGGTGTGAGCAGATGGTCCTCCGGTCAGCGGGAATGCGGGGCCGGACCTGGTGACACCGCACTCGTGAGGAGCGGACGGGGGGACACCCCGTCCGCTCCTCACGAGTGCAAGGTGTGATTCAGGCCTCCGTAATCTCGACATGCCGCGGCTTGGCGGCTTGGGTCTTGGGGACCGTCACGGTCAGCACGCCGTCGGCCAGGTTCGCCTTGACCTCCTCGGCCTTGACCTCGACGGGCAGCAACGCCCGATACTCGAAACGGCCCGTGCGGCGCGTACCCCGGCGCAGGACGCCTTCACGCTCGCGTTCCTTGAACTCACCCGTGACGTACAGTTCCCGGCCGCTGACCTCGACGTCGATGTCCTCTCGCTTGATGCCCGGCAGCTCCGCCTCGACCACGTAGGCGTCGTCCGTCTCGTGCATGTCGGCCAGCGGCGACCAGATGCCGGAGACGGTGGGTGCCATGCTGGCGGCCTCCAGGAAACGGCCCATCCGCTCGAAGAGGTCATCGATCTCGGATGCGGCGGGCTCTCCCCAGCTCAGCGTGGGGAACGTTCGTTCCAGAAGCCGAGTTGGCCGGTGATGTACGGGCAGGGTCATCGCGGTTCACCTCCGCGAAACGACGATTGTCAGGACTACTTCCATGCTGCGCGTCGTCGTCGCGCCGATCCAATCGGCGGACCTGTCAGCCCCCGGCAAGGGCCGTTCGGCCCCCTGCGAGTCTCGTGGATCGAAGGAAGACTGGATGACGAGTGAGAGCTGGTGGCCGGGCCCGAGCTCCCGGGACTGGGGGCGTCGATGGGACCCGCGTACGGCGGGTCGCCTGCCCCCGCACGTGGGATGAAGAGTCCCCGGTGGCCCGGTCGGCTCACGAGTTCCTGCTTGATCGGGAGATGCAGGAACGGGTCGGCCACGCGAACTCCTCCTCGTAGCGGAGGTCATCATGAAGCGAATGGCGCCACAACCCGTCGTGGACGTGCAGGTCGAGACCCGGGGCGATGTGTCCGCCGGGGACGCCGCATACGCCCGGGAGAAGGTGCGGGCCGTGTTCGGCCAGGCACCGGGGCCAGTGCTCTTCGCCCGGGTGAAGCTGACCCGGTACGCGAATCCGGCGATGGAGCGGCCCGTGACGGCCCAGGCGAACCTGGACGTCAACGGCGGGCTCGCTCGCGCGCACGTGGCGGGCGTCAACGCGACGGAAGCGGCCGACCTCCTGCGGGACCGGCTCGAGGCCGTGCTGGCGGGGATGGCGGAGCACTGGGAGGCCCGGCGCGGGCGGACGCATCCGCCAGGAAGTGTCCGCCCGTGGCGGCACGGTGACGAGCCTACTCACCGCCCCGGCTACTTCCCGCGCCCCGTCGAGGAACGGGAGGTCGTGCGGCACAAGGCGTTCGCCCTGGCCTTCGAATCGCCGGACGAGGCGGCCGACGACCTGGAGCGGCTGGACTACGGCTTCCAGCTGTTCACCGACGCCGGAACGGGCGAGGACAGCGTCCTGTACCGCACGGACCCGGAGGGATACCGGCTGGCGCAGGTGCATCCCCGGCCCGACCTGATCGGCCCGGTCGCCGTGCCGCTGACTCTCAGCCCGGCCGCCGCCCCGCGCATGAGCGTCACGGAGGCGAAGGAGCGCCTGGACGTCACCGGCTGGCCGTTCGTGTTCTTCGCCGACGCCGGCACCGGCCGCGGGAACGTCCTCTACCACCGCTACGACGGCCACTACGGCCTCATCACCCCCACGGCCCGCGAGCCGTCAACCACAGCACTCTGAACCGGACGGGCCACCGTGCCGTCCCGGGCGCGAACGACATGACCGCATCTGGAGACATCGCCATGACAGAACGTGAGAGGTTCGCAGCGGGTGCCGAGGCTCGCCGTGCCGTGCCGCGTCACGGCTGGCGGCCCGACGAGCAGCAGCGGCAGGACGCCTTGCTGCGTTACGTCGACGCGATCGCGAACGTGTCCGCGGCCAAGACATCTCGGCCCGCCGCCCAGGCGCCCCGTACCGCCCTACTCGTACGTGACCTGATGACCGCGCCCGCGCCGTCAGTCGCCGGGGACACCAACCTGCCCGACATCGTCCGGGCGCTGTCGGAGCACGGGACGGGGTCGCTGCCCGTCGCCGACACCGACGGCAGGGTCATGGGTGTGGTGTCCGAGGCCGATCTGCTTGCCGTGGTCGCGGCACGGACGCACCGGCCCACCGCGGCGAGCCAGGTACGGGAGACCAGGCCGACGGCCGAGCCGGGCGAGGAGACGGCCGAGACCCTCATGACCACCCCCGCCGTCACCGTCCAGCCTGACACGACGGTCTCCGAGGCCGCCTGGCTGGTGGCCCTCTCCCGCCTCAAGCGCGCTCCCGTGGCGGAGCCGGACGGCCGGCTCGTCGGCACCGTCCACCGGCACACCCTGCTGGACGCCCTGCTCGGGGTCGACGCGACCCTCGCTGAGGGCGTGCAGGGCCGCATCAGGCACATGTTCCCCGAGGCCGCCGACACGGTGGAGGTCACGGTCAAGGACGGAGTGGTCCGCCTCCGGGGCTCTGTGACGGGCGACGAAGGGGCGCGGCTGCTCGCCGAGGTGAAAGGGCTCGACCCGGTGAGCGACGTGATCGACGAGCTGACCGTACGGGACGGATGAGCGACGGTGGGTGCGGGGGACCGGCGCACGTGGGGTCACAGCGCGTGCTCTTCGACGAGGGGTGCACCGTGCGGTTTTCCCCACCCCGCTGTATTGCCTACGCGACGTGACCCGTGGGTTCGGGCATGTGGGTTTCCTCCCGTTCCGCGCGGCGAAGCCGCAGGTCCGTTCCGGCCGGAGTGCGGAGGACGTGTGCGCTGTGACGTCGAGACCCCTGTTGCCGGTGGGTTTCTCCGGTCGGGGGACGTGCGGTGGCCCGAGGAGGGAAGCGGCCCGCGGTGGTTCGCACATGCCGACAGCGGAGAGGGCGTTGATCCTTGAAGTGGGACGCCCACCCGCGATCCACCCTCCTCTGCGCATCCGGGAACCGCCAAGGGAGCCGTCCGTTGATCACATCAGTCCACTTCTCAGGCCGGCATCTGTCGCGCTCGGCGAAATCGGGCGCTCCGCCTGAGCCGCCCAAGCCGTCGGATCCCTCGCCGAAGCCCTCCTGGACGCGCTGGCTGCTGCCCCTCGCCACATTGGTCCTCCTGCTCGTAGTCCTGCTGCGAGTCCCCTCGTCCCCGCAAGGGGCGAAGCTGTCGTACAGCAACTTCCTCGGCAAGGTGAGCACCGGCCAGGTCAAGACGGTCGACATCAACGACAAGGGCGCGGTCAGCGGCACGCTCAAGGACGGCGGGAAGTTCACCACACGGATCCCCACCGCCCTGGACAACAGCCGCCTGGAGCAGCAGTTGCAGTCCGGGAAGGTGGAGATCACCGCGTCCAGGAGCGGCGGCAGCCCCTGGGCGACACTGCTGGTGCTGTTCCTGCCCGTGCTCGCGATCGTCGGCCTGTTCCTCTGGGCCGGCCGCAGGGCGGCCGGGACGCTGACCGGGGGCCTCGGCGCCATCGGGCGGGCCCGCGCCAAGATCATCGAGACCGAGCGCCCGACGACCCGCTTCGAGGACGTCGCCGGCTACGAGGGCGTCAAGCAGGAGATCGGCGAGATCGTCGACTTCCTGCGCAACCCCGAGCGCTACGCCGCCGCAGGCGCCAAAGGACCGCGCGGCGTGATCATGGTCGGCCCGCCGGGCACCGGCAAGACCCTCATCGCTCGCGCGGTGGCCGGCGAGGCGGAAGTCCCGTTCCTGTCGGTGACCGGTTCCGCGTTCGTGGAGATGTTCGTCGGCGTCGGCGCCTCCCGCGTGCGCGACCTGTTCACCGAAGCACGCAAACGAGCACCCTCGATCATCTTCATCGACGAGATCGACGCCGTCGGCAGCCGTCGTGGCGGGGCCACCCGGCTCGGAGGCAACGACGAGCGCGAGCAGACCCTGAACCAGCTCCTGGCCGAGATGGACGGCTTCGACCAGTCCGTGGGCATCGTGGTCCTGGCCGCCACCAACCGCCCCGAATCCCTGGACCCCGCCCTGCTGCGCCCCGGCCGCTTCGACCGGCATGTGACGGTGCCGCTGCCCAACCAGGCCGAGCGTGCGGCCATCCTGGCCGTCCACGCCCGTGGCAAGACCCTGGCACCCGACGTCGGCTGGGATCCGGTCGCCCGGGCCACTCCGGGCTTCTCCGGCGCCGATCTGGCCAACCTGGTCAACGAAGCGGCCATCAACGCCGTCCGGGACGGCCGTGCCGTCATCGAGGCCCGGGACCTCGACGACGCCCGCGATCGACTCCTGCTCGGGCGGCGGGAATCCACCAACGCGCTGCTCCCCGAGGAACGGCGCTCCGTCGCCGTCCACGAAGCCGGACACGCGCTCGTGGCGGCCCTGTGCGAGCACGCCGACCCCGTCGCCAAGGTCACCATCCTCCCCTCCGGGCCCGCGCTGGGCGCCACCGAGCAGCTCCCCGAAGCCGAACGGCACCTGTACAGCGAGGGCTACCTGACCGACCTGCTCACCGTCCGGCTCGGCGGACGCGCCGCCGAACTGGTCGTCTTCGGCGAGGGCTCGACCGGCGCCGCCGACGATCTGGCCGGCGCCACCCAGATCGCCGTCCGTATGGTCCGTGAGTTCGGCCTGTCCTCGGCCCTCGGCCCCGTCGGGTACGGCTCCGGTGCCCCGCGTTACCTCGGTGGCGACAGCACTGAGGACGCGCTGGTGCGGCCCTACTCCGAGCAGACGCAACGCGTCGTCGACGAGGAGACCGCCCGCCTGGTGCGCCAGGCCGAGGAGCGTGCCACGGCCCTGCTGCGTGACCACCGCCAGGCGCTCGACACCCTGGCCGACCTGCTCACGGCCCGCGAGACGGTCGACGGGGCCGTGGTCCTGGAGGTACTCCGCCGGCGGCGACCGGACGGCCGCCACCCCGCAGAGGGCGACCACGATGCGGCGGTCGGGGCGACCGACGATGAGCAGGACCGGCCTACCGCGTGAGGCCGACGTGATGGTCGCCCGTTCGGTATCGGCTACGGGCACGGGCCCGGCTGTGATTGCCGTGTCTGCCGTGGCGCCGGAACCGAGGGGCCGAGAGAGCCGATGACGCCACCGTGGGCGTCGTCGCCGATGCGGCGGCCACGGACGAGGCGGTTACGCGCCTGGCCGGAGTTGCGATACCCCACATGGAGTCGTGGTTCTTCAGCCGTGCGGCAGGGGAGCCTGCTGGCCACCGCGGAGGGGTTCGGGGATCCGGTTATCTACCGAGCGGCGGTGGTGTGCTGCGGCTCGAGGTGCGGCCCGACGGGCCGCTCGCGCCTCTGGAGGCCGAGCGGCCCGGGCCGGTGCGATCGGTGTGGGGATCGCCCTCGCCTCCCACCTGCGAGAACGTTCGGTGAGCCGGCGGATGGCGGACGGCGCCCGGGAGGTCTTCGCCCGGGCCGGATACGAAGCCCGTATCGAGGAACGTGATGACACAGGTGCCCTCCAGCCGGGCGCCGGGCTCGCCCTGTTCGCCGACCTGACGAGCGGGTGGCGGCTCGGAGCCGACGGGGGCCGGAGCCCGCGGACGCCGCGCAGAGACGATCGGGCACGCCACCGCCGAGCGCCTGCTGGAGGACCTGCGAACCTGTGCGGTACTCGACCGCTTCGCCTCCGACCAGATCATCCCGTTCGCCGCGCTGGCCCGAGGCCGCAGTCGGCTGCGGCTGGCCGGAGTCACCGACCACGTACGCACCGGGATCTGGCTGACCAACCTCTTCGGCGTGGCACAGGCGAGCCTCGACGGCTGCCTCCTCGTCGTCGAAGGCGGAAGCCCCAGGGCCCCGGCGACGCAGAGGCGTGGGCCCTACTGATGGCGCGCGTGCGGGACGACGATGACGGGGCAGTGTGCGTGGTGCAGTACGCCCTGAGTGACGGACCCCAGGAGCATGCCGGTGAAGCCGCCGTGCCCACGTGTGCCCACGACCAGGCCGAGGGCGTGTTCGGACGCCTTGGTGAGGACCTGCACCGGGTGGCCCCGCACGACCTCTTGGTGCAGTTCCACCTCGGGATGGGCGGCGGTACGGCCGGCGACCACCTCCGACAGCAGCCGGCGGCACTCCTGGACGGCCGCCTCCTCATCCACGACTCCGAACCGCGGCGGATGCCACACGTACAGCGCCCGCAGGCGTGCGCCGCGCACGGCGGCCTCCTCGAAGGCGGCGTCTATGGCGGCGGCGGACTGAGGGCTGCCGTCGACCCCGACCACGAAGTACGGCGGTTGCTGGGTGATGTGCTCCGGCTCCGGTACGACCATCACAGGGCAGGGAGCATGAGCGATGAGCGGCAGAGCGACGGCGGCGGAGCTGAACAGCTCCTGGACAGCGCTCAGATGCCAGGAGCTGAGCACGACCGCCGTAGCGTTCTGCGCCTGCTCACGCAGCACCCATGCCGGATGCCCCTCCGCCAACAGCCCGGACACCCGCACCCGCGGATGCCGGGACTCGACGAAAGTCACCGCCGCCTTCAGCACACGGTTCCCCGACTCATGCAGCGCCTCGTTCCACTCCTCCCAGGTCGGGACCCCGCCCAGCGGCCGGTACCCGGGGGTCGGCACGTTCTGCGCGAGAACCAGCAGCAGCGGCAGGTGGCGCCGGTCCGCCTCGTCGGCGGCCCAGGCGAGTGCCGTGCGTCTTCCCGGATCGGGGTCGAGGCCGACCACGATCGGGGGACCCCCTTCTTCGTGCGTCATGGCCGTCTCCTCCGGCACGAGGGTGTGTCTACGGGCCCTGGGAGAGCAGGATCAGTGGGCGAGTCGTGCGCCGTATGCCGCTCCCTTGGGCGGGACGTCCTCTGACGGGATGGTGTCGTACAGGCCGTGCAACATCGGTGTCGGACGGTGTGCGGGCTGCCGGCCCACAATGAAGGGCGCAGCAGAACCGAGTCGCAGGCGGGTCGGGCCCTGGCGGCACGTGCCCCGCCGGTCACCACTCATAGCCAGTTAACAACGGTTGGCCGGAGGCCGCAGCGAACTGGACTTCGGGGCGTATTGCCTGGCTTCCCGATGCGCAGGGCGGCGGTGACGTGATGCCTGGATCGGGAGTCGATCGGCGGAGCCTTGCCCGACGCAGCCCCGCACAACGATGCCGAACGAATGCTGCCGCACGTCAATCAGCGGTGACGCGGGTGCCGATATCGCGCCCTTCGCAGACCGCGGTCATGGCACCTGCCGTCGCGGCATCGAAGACATGCATCACCAGGCCCTGCTCCTCGGCCAGCACGAAGGCCGCGGTGTCCATCACCTTCACCCTCCGCTCCAGAGCCTCCCGGTAGGCGCGTACCGCTTCGCGTCCGGATGCGTCCTCGGATCGCTGTCGTAGACGCCGTCCACGCCGCGCTTGGCGACCGGCAGCACATCGGCCGACAGTTCCAGGGACCGCTGCACCGCTGCGTAGTCGGCCGTGACAAACGGCTGTCCGGTGCCTCCGGCCAGCAGCACGATCCGGCCGCGCCGCAGGTGCCGGTCCGCACGCAGCCGGATGAACGACTCGGCGAAGCTCTGCATCGGGACGGCCGTCATCACCCGCACGTCCGGTTCGCCGCACGCGGTCAGCGCACCTCGCAGCATCAGGGCGTTCATCGCCGTGCCGAGCATGCCGATGTCGTCCGCCTCGGCCCTCCCGATACCCCAGTTCCCGGCCAGCCGTCCCCGGAAGAGGTTTCCCCTCCGACGACCACCGCGGTCCGCACCCCGCAGTCGTGTACCGAGGCAACCTCGTCCGCCAAGTGCGCCAGGCAGGCAGGATCAGTCCCGGCACCGGCCGCCCCGGCGAACGCCTCGCCGCTGAGCTTGACCACGACACGCGCATAGCGGCCCACGGTTCTCCCTCCCCGCGCCTTGAGGTGACCCCGCCGCGTGCGGCACAGGTCACCGAGCACGGACCATCGGGTGGTCGCCCGGCCATGTGGACAGCCACAAAACCAGGCTCGGGCGGCGCCCCCAGCCGCGCACCTCGCCCATGAACCCCGGCGATCCACCCAGGCGCCTGTGACGCCGCGCGGTGCTGCGGCTGCCGACCGGTTCCGCCCGCCCTAGCATGGAGCCCATAGGGCAGGGAGTGAGAAGCCGCCGAGTTCCGCCGGCGCTGCGCGCGGCGCGGGCGACTCGTGGGCTGCCGCCTGCACCCCGTCACTCCTGAATGAGCGGACCGCTCCCCGTACCGGCCACGGCACCGCCGAGGCGTGCCCGTCGTCCCAGGTGGCGCAGGGGAGTCACGCACGAAAGGAAGGGGAAGACCCATGCCCGAGACGACCCACCACCCCGACTTCGAGCACGCCATCCACACCGCGAACATCTGGCTGAAAGCGGTGGCGGAAGCTCTGGAAACTGAGGACCGCCACGCTGCCCACAGGGTGCTGCGGGCCTGGCTGCACACGCTCCGCGACCGGCTCACCGTCGATGTGGCCGCCCACTTCGCGGCCCAGCTCCCCGACCTGTTGCGGGGCGCCTACTACGACGGATGGGATCCCAGCACCGTACCGGTCAAGTATGACCGTGAAGGCTACGTCGACCGCTTCGTCCAGGAGGCGAAGGTCACCGCCGAGGAAGTACACCGGATCGCTCCTGTCGTCACCGGCGTCGTACGCGAACATGTCTCGCCCGGACACCTGGAGGCGGCACTGGAGCAACTGCCGCACGACATCCGGGCGATCCTCCTTCAGCCGACCGGCTGATCGCTGCTGCGGGTTCGCACCCGTCGGCATGGCGTCAGCTGTCTCCGCTGGTCCCGCACCGCTCTCGCAGTCGACGCGCGGTCCGTCGGAGAATGCGCTCGTAGGTGTGTGAACGTGGGGTCGCGGGACCAAGTGCCTCCTCGCGCCGAGCGCGTCACAGCCCGCCAGAGGTTCGGCCATCGATGGCGAGGGAGCCGTCCGGTCGTGCAGGCGGGCAACCGAAACCCGGCCGTGTGTCTGAGGAAGCGATCGTGGAAGAGCAGCAGGAGGTCCTGGCGCGGACCGTCGGCGCGGTGATGCGCCCCGCAGTGGTCACGGTCGATGTCGGTGAAACGGTGCTCGTGGCGTGGGAGCTGCCGCAGCGGTCGGGTTCCCGTCACCTTCCGGTGGTGCGTCCGGACGGTCGCTGTGCCGGCCTGCTGGAGAGGGCCGATGTGGCCGTCGCATGTGGGGCCCCCGCCGTTTCGCTGTCCGCGCTGCGGGTGGACGAACTCCTTCGAGGGCACGGGACGGCGCTCGTACACGTGGAGCAGACCGTGCGCCACGCGGTCGACCTCATGACGTACACCGAATCCGACGCCCTTCCGGTGCTGGCTGAAGACGGGCGTCTCGCCGGGGTGCTGACGGCTGCCGACATCGTCTCGGCCCTCGTCGGCCACCCGGCACGGAAGGAGCCGGCGGACCGTCGGCCACAGGCCGGCACGGTGTTGCCCGGGCTGCCGCCACGGCGGGGCTACCGTGGTACGGCTGTTCCCTGACCGCCGGAGACGACGCACGAGGGAGGCGAGGCGTGGACAGTGTCACTGCACGCGCTGGGTATCGCGGTGTTCCGCACACGGCGGATCTGCGGGTGGAGGCGTGGGCCCCCACGCGTGAGGAGTGCATGGCGCAAGCCGTACGCGGGGTGTGCGCGTCGTTCCTGGACTTGACGGGGGCGACCGGCGGCCGGCGGCGGGACGTCGTGGTGCGGGCGGAGCGGGACGAGGACGTGCTCGTCGCGCTGTTGGACGAGGTTGTCTACCGGCTGGACACCGAGGGCGAGGTACCGGTCGATGTCGAACTGACCCCGGCCGACGGTGGGGTGAGGGGCGTCCTGTGGATGGCAGATGCCGGGTCGCTGCCCGTGACGGGTGCCGCTCCGAAGGCCGTCACGCTGCACGGGCTGGCCGTGACGCACGGGCCGGACAGCTGGACGTGCTCGGTGACACTCGACGTGTGACTCCCGCCGGGGACGGGAAGACGTCGTGCTCAGCCCGCTCGGTCTTTACGGAGGAACTGGCGCAGCCGCCGAAGGGGCCAGGTGTTGATGACGTCGTCGGGGCTGAGCCATCCGCGTTGTGCTGTGCCGACGCCGTAGCGGAGGTAGGCGAGCTGGGGGATGGAGTGGGCGTCGGTGTCGACGGCGAACGTCACCCCGTGCCTCCTGGCCCGGATGATGTCCTCGTCGCCCAGGTCGAGGCGGTCGGGCTGGGCGTTGATCTCCAGAGCCGTTCCGGTGCGGGCGCACGCCGCGAACACCTCGTCGAAGTCCGCGTCGATGCCCGGCCGTTTGCCGATGAGGCGGGTGGTGGGGTGGCCGATGATGTGGACGTGGGGGTTCTCGCAGGCGCGTACGAGCCGCCGGGTCATCGCCTCCCGGCCGAGGCCGAAGTGGGAGTGCACCGAGGCGACACAGAGGTCGAAGCCCTGGAGGAACGCGTCGGGCCAGTCCACGTCCCCGTCCGGGCCGATGTTGAGTTCGGTGCCGTGCAGGAGCCGCATCCTGTGGTGCCGGCCGTCCAGGGACCGTACGTGTTCGCGCTGGGCGAGGATCTTCTCGTCGGTCATGCGCTGCATGGACAGGTCGGGTGCGTGGTCGGTGACGGCGTAGTACGCGTAGCCCCGTGCGGCGGCGGCCTTCACCATCTCCTCCAGCGGGGCGAGGCCGTCGGTGAGGTCGGTGTGGGTGTGCAGGTCGCCCCTGATGTCGTCCTCCGTCACCACCTCGGGCAGCTCCCCGCGGAGGCCGGCTTCGATCTCGCCGCGGTCCTCGCGCAGCGTGGGCGGGATCCACGGCAGGCCGAGCCGGGCATAGACCTCTTCCTCGGTGCGGGAGGCGATCCGCTCGCCGCTCTCCGTCTCGAACAGGCCGTACTCGGAGAGCTTCAGCCCGGCGTGGACGGCGATCGTGCGGGTGTGGATGTTGTGCGCCTTGGAGCCGGTGAAGTACTGCAGGGCGGCGCCCCACGATTCCGGCCGCACCACGCGCAGGTCGACCTGGATGCCGTCGACGGTGCGGACGGAGGTCTTCTTGGGGCCCTGGACGAGGACTTCCGCGGTGGAGGGCAGCTCGGTGAGCGCGTCCATGAACGGCGCGGACCGGGCGGCGGCGACGAGGACGTCGATGTCGCCGATGGTCTCCTTCATGCGGCGCAGCGATCCCGCGTACGCGCATCTCTCACAGCCCGTGATCCCTGACAGCTCCGTGACGATGTCCTCGGCGGCCTCCATCGCGGCGCCGAGCAGGATGCGCCCGCCCGCCTGCCGCAAGAGTTCGATGCCGTGCAGGAGGTTCGCCTCGGTCTTCTCCCCGAAGCCCCGCAGATCACGGAGTCTCTCCGCCTTGATGGCGTCGGCCAGCTCGTCCACCGAGGAGACGTGCAGATCCTCGTAGAGCGCCATCGCCTTCCTGGGACCGAGGGTGGGGATGGTCATGAGCTCCCGCACGCCGGGCGGGATCCGGGCCCGCCGCTCCTCGACCACGGCGACCTTGCCGGTGCGGAAGTACTCGACGACCTTGTCGGCGATGGACTTGCCGACGCCCGGGATCTCCCGCAGACTCGCGACGTCGAGGTGGGACACGTCGGCGGGGTATCCGCCGATCGCGCGGGCCGCCTTCTCGTAGGCGCGCGCCTTGAACGCGCCGCCTCCGGTGATGGCGATGAGGTCCGCGTACTCCTGAAGGAGCGCTTCGACCTCTTCGTTGGGCCGGACCATGTCTTCCAGTCTAGGAACCGGGTGTGCGCCGCGCTCCTCCGCGCGCGAAGCGGCGACGCCGAGCGTCTACTGGAGTCACGGGCCCGGGAAGGGACGACGGGCATGGATATCACCCTGGTCGAGGAGACGCCGTTCCGCTTCCGCGTCGAGCGGCAGGCGCCGATGCGCGTGCCCGGGGTCGTCTTCGCGACGCGGGACCTGCTGCCGCAGGCTGCGGGGGACAAGGCGCTGGAACAGGTCGTGAACGTGGCGACGCTGCCGGGCATCGTCCGCGCGTCGTACGCCATGCCCGATGTGCACTGGGGGTACGGGTTCCCGATCGGCGGGGTGGCGGCCACGGATGTCGATGCCGGCGGGGTGATCTCGCCCGGCGGTGTCGGGTTCGACATCTCCTGCGGCGTCCGGCTGCTCGCCGCCGGCATCGACCGGGGCGCCCTGGCTCCTCGGATGCGGCGCCTGATGGACATCCTTGGCGACACCGTTCCGCGCGGCCTGGGACCGGGCGGGCTGTGGAAGCTGTCCGGGCGCTCCCTGGAGGGAATCATGGTCGGCGGAGCCGCGTACGCGGTCGAGCACGGCCGGGGCGTGCACCGCGACCTGGAGCGCTGCGAGGACCGCGGGACGCTGGCGGGAGCCGATCCGTCGCAGGTCGGCCAGCGGGCGGTGGACCGTGGGCTGCGGCAGGTGGGGAGCCTGGGGTCAGCCAATCACTTCCTGGAGGTGCAGGCCGTGGAGCGGGTGTACGACGATGCCGCGGCGACCGCGTTCGGTCTGCACACCGGTCAGGTGTGCGTCATGATCCACTGTGGTTCACGCGGCCTGGGGCACCAGGTGTGCAGCGACCACGTCCGTGTGATGGACCAGTCGTTGCGCTCCTTCGGCATCCACCTGCCGGACCGGCAGCTGGCCTGCGCGCCCGCCGTCTCGACCCCGGGCCGCGCCTATCTGGGGGCGATGGCGGCCGCCGCCAACTACGGGCGCGCGAACCGGCAGTTGCTCACCGCGGCCGCGCGCCACGCCTTCGCCGTCGTCGTGGGGGAGGGACTCGACCTGGTCTACGACGTCTCCCACAACATGGCGAAGATCGAGACCCACGAGGTGGACGGTGTCCGGCGTCGGCTGTGCGTCCACCGCAAGGGCGCGACCCGGGCCCTGCCGCCCGGCCATCCGGACCTGCCCGACGACCTGGCTGAGGCCGGGCAGCCGGTACTGGTTCCCGGCACCATGGGGACCGCCTCGTACGTCATGGCCGGCACCGCCGGCAACGAAGCCTTCTGGTCCTCCGCCCATGGTGCCGGACGCGTCTGGAGCCGCCATCAGGCGCTGCGCCGCGTCCGTGGCGAGGAGCTGCACGAGGAGCTGGAGGCGCACGGCATCGCAGTGCGGCCGAAGTCCTGGCGTGCGCTGGCCGAGGAGGCGCCCGACGCCTACAAGGACGTCGACGCCGTGGCCGCCGCCACGGAGGGCGCGGGGCTCGCCCGGCTGGTCGCCCGCCTGGTACCGCTCGGGGTCGTCAAGGGGTGACGGAGCGCCTGCCCGCGGTCACGTCCTCCGCGCACGAGTGTCCGCGGAGGACGGTCCGGGTGGTTCCTCCAGGACGCTCCAGGCGACCGGACCCAGCAGGTCGGCCCAGTCGCCGGAAGACGTCGATGAGCATGGCGTCCACGGTGAGGACGCCCACGACCCGCTGCCCGTCCACCACCGGCAGCCGGCGGACACCCGATCTGCGGAAGGTCCGGTAGGCCGTGTGGATGTCGTCGGCGACGCTCACCGTGATCACCGGCGAGGTCATCACCGCATCGACCGCCTCGGCCGAGTCCAGGCCCCTGGCCAGAGCACCCAGGGCGAGGTCGCGATCGGTGACGATGCCGCGGAGGGCCCCGCCCTCGGTGACCTCCACGGAACCGACCCCGTACTCGGCCATCTCCCGGGCGACCTGCCCCAACGGTGTCCTCGTGGGCACGGACACCGCCGGACGGCTCATCGCTTCGGATATTTTCATCGGCCGGTGCCTACAGTTTCTGGGACAGCAGCAGTTCGTGGGCCAGCCGGGCGCCGCGGGCCGCCTGCGCCTCCCTGTCGGGGTCCTGGGAGGGAATGTCCTCCAGCCCTTCGGCCAGTGCGCGGACGGCCTGGGCCAGGACCTGCACCCGGGTCTCCGGGATGCGCAGCCTCTCGTGCTCGTCCGCGGCGATGCTCTCGGACATCGCGTCTCCTTTCGCGGGGGGAACGGGGAGTGGGATCTCCCCGTCAGTGTGCCGTAGGGTGGTGTTCACCGACGCGGGGTGGAGCAGCTCGGTAGCTCGCTGGGCTCATAACCCAGAGGTCGCAGGTTCAAATCCTGTCCCCGCTACCAACGCAACAGCCCCCTCGACCACCAGGTCGAGGGGGCTGTTCGCATTCAACGCACGCATGTGCCGTCGAGACGGCCGGGTGCATGCGAATCGGGCGGTTCTACTCGCCGGGCCGCACCTTCACGATCTTGATGTCCGTGGCGCCCTCCGCTTCGAGATCTGCCTTGCGGTGTTCGGCGCTGGGCTGGTCGTAGCTCACCGTGGACACCATGGTCTTGCCGTCGCGCGCGCGTACCCACTTCACCCGGTAGTTGACCATCGGTACGCTCCCTCGTCCGCTCCGCACTCGTCGGCCCGGATCAGCAGGCCATGTCTTTGCATCCGGTACGGACATCCGCCCGCCCCAGGTCGACCGGATCTCATCCAACAACTTCGGGTAGTGCTCTCCGTGCGTGTTCAGTGCATGCCACACCGCATCCAGAGCTGCTTTGAGCGGGTCGGGTTCGGCAGCAGCGAGTACGGCGGGGAGAGCGAAATGCGGCTGTGAGATGGGCCCACGGACCTGCGGTGCGCTGGCAGGGAACACCAGCTCGGTGAACACCATCGGTGCCTGGCTGCCCGGTAGCCGGCCAAGCTCGTAGCTCGTCTCCCCGTCGCTCTCTTCTGCGGTCTTGACCCACATCAACCCTGCCGGCGCAGGGGGAAAGTACCGCCCCCGCTGGGGCGGTACTGCCCCGAGAACATCCGGGCCCGGTTCGAGAGGGGTGGACTCCAGAGCCTCCCGCATCCGGGCCGCGTCGTCGAAAGGGGGCGGTAGCGGATGCCCCTGCGTCAACGCGGCGAGCGCCCCAGCGACCCACGGCACATCGGTCAGGCCCGCCACCTCGCAGGCCCGCTGAGCGGCGAGCACCGCCACGGCCCGCTGGACGTCGGGATCCGCGGCGCCGAGGTCGTGGACCAGGTCACCGTCGAAGTCGAGCAGCCCCAAGACGTTGCTCTCGCGGACACGGCGCAGCGACTCACTCGGCAGTCTTCCGCCCCACCGCCACCTCTCGTAGTGCAGCTGCGGATCCTCCGTGCCCCCTACCCCATCTGAGACCAGCTTGTGCACAACGCCCCCCGTTCGGGACGGCCTCTGAAATCCCCATCGGATCTGCCGTCACGTCTCCCGCATCATGCCGCAGGCCACTGACACGCCCGGGACACGGGCCGGGGTGACGCGGCCGAGCGGTCGTTCATGTCCGGCCGCCGTGGCTCTCGCGTACGGTAACCGCCGCCCATCTACTGGCGCCGACTGGCTACGACGCCGTTCAGATCGGCTCGCCTTGACTAGTAGGGCTTGGTCAGGTCCGTAAGGATGCGGGTATGTCGCGGTGGCAGGTGGGGCAGGCGCCGGCCCAGGTGGCGAGGAGGAACTGAAGCTCGCGGACGACCTGGTAGAGGCTCAGGCCGATGCCGTTTCTTTTGGGGCGTGGGTCAGCCTCCGCAGGGTGCGGAAGGCGTGGGCGAGAGAGACGAGGGTGACGTGGTGGTGCCAGCCGTTGAAGGTGCGGCCCTCGAAGTGTGCAAGCCCCAGGGCCTGCTTCATCTCCCGGTAGTCGTGCTCGATGCGCCAGCGGAGCTTGGCCAGGCGGACCAGGGTGGTCAGCGGGGTGTCGGCGGGCAGTTCGGAGAGCCAGAACTGTCCCGGCTCGGCCTCCTTGGCGGGCCACTCGGCAAGCACCCAGCACTCGGCAAGTTCAACGCCCTCGGTGGCATCGCGGATCTCGCGGCCGGCGGGGCGGATCCGCAGGGCGACGAACCGCGAGTACATGCGCTTGAGCCCGGGCGGGCCGAGGCCGGGCCTGCCGGTTGCCGTCCTCGCCCAGCCGAGCCGCCATCGGCTCCACCGACTTGCGCCGCCCGTCCAGCAGCAGTCCGCGTACGTACGCCTGCCCCCAGCGGCGCTGATCCGCGCGCGTGAACGCCTCGAACATCTCCGCTGCAAACGCCTCCAGGTCCTCACGGACCTGACCCAACTCCCCAGGTGTCACACACCATCAACGCGCCCACCGGCACAAAGACACGCCACCCGCGAGCACACCTGACCAAGCCCTACTAGGGCAATCGATGCTGCGGCCGCCCACGGCGGAAGGTCGGGGGTGACGTGGCCGCGGTCGAGCGGTCCGCCGACCGCGCGTCCTGGACGTGGCGGTCAAGGCGAGAGCGCTGCGCCGCGGGCCAGCTGGTGATCATTCGGTCGGGGTGCTGGTCTGGGAGGGAACCAGAGGGGCCGAGTGTACGGTTCGCCATCGGTATGCCCCGTCCTGCCGGCGTAGTTCCACCAGTTCCACCGATGTGACGTCCAGTACGGCGGGTGGCAGTGAGCGGAGCGGCGCTACTGCATCAGCGACGGGCGCGGCCTGCCGTGTCCGGTTGTTGTAGGCGATCCCGAGATGCGGCCGGAAGGCGTTCGTGGGACTGCCGCCGGGAATGCGGACCTGATAGCCGACGGTGCTGAGAGCGGCGTGGAGCTGGATCATGGGGCGCCAGGGCGTGAGGCTGAACCGGACGGCGCCGCGTGAGCCCGTCAGCGGATGGGCAAGGAGATGAAACGCTCGAACGGGCAGGTTCTGCGTCAGGTCGATGAGCTGTTTGACCTGGTGCTCGGACACTTGGTCCGTAGGGCCGACTCGCAGCATCGTCACGTGCAGCCCGTCACTCGGGACGGGATCCATCCCGAGGTGGTTCAGGGCCTTCTGGCAGTGTTCTGTCAGGCCGAGGAGTTCGGTTGCTCCGGAGAAGGTGAGCATCCAGTAGTACGAGCGCTGCTGTTCGGACCATCCCGGACGGTCCCAGTGATCGCCCATCCGTTCAATCTCCTGGAAGGCGTGCCAGTCGTGTCCGACGATCGCGTCTGGATCGTCGAGATCGGCCGGTGGCTCGCAGGGGAAGGCGCTGGGGTCGTTCACCAGCTCGGGCGTCACAGGGCTCCTCGGTTCTTCTCAGGGGGCGATCCGGGCGTGCGGAACTTCGGCGAGCGGTCCTGCCTGGGGCTGCGCCCGCCAGCTCCGCAGCTCATCCGCATAGTCCCTTACAACGCGTTCGTCATGCCATCGCTCGGCGCCCACGTACAGCTCCGTCGCCCTCTCCCAGACCGACTTGATCGGCCGGCCGATGCCGGCTCTCAGTGCCTTACCGCCCAGGGCCATGGCATGTTCGACCTCGGGGGAGTCCTGCTTCAGCGGGGCTGATGCCACGTCCAGGCCGACCAGGGCGCGACTCCAGTCCGAGGGGGAAGGCTCGACCAGGTCCTCGATCTCCTCAGCGTGTGCGACGACCTCGGCCGTGTCGCCGAGCGAGAGGCGCGTCGTGATGGCGTTCGCGAGCGTCCGGGGCATCGAGTAGGGGTCGAAGCTGATGCACGAGGTCAGACCGTTGGGGAGCGATGGCTGTTGATCTGACAGATCAAGTGCCCGTCCGATGGCGGCCTCAGCTTCGCCGCGGTCGCCGGACGTGCGAGTGCGCGGGAACGGCCGTTGACGAGCCGGATGGCCTGCGGGGTGTCCGGATCCAGCGCGATCCCGGCGGAGGCCGCATCGTCGGCTTCCGCGTACCGCTTGTGGTAGTACAGGCCGAGCGAACGGGTGCCCGACGCCCACATCTGCATCGAGACCTCGCCGATCTCGCGGGCCAGCGACTCCGACTCCGCGCAGTAGGCGTTGACCACCTCGAACCGCGCGCCGGCGTCGACGGCCATGTACCCCAGAAGCCCAGCGGCCTGGGAGGCGAGTCGGAAGAGTTCCGCGCGCACGCGAGGGGGCTGCTGACCACCGAGGACTCCGTGGAGCATCTCGCGGATGAGGCGGGCCTCACCGGCCAGCTGGTGCGGTCCGAGCGCCTCGTACCGGCTCACGATGCTGGCGATTGACTGGGTCACCATCATGAGGACGGGGGCATCGGCGTTGGAGCTGGTAAGCCTGTGCGTCTGCGCGACAACTGCCAGCGGGTCATCGAACTCAGGGGCCAGAGCGGGAGGAGCTGTGGCCCCAGTGGTGAAGTCGATGGAGGGGCGGGGGACGGGTTCAACCTGCTCGAACAGTCGCTCGGGCGACATGTCGAACATGTATCGGAGGACGAGGTAGGCGTCGTGGCGAGGAGCACCCCTGAACGTCCCCGTGCGGCCCATCCACCGGTTGAAGGAACTGCGGGAGACATCAGCCCGCGCGAGTCGAGGGTCGTTCTCCCGTTCGGCCGCCCGTTTCTCCGCCTCGCTGAAGTGAATGCAGAACTTGTCGTATGAGTCCCAGTGCCTCTCCTGCACCAGGAGAGTGAAGCGTGTGGTGGCCATGCTTCCTCCTTCAAAGCTGGGTTCCGGATGAGCGGATTGCGCGCGGCGGCGAAGGACTACCTGGACGCCAGACGCGCGGGATCGGCCCTTCTGCCCGAAGGTGAGCAGGGCACGTCATAGAGGTCGGGATTGCGCGGGCGGGTCACCGTGGGAGAGGTCCATTCCTCGATCCCGAGTTCGGTGACGAACTGGACGGGCGCGTCCAGGAGGTGGCTCGTCCGTCCGCCAGCGGAGTCCGCCTTGACGCCGCCGGAGACATGGATGTGCGGCGCGACGCGGTCGTTCTCGGCATCCCCGGCGAGAGTTCCGCTGCCGAGGACCTCTAGGGAGGAGAAGCGGCGAGGCCTGTACAAGAAGAAGCAGGTGCGCCGAGTGAAGCGGCAGCTGTCCACCCGATCCGTGCACCAGGCAGCCCAGAACGCCTACTACGTATGGGGATTCGCTGGGTGGACCTACATCTGGACCATCGCCTTCACCGGACTGCGGCCGCCGGGCGAGATGTTCGGACTGCAGCGAGGCTACGCCTCGCCGTACTGGCCCGCCTCCGAGCCGGACGCCGAACTGCGCGTGGAGGCCCTCCAGCGGTACGAGTCCCTCCACGCTCTCCGGGTGCAGTACCAGACCTTTCGGGCCGACAAGAGAGCAGTGCTGGCTGCGCCGAAGTACGACAGCTGGAGGACGATCGTCATCCCGCCGTTCCTGCACGAGATGCACCAGGCCCTCCTGGCGTCGCACGACCAGCCGTGGGTGTTCCTGTCGATGCAGGGCAAGCCGCTGTTGAGCACGAACTTCGATAACACCTACTGGTTTCCGATCCGGGACGGCGCCGAGGAGCGCGCGTCCCGGCCTCGGTACGAGCGGTGGGCCCGGCCAGCACTGCCGTCCGCCGAGGAGATGGCTGGAGAGGACATCTATCGGCTGCGGCACTGGCGCAAGGCGAAGTTGGATGAGCCGGGCGACATCCCACGGGTGGCAGTCGAGGAGCGGATGGGCCATGAGCTGCCGGGAGTGGAGGGAACCTACAGTGAGGTAACACTCGCGATGGAGGAGCGGATAGTTGGGTACTTCCAGAGAGTGTGGGAGAAGGAAGTGGTGGGGGCCGGGCTGTGGACGCCGACCTTTCCCATGCCTCTCCCAGACAGTCCCGCGAATCCGGCTCCGTCGCTGTTCAGCGGCCTTCCCATCCTGGAGTACGAGTGATCGTCTGGATCAACGGTGCGTTCGGCGCGGGGAAGTCCGGAACCGCACGCGAACTGGTCGATCTGATCCCGAACAGCACGCTGTACGACCCCGAGGTCACCGGCGGGGGACTGCGCCGGCTCCTGCCGGCCAAACGGCTCGCGGAGGTCGAGGACTACCAGGACCTGCCGATCTGGCGGCGCCTGGTGGTGGACACCGCGGCGGCCCTGCTGGCGGAGGTCGGCGGAGTCCTGATCGTTCCGATGACACTGCTGCGCCAGGAGTACCGCGACGAGATCTTCGGCGGGCTCGCCGCCCGTCGCATCGAGGTGCGCCACGTTCTGCTCGCTCCGGAGGAAACGATCCTGCGACAGCGCATCGACGGACGGGCGGAGTACGGCGACCCCGAGACCGACGCCCGCGTCCGGGAGTGGAGCCACGCGCACATCGCGCCCTACCGCGCCGCGGCGGACTGGCTCACCCGCGACGCCTACGTCCTCGACACCTCGGCGCTCACCGCCACCGAGGCCGCCCGGTCCGTCGCCGACGCGGTCCGGTCCGGCCTCGCCACCCCCTGCGGCATCGTCCAGACCCCCGAGCCGACCGGCGAGACCCTCGCCGCCGGGGTCCTGCTCTTCGACGAGCAGGACCGATTCCTCCTGGTCGACCCCACCTACAAACCGGGCTGGGAGTTCCCCGGCGGCGTCGTCGAACCCGGCGAACCACCGGCCCGAGCGGGCATGCGCGAGGTGACCGAGGAGATCGGCCTCGAACTGGACGCCGTACCCCGCCTCCTGCTCGTGGACTGGGAACGCCCCCGGCCCCCGGGCTACGGAGGACTGCGCCTGCTCTTCGACGGCGGCAGGCTCGGCGCCGCCGACACCGCGCGTCTCCATCTGCCCGGCGCCGAACTCCGCGGCTGGCGCTTCGTCACCGAGGAGGAGGCCGCCGACCTCCTGCCGCCCGTCCGCTACCGCCGCCTCCGCTGGGCCCTGCGCGCCCGCGAACGCGGCACGGTCCTCAACCTGGAGGCGGGCGTCCCGGTCGGCTGACCCCGGCATCTCGAGGGTGACCGGCAGCTCCGGGGCCGGGACGGCCGGGCGGCGCCCGTCCTCGTTTCGCCTGTCGTCATTCGTTTGCTTGCCGACACCGGCCTTCAGGGGACGGAACACGCGTCGGGGCCTGCGTCGCCGTCAGGGCACACGATCTTCATACGCCTGCGGCCGGTTCTGCGGCGCTGTTAGCCTGCGGTCCATGATCAAGGGCAGTGTGGCAGGTCGAATAGGCCGGATGGCGGGGGACAGCGGGCCGGAGCGCGTGCTGGTCGCCGCCAGTTTCGTCAACCGGGTCGGCAACGGTCTGTTCAACGCGGCGTCGGCGCTCTATTTCACCTTGGTCGTGGGCCTGCCTGCGGTGCAGGTCGGCGCCGCGCTCACCATCGCCGGAGTGATCGGCTTGTCCGCGGGGGTACCCGGGGGACATCTCGCTGACCGGCGCGGCGCACGCGTGATCATGATAGTGGCCCTCGCGGTCCAGGCGGTATCGATGGCGGCCCTCGTCCTCGTCGAGAGCTGGGCCGCGCTCACGATCATCGCGACGGTCGACCAGATCGCCGCGGCGGTCGGAGGGGCGGCGTGGGGCGCTCTGGTGGCCCGGGTCGGGGGAGAGCGACCGGCCGTGTTCCGGGCGAAGCTGCGCACCTTCGTCAACCTCGGCGTCATCCTGGGAACGCTGGGTGCCGGGCTGGCGCTGGCCGCGGACACCCGCGGCGCCTATGTCACGCTGATTCTCGGCAACGCGGCGAGCTTCGCCCTGTGCGCGGTGCTTCTGCTTCTGCTGCCCCGCTATCCCGTGCTGGCGGCGCCGCCGCAGCAGCGGCGCTGGCTCGTCTTCGCGGACCGTCCGTTCCTGACGTTCACCGCCCTCTACGGGGCCATGGGACTGCAGTACCCGGTGGTCTCCCTGCTCCTGCCGATCTGGATCTCCGAGCACACCGAAGCGCCGCGCTGGACGGTGGCCGCGCTGTTCGCAGTCAATTCCGCCTTCTGCGTACTGATGCAGACCAGGATCGGATCCCGAATCGAGACCCCGTACGACGGCGGCAGGGCGTTGCGCACCGCGGGGCTGCTCTTCCTCGTCAGCTGTCCGATGATGGCGCTGGCGGCGTACGCCCCTGTCTGGGCGGCAGCGGGACTGGTCCTGGCGGCGATCTTCGTCCACAGCCTGGGAGAGGTCTGGGAGTCCTCGGCGTGCTTCGCCCTGGGCTTCGGTCTCGCCCCCCGCCATGCCCAGGGCCAGTACCAAGGTGTCCTCGGCCTCGGCTTCAACGCGGGCCAGGCTCTTGCCCCCGCGATCCTCACCACGGTGGTGCTGGGCCTCGGCATGACGGGCTGGCTGCTGCTGGCGTTGTTCTTCGCGATGCTGGGTGCTGCCGGCCCAGCTCTTGCCCGCTGGGGTATGCGGACCCGGCCGCAGCCGGGCATTGCTGCGGAAGCGACGAGTTGACCAGGGAGTAGGTGCCAGAAGCCCCTACGGCTGAACTCCTCAAGCCGAACCCCTACGCCCGGGCCGCTTCCGCCGCCGCCGCGAACCTCACCGCCGTGTTCGAGGTCACCGGCGCCCCGTGCCCGCAGCACAGCACCGACGGGGCCAGCTTCGCGAGGCGTCGCATCGAGTCCAGGGCGAGCGGGCGGTCGACGTGCAGCACGCCGAACATCACGTCCGGCGCCGAGGCCACCGTGTCCCCGGTGAACAGCACGCCGTGGCGCGGCAGATGGACGGCGATCGAGCCGGGGGTGTGGCCCGGACCGTGGACCGCCACGGCCCCGTCGCCGAAGCCGAGCTCCTCGCCGTCCTCGACCTCCCGGTCCACCCGGGTCGGCGGGGCTTCCGGCGAGGTCACACCGTGCTCGAAGATCGGGCGTTCCCAATCCAGGAGGTCCGGCTCCGGGACCGGGGCCTCGCCCCGGATCACCGGCGCGTCCAGCCGGTGCGCGAGGATCTCGGCCCCGTGCCGGTCCGCGAGCTCCTGGGCCGAGCCCACGTGGTCCCGGTGGCAGTGGGTCAGCACGATCCGGCGCAGCCGGTCCGGATCCAGTCCGGCCGCCCGGATCGCCGCCGCCGTCCCGTCCGCCGTGCCGGCCCAGCCTGCGTCGATCAGGGTCAGCTCCTCCTCGTCCTGCCAGACGTACGCCTGGCCGATGGAGTAGTCGAGGAGGTGCAACCGAGGGGTGATCCGGGTCAGTTCGATGGATGCCATACGGCGAACCTACGCATCCGCGCAGGTCCGCCGTATGCCTCTACGCTCTCGGCGAGCTTCGCCGAACGCTGAATCGGATCAGCCGTGGGCCGTGAGCCGTCAGGCCTGCTTCGAGCGGGCGTAGTTGACGAGGAAGAGCGCCTCGGCGACCGAGAGCCGCTCCAGCTCCTCGGGCGAGACCGACTCGTTCGGCGCGTGGATCTGCGCCTCCGGCTCGCTCAGGCCGATCAGCAGGATCTCCGACTCCGGGTACAGCGACGCCAGCGTGTTGCACAGCGGGATGGACCCGCCCATGCCCGCCGTCTGCATCTCCTGACCGGGGTACGCGACCCGCATCGCGTCCGCCATCGAGGCGTACGCCGGGCTCGACGTGTCCGCCTGGAACGCCTGCCCCTGGCCGACCTGCTCCAGCGACACGCGCGCGTTCCACGGCGTGTGCTTCTCGATGTGCGCGAAGAGCAGCTTCGTCGCCTCGGCCGCGTCCTGGCCGGGCGGCACCCGCAGGCTGATCTGGGCGCGCGCCGAGGAGGGGATCGACGGGGTCGCGCCGGCCACCGGGTGGCAGTCGATGCCGATCACGGTGACGGCCGGGCGGGCCCAGATCCGGTCCGCGACCGTGCCGGAGCCCGGCAGGTCGACACCCGCGAGCACCTTCGCGTCCTTGCGGAAGTCCTCCTCCGGGTACTGCAGGCCCTCCCAGGCCTTGTCGCCGGGCAGCCCGTCGATGACGGTGGATCCGTCCGGGCCGCGCAGCGAGTCCAGTACGCGGATTAGCGCGGCCAGCGCGTCCGGCGCGGCGCCGCCGAACTGACCGGAGTGCAGATTGCCCTCCAGGGTCTCGATGCCCACCCGGATCATCGTCATGCCGCGCAGGGTGGCGGTCACCGTCGGCAGGCCCACCCGGAAGTTGCCCGCGTCACCGATCACGATGGCGTCCGAGACGAGGAGTTCGGGGTGCTGCTCGGCGTACCGCTCAAGACCGCCGGTGCCCTGCTCCTCGGAACCCTCGACGATCACCTTGACCGTCACCGGGACGCCGCCGTTCGCCTTGAGGGCGCGCAGCGCCAGCAGGTGCATGACGACACCGCCCTTGCAGTCGGCGGCGCCGCGCCCGTACCAGCGTCCGTTGCGCTCGGTCAGCTCGAACGGCGGGGTGTGCCAGGCGGACTCGTCCAGCTTCGGCTGTACGTCGTAGTGCGCGTAGAGCAGGACCGTCGGCGCACCGGCCGGGCCGGGCAGGATGCCGTAGACCGACTGCGAACCGTCCGGGGTGTCGAGCAGCGCCACGTCCTGGAAGTCCTCGGCGCGCAGGGCGTCCGCGACCCAGTTCGCGGCGGCCTCGCACTCGCTGCGGGGCGCCACGGCCTCGTCCGCCACCGACTCGAAGGCCACCAGCTCGGTGAGCTCGGCCTTGGCCCGGGGCATCAGGGACCGGACGGTCTCGGCGATCGGATTCGAGGTCATGGGCACGCTCCTGATGGGTGCGACGTTACGACGTAAGGACGGCGATCGGCGTATGTCGTGGTACGGCGAACGCACCGCCGATCCTACGGCGCGGGCGCCTGGCTACCGCGCCGTAGGATGCGTCAGGAGCAGACCACCGGTCGGATCAGGAGCAGAAGCACATCGTGAGCAGCGAGCACGCAGAGAACGCCGGTCCGGAGAACACCGCGCCCGAAGGCGCGACTCCTGAGGGCATCGGTGTGGAGGCAGCGGCGACGGAACCGGCGAAGGACGGGGCGCCGGACGGGACCACGGAGAAGGCCGGGGCCGGGGTGGATGCCCCGGGTGACGATGCGTCGGACGGGGCGGACGAGGGGGACGGGGCGGACGAGGCGGCTGGGTCGGCTGTGGCGTCCGAGCCGTTCGACGCGGCTGAGGTCTCCGCGTCGGCCGAGTTCCCCGAGCCGGCGGAGTCGGCCGAGGTTTGGGACGTCGTGGTCGTCGGTGCCGGGCCGGGCGGCGCCTCCGCGGCCTACGCGGCGGCCGTGGCCGGGCGCCGGGTGCTGATCCTGGAGAAGTCGGAGCTTCCCCGCTACAAGACCTGCGGCGGCGGCATCATCGGCCCCTCCCGCGACTCCCTGCCGCCCGGCTTCGAACTGCCGCTCCAGGACCGGGTGCACGCCGTCACCTTCTCCCTGGACGGACGCTTCGCCCGCACCCGCCGCTCGCGCAAGATGCTCTTCGGGCTCATCAACCGGCCCGAGTTCGACGCGCAGCTCGTCGAGCACGCGCAGAAGGCCGGTGCCGAGCTGCGGACCGGCGCCACGGTGAGCCGGGTGGAACAGCACGGCCCGGCCGTGCCGGACCGGCGGACCGTCGCCGTCGTCCTCGCCGACGGCGAGACCGTGCTCGCGCGCGCGGTCGTCGGCGCCGACGGCAGTGCCAGCCGGATAGGCGCCCACGTGGGGGTGAAGCTCGGTCAGGTCGACCTGGGCCTCGAAGCGGAGATTCCCGTCCCGCCGTCCGTGGCGGAGGACTGGAAGGGCCGCGTCCTCATCGACTGGGGCCCGATGCCCGGCAGCTACGGATGGGTCTTCCCGAAGGGCGACACGCTCACCGTCGGCGTCATCTCGGCGCGCGGCGAAGGCGCCGCGACCAAGCGGTACATGGAGGACTTCGTCGCCCGGCTCGGCCTGTCCGGCTTCGAGCCCACCATCTCCTCCGGCCATCTGACGCGCTGCCGCACCGACGACTCGCCGCTCTCCCGCGGCCGGGTCCTCGTCTGCGGTGACGCGGCCGGTCTCCTGGAGCCGTGGACGCGTGAGGGCATCTCGTACGCGCTCCGCTCGGGCCGGCTCGCCGGTGAGTGGGCGGTACGGGTCGCCGAGGCCAACGACGCGGTCGACGCCCGGCGCCAGGCCCTGAACTACGCCTTCGCCATCAAGGCCGGGCTCGGCGTCGAGATGGCCGTCGGCCGGCGGATGCTCACGGTCTTCGAGCGGCGACCGGGACTGCTGCACGCGACGATAACGGGACTGCGGCCGGCCTGGAACGCCTTCGCGGACATCACCCGCGGCTCGGCGACCCTCGGCGGCATGGTCCGCTCGAACGGCATGGCCCGGCGCGCGCTGGAGCTCCTCGACAAGCGCATGGACACGACGACCGGAGTCGGCCCCGCGGGCCGGGGAGTCGCGCAGAGGGAGCGATCGGCGCCGGCGGACGAGGTTGAGGGCGAGGGTGCGGACGCGGGTGCCGGCGTTGGTGCGGGCACGGCCTCCGGCACGGCCTCCGGTACGGCCTCCGGTACGGCCTCCGGTACGGCCGAGGGCGCGGCCACGAAGGACGCCCAGGAGGCTCCGGGGGCTCCCGAGGCCGTCTGAGGTTCCCGGGATGTGATGCGTACGGCGGACGGGCTCCGTCACTCCGGTCGGCTCATGCCGCCGGAGTGGCGGGGCCCGTCGGCGTGATGCGGAAGACGGGGTGCTTGGGGGCGATGGCACGCAGCTCCGCGTCGGAGGAGTCGGCGCCGACGCCGCCGAAGAAGGCGCCGACCTCGGCCTTCCAGCGCTTGAGGTAGGCGCGGAGGAGCGCGGGCTTGTCGTCGTCGGAGACCTCGACGGCGGTGAACTCCTGCACGTGCTTGCCGAGGATCAGCTGCCCGCCGCCCGCGGCGCGCATGTTGTGGGTCCACTGGACGTGGCCGCGGGGCGCCACGAGGTAGCGGACGCCGTCGACCGTGAGGAGGTTGACGGGGGTGCGGCGCCACTCGCCGCTCTTGCGGCCCCGGACGGCGAGGACCCGGGAGCCCCAGACGCTGAACCCGCGCCGGGTCGCCCAGGCGACCGCGCGGTTGAACACGTTCACCGTGAACCAGCCGGGCTTCATGACGTGTGAGGCGGGGGTGGAGCCGGCGGGGGCGGAGTCGCTGTGGCTAGCGGACATGTCTTCCTCCTGTGGAAGCGATGGGGCGGCGGGGCGACGGGCGTCGGGACGGCGGCGGGAGCGAAGTGTGAGCACTGCTCTCGCTTGAGATCAGTGTGCACGCATCGCCGCTCACAATCAAGAGCAGCGCTCTCGTTTCGTATCGGCGCTCCGGAAATGGCACACTGCTCTCCATGACGACCGTTCGAGGAGCCCGCGCCCGCGCCCGTATCGAGATCACCGCAGCCATCAAGGACGAGGCCCGCACCCAGCTCGCCGCCGAAGGCGCCGCGAAGCTGTCCCTTCGCGCCGTCGCCCGTGAACTCGGCATGGTGTCCTCGGCGCTCTACCGCTACTTCCCGAGCCGCGACGACCTGCTCACCGCCCTGATCGTCGACGCCTACGACGCCGTCGGCGCCGGAGCCGAGCGGGCCGCCGCCGAGACCGCCGACCGGCGCCCCCTGGAACGCTGGACCGCCGTCTGCCGTGCGGTCCGCGCCTGGGCCGTCGCCCACCCGCACGAGTACGCCCTGATCTACGGCTCGCCGGTCCCCGGCTACACGGCCCCGCAGGACACCATCGCCCCCGCCGCCCGCGTCGGACTCGTCCTCATCGAGATCGCCCGCCGCGCCCACACCGGCGAGGGCGTCGCCCTCCCGCCGCTCCCGGAGGCCCTCCGCCCCGAGGCCGCCCGCCTCGCCGCCGACATCGCCCCGGACCTGCCCCCGGCGCTCGCCGTCGGCCTGGTGGCCGCCTGGTCGCAGCTCTTCGGCCTGATCTCCTTCGAGGTCTTCGGGCAGTTCCACCGGGTCGTCGAGGACCGCGACACCTTCTTCGCGACCGCCGCCCGCCGACTCGGCCAGGACGTGGGCCTGCTGCCACGCGGCTGACCCCGTACGAGGGGCCGGGTGCCGTGCCGCCACCCGTCAGCCGGTCACGGGTGGCGGCGCTGTGCGGTCCCGTACGGGCGGTGCGGTCTGGGGCGTCGTCATGTCGAGCAGGCCCAGGTCGTCCTGCGCTGGCTGACCCGGCGCGGTGTCGCCGCCATCCCCAAGTCCGTCCGCGCCGAGCGCATGGCCGAGAACTTCGACATCTTCGACTTCGTGCTCACCGACGAGCAGATGGCCGCCATCGCCACCCTCGACACCGGCAGCACCCTGTTCGTCGACCACCACGACCCCGCCGTGGTCGACTGGCTCGCCCAGCGCCGCGTCGGCTGAACCGCCCGTCTACTCCGGTGGAAGTACGCGTGACCACCCCGTCGGGCTGACGTCCTCGGAGCGCCCCCGCGACTAGCGTGGCGGGCATGGACCAGGAGCGGACCGGCGGGCGCGGGCACCGGCACGAGGACGGACCCCTCGCACACGGACGCGAACGCGCGAGCGGACGGCGGCGCGGGCCCGGGTGGCGCGAACACGGCATCGCGGCGTCCCGGCTCGACGGCCGGGAGCCCCACCACCCCCGCCGCTCCGGCAGCCGTGGCCTGCCCTGGCGCTCCACCGTCGTCATCACCCTGATCGTCATGGCCGGGACCGGCTTCGCCGCCCGCAACCAGCCCGACCGCGAGGCGGTCGACGCGCTCGGGCGCGCCCTGCTGCTTCTCGGAGCGGCGCCGCTGCTGTTCCGCTACCGGTGGCCCGTACCCGTGGTGTTCACCGTCGCGGCCGTCACCCTCGGCTACCTCGTGGCCGGATACCCGTACGGCCCGGTCTTCGTCCTGATCGCCGTCGCCTGCTTCGCGGCCGTCGTACGCGGTCACCGCACCGCGGCCGCGTGGGCCCTCGGCCTCCTCTGGACCGGCCACCTGCTGCTCTCGCACTGGCTCTACCAGTGGCTGCCCCCGGCGGGTGACGGACCGGCGCCCTGGGGGCAGGAGCTCCCGGCGGCGGCGTTCGCCTTCGCCGTACTGGCCGCCTCCGAGACCGTACGGGTGCGGCGCGAGCAGCGGGCGCAGCTGCGGGCCGAGCGGGCCGCCGCCGAGCGGCGCCGCGCCGACGAGGAGCGGCTCCGCATCGCCCGGGAGCTCCACGACGTGCTCGCCCACTCGATCTCCGTGATCAACGTGCAGGCGGGCGTCGGCCTGGCCCTCCTCGACTCCGACCCCGAGCAGGCCCGCACCGCGCTGACCACCATCAAGGCGGCCAGCAAGGAGGCGCTCGGCGAGGTGCGCCAGGTCCTCGACACCCTCCGCACGCCCGGCGACGCACCCCGCGCCCCGACCCCCGGGCTCGACCGGCTCCCCGAACTCGTCGAACAGGCCGCCGCCACCGGTCTCACCGTCGCCGTGGCGACGAGCGGACCGCGTACGGCCCTGCCGCCGGGCGCCGACCTCGCCGCCTTCCGGATCGTGCAGGAGGCCCTCACCAACGTGGTGCGCCACTCCGGTTCCCGTACGGCCCGGGTAGGGATCGAGTACGGCTCCGGCCGGGTGGATCTGACGGTCGACGACGAGGGCCCCGCCACCGGGACCGAGGCGGGCGGCAGCGGCAACGGGCTCGCCGGGATGCGGGAACGGGCCGCCGCCCTCGGCGGCACCATCGAGGCGGGCGCCCGCCCGGACGGCGGCTTCCGCGTCCACGCCGTACTCCCGATCCGCACCGAGGAGACCTCGTGATCCGTGTGCTGCTGGCCGACGACCAGTCGCTGGTACGGGCGGGGTTCCGCGCCCTGCTCGACGCCCAGCCGGACATCGAGGTGGCGGGCGAGGCGGCCGACGGCGCCGAGGCGGTGGAGGGGGTGCGGACCCTGCGCCCCGACGTCGTCCTCATGGACATCCGCATGCCCCGGCTCGACGGCCTCGAGGCCACCCGGCGCATCACGGACGACCCGGACCTCGGTGAGGTCCGGGTCGTCATGCTGACCACCTTCGAACTCGACGAGTACGTCTTCGAGGCGATCCGTGCAGGGGCCTCCGGATTCCTCGTCAAGGACACCGAGCCGGAGGAACTGCTCCGCGCCGTCCGTGCGGTCGTCCACGGTGACGCCCTGCTCTCGCCGGGCGTCACCCGCAGACTGATCGAGGAGTTCGCCGCCCGCTCCAAGGCGCCGGGGGCCACCGCCGCGCTCGGCGTGCTGACCGAGCGGGAGCGGGAGGTGATGGCCCTGGTGGGGATCGGACTGTCGAACGAGGAGATCGCCCGCCGCCTCGTCGTCAGCCCGCTCACCGCCAAGACCCACGTCAGCCGCGCCATGGTGAAGCTCGGCGCCCGCGACCGCGCCCAACTCGTCGTCCTCGCCTATGAGTCGGGGCTCGTGCGGCCGGGCTGGCTGGGCTGAGGCGGGGCCGCCCGGGGCCGGCGCGGGGTCGGCTCCGGGCCGGCTCGAAGGCGGTCGGGGCAAGTCGGGGTCGGCTCGGGGTCGGCTCGGGGTCCGATCCCGGAGCCGGATCCCGGCGTCAGATCCCGGAGGTCTCCCGCCACAGCCGGGCGAGTCCCTCGTCGCCGGTCAGCGTCACCGCCTCGACGGGCAGCCGGTTCCAGAGCGTCAGGTACAACCGGTCGGCGGGGCCGCTCAGTTCGGCGTCAGGCGTTTCCGCCGCCGCGCTCCCCGTCGCTGCCGCCGCGTCCTCGCGCTCCGTCCGGGGCGGTTCGTCCGCCGACAGGCGTACGGTCCAGGTGTCGCCGGTGTCCGTCGTCCGCATCCGCAGGGTCCGGGGCTGGGGCGTACGGACCCGGCTGCGGTCCTGGCCGTGGAAGCCCCGCAGCAGCTCGTCGATGCCGTCTGCGGCGACGGCCGGGTCCACCGGCCCGGGGCCGGCCGCGAGCGCCGACTCGGCGTCCGCGCGGTGGACGGTCGTCTCATGGGCCTGCCGCCGCGCCCAGAACGCCAGCGGCGACGAAGCGGGCATGAAGGTCCAGCACTCCAGCGTCTCCGGCGTCGTCCGGAGCGCCGCCACCAGGGCCGTATGGCCCTCGCGGTAGTACGCGAGCAGCGCGTCGCCGTCGAGCTCCGGTCCTCCGGCCGGCGGCAGGGGCGAGGTGCGCCGCTCGACCACCAGGTCCGTGGCCCAGCGGTGCACCTTCGCCGTGTGCCGGAGGAGGTCCCTGATCCGCCACTCGGGGCAGGTCGGCACCTCCGCGTCCGGCCCGGCCTTCTCCGCCGCGTCCGCGAGGGCCCGGCCGGCCTCTTCCAGGGCGTCGATGTGCTCCGCGATCTTCATGGTTCCCCCGGTGTTCTCGTCCATGGCGCCGATTCTCGCAGCCCGGAGGCCGGAACGCCGGAGTTCCCGACACCTGTGGCGAGGGCTCAACCCGCCCTGGACTCTCCGGCGTTCCGTGCCCAGTAGCCCATCGCCGCCGCTCCGGCGGCGAGCACCGCGACCGTGGTGAGCGCCACGGGCAGGGAGATCAGGTCGGCGAGGAAGCCGATGGACGGCGGGCCGAGCAGCATCCCTCCGTAGCCCAGCGTGGACGCCGTCGCCACCCCGCCGGGTCCGGCCACCGCGCCCGCGCGGGCCACGGCGACGGGGAAGATGTTGGCGAGGCCGAGACCGGTCACCGCGAAGCCGAGGAGCGTGGCCCAGACGGTGGGTGCGAGCGCGCCGAGCAGCATCCCGGCGGCGGCCGTCGCGCCGCCCGCGACCAGGGTGCGGGTCTGGCCGAGGCGTTCGAGCAGGGCGGTGCCGGAGAGACGCCCGGCGGTCATCGTCAGGGCGAAGGCGGAGTACCCGGCGGCGGCGACGCCGGGGTGCGCGCCGAGGTCCTGTTCGAGATGGAGCGCGCCCCAGTCCGCGAGCGCGCCTTCGCCGTACGCCGTGCAGAGCGCGATCACCCCGAAGACGAGCACGGTGCGCCGCGCCGCGCCGGACGGCCGTGCGCCACCGCCGGCCCCGGGGGCGGGCGTGGGCGCGAGGAATTCCGGCGTGGCTGGGGAGGGGTGCCGCAGGAGTACGGGCCCGGCGGCGGCGGTCAGGACCAGCCCGACGCCCGTGAGGCCCAGCAGATGAGCGGTGGGGGACAGGCCTCCGGCGAGCAGTCCGCCGAGCCCCGCGCCCAGCATGCCGCCGAGGCTGAACGCGGCGTGGAAGCTCGGCATCACCGGGCGCCGCAGCGCGGTCACGAGGTCGACGGCGGCGCTGTTCATGGCGACGTTGATGCCGCCGTACGCGGCGCCGAAGACGAGCAGGACGAGTCCGAGCGCGAGCGGGGAGCGGGTGAGCGCCGGCAGGGCGACGGAGAGCGACAGGAGGACGGCGGTCACCACGGTGACGGTGTGCGCGCCGTAGCGGCGGCACAGCCGGCCCGTCAGGGTCATGGTGATCACGGCGCCCGCCGACACCCCGAGGAGGGCGAGGCCGAGATCTCCGGCCGAGGCGCCGGTCTGCTGCTTGACGGCGGGGATCCGGACCACCCAGCCGGCGAACAGGAAGCCGTCGAGGGCGAAGAAGAGGGTCAGGGCGGCGCGGAGGCGGGGCAGGGGGTCGGTGGCGGTGTCTCCGCCGGAACCCCCCGATACGGCCGTCCGCACTTTGTTTAGTAGCGGCACAAACTAAGGATAGGGGGCGACGGCGGCCGGAATCAACCGTGCGGGCAGCGCGGGAACGCGGGCCGGGACCGTGCGCCCACCGGGGTACGGGACCGTCGTACCGCCCGATCGTGGGAGACTCGCCCCCATGAACGGCAAGGCGACGACGACCCGGACACGGCTGGACAGGGGGCGCAACGCGCTCGGCCCCGCGCTGGAACTGGTGCACACCGGAAGGGCGCCGACACGGGCCGTCCTCACCGCCGAACTCGGCGTCACCCGCGCCACCGCCGGCGCGGTCGCCGCCGAACTTGAGGCCCTCGGCCTCATCCGCGTCGACTCCAACCCCGGCGCCGCCGCCGGCTCCCAGGGCCGGCCCTCGCACCGCCTCGCCGTCGACGAGACGGGCCCCGTCGCCCTCGCCGCCCAGGTCCACGCCGACGGCTTCCGCGCCGCACTCGTCGGCCTCGGCGGCACCATCGTCGCCACCGCCCCAGGCTGTGTCACCGTCTCCGCCGACCCCGCGCAGGTCCTCGGCGCCGTCGTCGACGCCGGTGCCGCGCTGCTCCGCGAGAGCGGCCGACGCTGCGTGGGCGCCGGGCTCGCCGCCCCCTCCGCCGTCGCCGAGCCCGAGGGCACCGCGCTCAACCCGCTGCACCTCGCCTGGCCCGCCGGTGCGCAGGTCCGGCAGATCTTCGCCGAGCGGGTACGGGCCGCCGGCATCGAAGGCCCCGCATTCACCGGCAACGACGTGAACCTCGCCGCCCTCGCCGAGCACCGCCACGGCGCCGGGCGCGGCGCCCGCGACCTGCTGTGCGTGGCCACCGGCCACCGGGGCGTCGGCGGCGCGCTCGTCCTCGACGGGCGCCTGCACACGGGCAGCTCGGGCCTCGCCCTGGAGGTCGGCCACCTCACGGTGAACCCGGAGGGACGCCCCTGCCACTGCGGCAGCCGGGGCTGCCTGGACGTCGAGACCGACCCGCTGGCCTTCCTGACCGTCGCGGGCCGCACCCCCGGCCCCGAGGTCTCCCTGCTCCAGCAGTCCCGCGACCTGCTGCGCACCAGCCCCGACGACCCGGGCGTCCGGGTCGCCGTCGGGGAGCTGATCGACCGTCTGGGCCTCGGCCTCGCGGGCCTGGTGAACATCCTCAACCCGGACCGGATCATCCTCGGCGGCCTCCACCGGGAACTCCTCGACGCCGACCCCGAGCGCCTCCGCGCGGTCGTCGCCGACCGCAGCCTCTGGGGCCGCAGCGGCGGTGTGCCGATCCTCCCCTGCACCCTGGACCACAACAGCCTCGTGGGCGCCGCCGAGCTGGCCTGGCAGCCGGTCCTGGACGACCCGCTGGCCGCGTTGAGCCGCGAAGCGGTCTGAGTCGACCCGAGTCGTCCGAACCGGCCTGAGCGGGCGGAACGCCCGGTGCGCGCATCGTGCCCGTCAGGTGCCCGCGGCTACACCTCCGGCCGGCCCTCCGCCAGCGCGGCCAGGCGGTCGAGTGCCATGCGGGTGCCCGTCTCGTTGTCGGTGGCGGGGATCCCGTCGGGAACGCCCTCGTGGACGAGGACCACCTCGGTCCCGCCCTCCATCGGGATCAGCGTGGTCGTGAGGGTCATCGGGCCCCGCAGTCCGGGGTCGCCCGTCTCGAACTCGGTGACCTCGACCACCCGTTCGTCTGGTAGCAGCTCCACGAAGCGCCCGTGGTACGTGTCCGTGCGGGCCCCCGACTTGCCGGTTCCGCCCTCCTCCGCCCCGTACGTGAGGGAGATCCGGAAGACGCCCCCCTCGCGTGCGTCGAAGTCGTGCACCTCGCAGGTCATTCCGTACGGCACCCGCCAGCGCCCGACGGCCTCCGGATCGAGGAGGGCCCGGTACACGGCCGAGGGCGGGGCGTCGACATGGCGGGAGACGCGAGTGCTGTACACGCCTTCCAGGCTAGGACGAGTCTGCGCGCACCGCGCTTCTTCGGCCCCTCCGGCCGAAAACCGCTGGGGGAGCGGGCCCGGACGACGTACCGTTCCGCTCCGTGACCACCCAAAATGATCTTCCTCCGCGCCTCGGCAGTCTCACTTTCCACGGCCCGCTCTCCGAGGCCAGGGCCGCTCGCCTCATCGAGCGCCTCGCCGCCACCGGGCCCGCCGACGTGCTCGACATCGGCTGTGGCTGGGGCGAGTTGCTCCTGCGCGTCCTGGACGCCGCGCCCACCGCCAAGGGCATCGGGATCGACATCAACGCCGAGGACCTGGCCCGTGGCCGCAAGCTCGCCGAGGCGCGCGGACTCGCCGACCGGGTCGAGTTCGTCGAGGAGTCGGCGCTCGGCACCGAGCGGGGCCCCGTCGACGCGATCCTCTGCCTCGGCTCCAGCCAGGCGCTCTGCGACCCCGAGGTGCACGACCCCGCCGCCGCTTTGCGTGAACTGCGCCGTCTCGTCCGCCTCGGGGGCCGGGTCGTGCTCGGCGAGGGCTTCTGGGAACACGCCCCCACCGAGGCCGAACTGGCCGGCATGTGGCCCGGCGCGCACAGCGGCGACCACCTGAGCCTGGGCGCCCTCGTCGACCTCGCGATCGAGGCGGGCTTCCGCCCCGCGTGGATCGAGACGGCGAGCCAGGACGAGTGGGAGGAGTTCGAGTCGGGCTACCGCTACGACACCGAGGTCTGGCTCGCCGCCCACCCCGACCACCCGCTCGCCGCCGAGACGCGCGAGCGCGTCGACCGGCAGCGCTCCACCTGGGTCAACGGCTACCGGGGCGTCCTCGGCATCGCGTACCTCACGCTGGTCGCCGTGGCCTGACCCCAGCGGGGAACGCGGGCCCGCGCCCGCGTCCCCGGGCTCAGATCGATCGCGGTCACCGAGGAAGGCCCTCCCTCGGTGACCGCGTACCCCCACCGCGTACCCCCACCGCGTACCCCCACCGCGTACCCCCACCGCGTACCCCCACCTCGCACTCCCCTCGTACTCCCCTCGTACTCCCTCCGTCGTACGCGCGAAGCCGCTGCCCGTACGACGCCCCGAACCCCCTCCCGGCGAGAGGCTCGAAGCAGGACATCACCACAGCGCACCGAGGAGCTGAACCCTCATGAACACACTCGCCTACGCGGGCCCCGGCCCGTGGGCCCTGCTCTTCCCCCTCGTCTGGGCCGTCGCGATCGTCGGGATCGTCACCGTCGCCCGGCGCGCCGGATGGCGGCGCGGCCGATACGGTCACGGCCCCTACGGCGGCTTCGACCGCGAGGGATCCCTCGGCCGTGACGGTGGTCCGGACGAGAACTCGCCGATCGCCCTGCTCGGCCACCGGTTCGCGGCCGGCGAGATCGACGAGGACGAGTACTGGCGCCGGCTGACCGTCCTCGAGGAGCAGTTCGGCCGCACCACGGACCCCAAGGGGCGTCGGGCATGACCACGCCCCGCACACCGTCCCCGTACCCGCCCGCCCCGCAGCCCCCGGCCGGGGCCGCCTCTCGGGCGACTCCCGCCGGGCCCGTGTCCGTGCGCGTCGTCGACGCCGTCAAGGTCTACGGGCGCGGCGACACCGAGGTCCGGGCCCTCGACGGGGTGAGCGTCGACTTCCCCGACGGCCGATTCACCGCCGTCATGGGCCCCTCGGGCTCCGGCAAGTCCACCCTCATGCACTGCGCCGCCGGGCTCGACACCCTCACCTCCGGCGCCGTCCTCCTCGGCGACACCGACCTCTCCGCACTCGACGACCGCCGCCTCACCCTGCTGCGGCGGGACCGGATCGGCTTCGTCTTCCAGGCGTTCAACCTGCTGCCGACGCTCACCGTCGCCGAGAACATCACCCTCCCGCTCGACCTCGCGGGGCACACCGTGGACCGTGAGCGGTTCGACCGGCTCGTCGACACCGTGGGGCTGCGCGACCGGCTCCACCACCGGCCGAGCGAGCTGTCGGGCGGGCAGCAGCAGCGGGTGGCCGTCGCCCGCGCCTTCGCCGGCGACCCCGACGTCGTCTTCGCCGACGAGCCCACCGGCAACCTCGACTCGCGCTCCGGCGAGGAGGTGCTGCGGCTGCTCGGCCGTACAGCACGGGAGACCGGCCGTACGGTCGTCATGGTGACCCACGACCCGGTCGCCGCCGCCCACGCCGACGAGGTGATCTTCCTCGCGGACGGCCGGCTCGTCGACCGCATGACGGCCCCGACGGCCGACCGCGTACTCGACCGTATGAAGGCCTTCGAGGGCGGGCCGACACCCGCGACCGGCCACCGGCCCGCGACCGCGCCCCTCGCGACCGGGGGAGTGGCGCCATGAGAACCCCCGCCGCCCTCCGCCTCGCCCGTTCCTCCCTCAGCGCTCACCGGCGCCGTTTTTTCGGCACCTTCGCCGCCGTGCTCCTCGGGGTCGCCTTCCTCACCGGCACCCTCGTCATGGGCGACACCCTGCGCGCGAGCTTCGACTCGCTGTTCACCGGCGCGACCCGTGGCACCGACGCCGTCGTCCGCAGCGCCGTCACCGTGACCGCCCCGGGCGAGGCGCAGGGCACCCGGGGCCCCGTCGACGCGGCGCTCGCCGAGCGCCTCGCGCGCGTGCCCGGGGTCGTGGCCGCCGCGCCCCGGATCGAGGGCGCGGGCCAGCTCCTGGCCGCCGACGGCACCCCCGTCGGCGGCAAGGGCCCGCCCACCCTCGCCGGGAACTGGATCGACGACCCGGCCCTCAACCCGTACAAGCTCGCCGAAGGCCGTGCCCCGCGCGCGACCGGCGAGATCGTCGTCAACCGGGGCGCCGCCAAGACGGCCGGTCTCGGACTGGGCGACACGACGGTGCTGCGCACCCCCGACCCGGTGAAGGTCACCGTCGTCGGTCTGGCCACCTTCGGCGGCGAGGACGGCATGGGCCAGGTCACCTGGGCCGGCCTCACCCGCGCCGACGCGGAGAAGCACCTGACCGCGCGCCCCGGCGAGGCGACGAGCATCGCCGTACGCGCCGGGCCCGGCGTCTCCCAGGAGGAACTGGTCACCGCCCTCGCGCCCGCCCTGCCCGGCGGGGTCGAGGCGATCACCGGGCAGCGGGCCGCCGAGGAGAACACGGAGATGGTCTCCGGCCGCTTCCTCAGCCTCTTCACCACCTTCCTGCTGGTGTTCAGCGGGGTCGCGGTGCTCGTCTCGGTCTTCACCATCCACAACACCTTCGCCGTCCTCGTCGCCCAGCGGACCCGCGAGAACGCCCTGCTGCGCACGCTCGGCGCGGCCCGCCGCCAGGTCGTCACCGGCACCCTCGTCGAGGCGCTCGCCATCGGTCTGCTCGCCTCGCTCGGCGGGCTGCTCGCCGGGGTCGGCGTCGCCGCCGGACTCCAGGCGCTCTTCCCGGCCGTCGGATTCCCCTTCCCCGAGGGCGACCTCGTCGTGTCCGGCACCTCGCTGGTGCTCCCGCTCGCCGTCGGACTCGCGGTCTGCGCCGGCTCGGCGCTGCTCCCCGCCGTACGGGCCGGTCGTACGGCCCCGCTCGCCGCGCTCCGCGAGACGCGGGTCGACACCTCGGGCACCTCACGCGCGCGCGTGCTGACCGGCGGCGCCCTGCTCGGCGTGGCGGTCGGCACCGTCCTCACCGGAGTGCTCGCCGCGCCCTCGCTCTGGCTCGCCGCCACCGGCGCCGCGCTCGCCGTCGCCGCCTTCGTGGTCCTCGGACCGGTCGCCGCCTCGGTCGCACTCCGGGTCCTCGGCCGCCCGCTGCGCGGGGCCAACCGGGGCCTCGCCCGCCGCAACGCGCTGCGCAGCCCCGGGCGTACGGCCGCCACGGCCACCGCCCTGATGATCGGCGTCGCCGTGGTCACCCTCTTCACCGTCTTCGGCGCCTCCCTCAAGGCGACGATGGACGACACGGTCGACCGTTCCTTCGCGGGCGACGTGGCCATCAGCGGGGCCTCGTTCGGTGCGGGCGGCGCCGGGCTCAGCCCGGGTCTCGCGCCCGCCGTCGCCGCCCTGCCCGAGGTGGACACCGCCGTCGGCCTGGGGCGGGGAGTGGCCGACGTCGACGGCCGGGGCCGGGCCCTGACCGTCACCGACCCGGCCGCGCTCGCCCGCACCCTCGATCTGGGGGCGGTACGGGGCTCCCTCACCGGCCTGGGCACGGACGGTCTGGCCGTCGCCGCCGACGAGGCCGCCTCGTCCGGTCTGAGCCCCGGCCGGACGGCCGTGCTGACGTTCACGGACGGCACCCGCCGCACCTTCACCGTCCGGGCGGTCTACGAACGCTCCGACCTGGCGGGCGACTACCTGGTCACCCGGGAGGCGTGGGCGCCGCACCGCACCCAGGACGCCGACCGGCTGGTCGCCGTCTCCTTCGCGGAAGGTGTCACCGCCCAACGGGGCAAGGCGGCGGTGACGGAGGTCGCCGACCGGTACGGCAGGCCCGATGTGCAGACCAGGGAGGAGTACGCGGAGTCCTCCGCGGGCGGCATCGACATGATGCTCACCCTCGTCTACGCGCTCCTCGCCCTCGCCGTCCTGATCGCCCTGCTCGGCATCGCGAACACGCTGACCCTGTCCGTCCACGAACGCACCCGGGAACTGGGCCTGTTGCGGGCCGTCGGACAGACCCGGGCGCAGCTGCGGGCCATGGTCCGGTGGGAGTCGGTCCTGGTGGCCGCGTTCGGCACGCTCGGCGGGCTGACGCTCGGCGGCTTCCTGGGATGGGTGCTCGTCCGCGCCTCGGAGGGCTCGGGCGACAGCGCGTTCGTCTTCGCCCTGCCCGTGGTGCGGCTGGCGGCCGTGGCGCTGGTCGGGCTGCTAGCCGGGGCCGTGGCGGCAGGGCGTCCGGCCCGCGGGGCGGCCCGGCTGGAGATCCTCCGGGCGATCGCCACGGAGTGAGCACGGCGGGGGCCGGGCCCGTGGGCCGACGGACGTTCCTTCCGGAGCGCCGGTCAGCCCGCGTGGCCCACCGGCACCCGGCGGGCCCTGGCGACAGCGGGCGCCGGCGCGAGGGTGGGACCGGGGGCCGCGGCCGGATCGGCCGGGACGCCGACGGGGACGCCCGGGAAGGGCGCGTACCCCAGGAAGGGGCCCTCGGTGGTGGAGCCGTACACGGCGCAGGAACCCGTCACGACCGGGACGGCGGGCGGTGGCGCCGAGAGGGTGAACCACACCACCTTCCCGTCGGCCCCGCAGGGGCGGACGCCCCAACTCTCGCTGACCGCGCCGACGATGGCGAGGCCGCGGCCGGAGGTGGCCAGCCCGTCCGCACCGCCGGAGAGGTCGAAGGCGTCGAGCGGGTCCGCGGAGCCGGCCTGCGGCATCCGGGGGTCGTGGTCCCGGACGGAGACCGTGAGACGGTCGAGCAGCAGCTCGATCTCGACGGTGCACCGCTTGTCCGGCCGCGCGTGCCGGTGGACATTGGTCAGAAGCTCGGTGACGCCCAGGACGGCGGGATCGACCAGGGCGTCGAGACGCCAGTGGCGCAGATGCGCGGAGACAATCCTGCGGATCTGACCGATCCGCGACGGCAGGGCCTGGAGCTCCACCGCGTAATACCTGCTCGGCTCGCTGATCACGGCTGCGACTCCCCGAAGTAGTCCGGAAGAAGACGAAGATTCGGATCTCACATGCGGTACAGCAGGGTGGCGACCTGAACGTGATGTCACCACCGGTCAACCCTCGGTGAGGTGGCTCCAGCCTGAACCAGTGGTGACCGTCCCGCAACTCACGGCGACGGGGTCGGCGCGGCCCGCCGTCCGTTTCGGGGCCGCCGAAGGGGTTCAGCGGCGGCCCGCCGCCCGCTTCAGGGCCGCGAGGAAGCGCCCCGACTCCTCCGCGCCCTCGTGACGGGCCTCCTCGGCGTCCCCGCTCCCGCCCTGGTCCTTGTGCAGCGTCAGCCGGTAGCGGGTGCCGTTGACGGTCGCCACCGCCTCGTCGGGCTTCGCGAACCACGGGCGGCCCGCCCGGACCGCGTCCACCGGGGCGCTGTCGATCTCGCTGCCGTAACTCGTGAGCAGCGCGAGACGGCCGCCCTCGATGCGGACCTCGCCCGCGCGCGTCAGTGACCTGGGCCAGCGGGCGATCCCCACGCCCCTGGCAGTGAACTCGGGTTCCGACATGTCGATCCGCCCCTCTCACCCGGTTGTCGTTCCCAGTGTGCCGGGCCTTCGGCGCCCGCACCAGTGGCCCTTCCGCAAGCCATCCCTATGGAGAGTCAAAGGAAACGTTTGCCCAGGTGAGAGGGGTATTGTCGGCATCGGGACAAGCGGGGGAAGCGACCGAGGAGAGGCACGGATGAGCACCACGGAGAACAGCGCGGTGAGCGGCGTCGCCGCCGCGGCGGTGACCGTCGACGTCGACCGCAGCGATCCGGCGTACCGGAGCTGGCTCAAGGAGGCCGTCCGCAAGGTCCAGGCGGACGCCAACCGTTCCGCCGACACCCACCTGCTGCGCTTCCCGCTCCCCGAGAAGTGGGGCATCGACCTCTACCTCAAGGACGAGTCGACCCACCCCACCGGCAGCCTCAAGCACCGGCTCGCCCGCTCCCTCTTCCTGTACGGCCTCTGCAACGGCTGGGTCCGGCCGGGCAAGCCCGTCATCGAGGCCTCCAGCGGCTCGACCGCCGTCTCCGAGGCGTACTTCGCGAAGCTCATCGGCGTGCCGTTCATCGCCGTGATGCCGCGTACGACCAGTCCCGAGAAGTGCCGGCTCATCGAGTTCCACGGCGGGCGGTGCCACTTCGTCGACGACTCGCGCACGATGTACGAGGAGGCCGTCGCGCTCGCCGAGCGGACCGGCGGCCACTACATGGACCAGTTCACCTACGCGGAGCGGGCCACCGACTGGCGGGGCAACAACAACATCGCCGAATCGATGTACCAGCAGCTGAAGCTGGAGCGCTACCCGGAGCCCGCCTGGATCGTGGCCACCGCGGGCACCGGCGGCACCTCGGCCACCATCGCCCGCTACGTCCACTACATGCAGCACGACACCCGGATCTGTGTCGCCGACCCGGAGAACTCCTGTTTCTTCGACGGCTGGACGCACCACGACCCGAACGCCACCGCCGACTGCGGCTCGCGCATCGAGGGCATCGGGCGCCCCCGGATGGAGCCCAGCTTCGTGCCCGGGGCCGTCGACCGGATGATGAAGGTGCCCGACGCGGCGAGCGTCGCCGCCGTCCGTGCGCTGGAGACCGCGATCGGCCGCAAGGCGGGCGGCTCCACCGGCACCGGGCTGTGGAGCGCCTTCAAGATCGTGGCCGAGATGGTCGCCCACGACCGGACCGGCAGCGTCGTCACACTGATCTGCGACCCCGGCGAGCGCTACCTCGACAAGTACTACTCCGACGAGTGGCTCGCCGCGCAGGGGCTCGACATCGCCCCGTACACGGCCGTCATCGAGCGCTTCCTGGCGACGGGGGCCTGGCCGGAGTGAGCCGCCGGTCGAGCCGTCGGGCGGCGTCCCTGAAGGACATCCCCACACCCGGCCCGGCGAGCCGCAGCGCGAGCCGGAACGGGGTCGCGCCGGCGGCGGCCATCGTCCACCGCAGCCGGGTGCCCCGGCCGTCGGGGGAGAGGACCCACTCCTCCGCCATGGCCGTCACGCCGGGGGCGTTGGTGGAGTCCACCCGGTAGGCGTACCGCAGGTCGGGCTCGGCGGCCAGGATCGTCTCCTCGAAGACGATCCCGCCCCGGAGCCGGACGGTGCGGCCGGCCCCGTCGCCGGTCGGGACGGCGGAGGTCACCGCGGTGAACCAGGCGGGCGTGCTCCCCACCTCGACGGCGAGCGACCGGTAGACGACCGGGGGCGGTGCGGCGAGCGCCGCCGTGAACACCAGGCGGACGGGCGCGGATGCGGTGAAGTCGAGCTCCACCGGCGTCAGTCGGCGTGCCATGGACCGAACCTCCCAGGACGAAGCGGAAGAGCACCCTAGCTGACGCGCTGTCAACAACACAGGGGGAGGGTGTGCGGAAAGGCCTGTCGAGCGGTTCCCCGCCCGCCGCCTTCGGCGCCGCCGACCCGGCCGGCCTCGCCCGCCGCACTCAAGGCGCCGGCTCACCCCCGCCGCCCCCGCTCAGCCGTTCCGCAGCAGCCCGTCCACCGCGCGGCCGAACAGGAACCGTCCCGCCCGCCCCAGCACCGGATCGAAGATCCGCGGCAGCCCGCGCACGGACAGCTCCTCCGTCCACACCACCCGGCTGCCGCCACCGGGCACTCCCGTGACCTCGACCAGCGCCCAACCCCGTACCACCCGGCCCGACTTCTCCAGCCGGCACACCCCGGAGCCGCCCGCCGCCGGAGGTTCCCAGCGCACGACCTCCATCGGGTCGTCGAAGGACAGCCTGCCGATTCCGGTACGGGCGGTGAACCGGGTCCCGGTCCCGTTCGGGCCAGGGGTCAGCACCCGCGTCCGGGTCAGTGGCACCTGCCGGCCGTGCGCCGGCCAGTCCGTGAGCCGCCGCCACACCTCCTCCGGTGCCGTCGGCGCCGTCCGCTCCACCCGGAAGAGGGTCACTCCTGCTCCTCGCCCGCCACCACCAGCCCCGGCAGGTGCTCGGTGACCTCCGCGCGTACTCCCTCGGACAGCCCCCGGTCCGTCACCCAGGTGTCCACCTCGGTCAGGTCGGCGAAGGAACTCAGCCCCACCGTCCCCCACTTGGTGTGGTCCGCGACCACCACCACCTGGCGCGCGGACCGCATCAGGCACCGGTTCGTCTCCGCCTCCGCCAGATTCGGCGTGGAGAGACCGGCCTCCACCGACACGCCGTGCACGCCCAGGAACAGCAGGTCGAAGTGGAGCGAGCGGACCGCCCGGTCCGCCACCGGTCCCACCAGGGCGTCGGACGGGGTGCGCATGCCGCCGGTCAGCACCACCGTCGCCGCGCCGCGCCGCGACTCGCTTCCGCCGGAGGTGAGTTGGGCCTCGTGGAACACGTCCGCCACCCGTACCGAATTGGTCACCACCGTCAGGTCCGGCACGTCCAGGAGGTGCCGGGCGAGGGCGTAGGTGGTCGTGCCGCCGGACAGGGCGATCGCCGTACCCGGTGACACCAGGGCCGCCGCCGCGCGCGCGATGTCGTCCTTGGCGCTCGGTTCGAGCACCGACTTGGCCTCGAAACCCGGCTCGTGGGTACTCGCCTCGACCACCGGAACGGCCCCGCCGTGCACCTTCGCGAGCATGCCCTGCCGGGCCAGCGCGTCGAGGTCGCGGCGGATCGTCATGTCCGAGACGCTCAGACGACGAGTCAGCTCGTTGACCCGGACGCCGCCGCGCCGCCGGACCTCGTCGAGGATCAGGGCGCGCCGCTGCTCCGCGAGGAGGTTCTGGTTGTCAGTCACCGCCGGGGCCGGTCCTTCCGCAGAAGACAAGGGGATGGGTGTCGGATTCGGTGAGGGACGGTGCGCAGGGGCACGCCCGTCCGCGATCCTGGTGCCGACGTCGCATCTTCCCACTCCGAGAGGAAGTCGCCTCAGTGTCCCCTGCCACACCCGCCCCGGAGAGCGGGGGCGCGGCGCTCGAACTCCTCGTCCACGGAGTCGGCGGAGCCACCCCCCAGGACATGCTCGACGACCCCAGGACCGTACGGGTCACCGGCGACCGGACCGCCGCCGTGTACCGCCGCGCCGAGGACCTCGACGCCGAGGAGCACCCCGAGCGGTACGCCGCCCGGCCGGTCCCGGAGGCGTACTGCTGGTCGAACCTCACCTCCGGCGACGGCGCCCGCGCCCTCTGGCTGCTCCTCCTGCCCTTCATGGTCGTCAACCTGGCGCACTGGATGCGCCCGCCGGCCCGGCGTCGCCCGGGACTCGTCCGGCTGTACGGGGTGCTCGTGAGGCTCGTCGCCCTCACCCTCACCGTGCTGCTCACCGCCGCGGCCTGCGAGGTCGCGCTCGATCTGACGGCCTGGCAGTGCGCGGCCACGGCGGGCTGCGCCGACGCGCACTCCTGGCTGGGCTTCCTCTCCGCCGGCCGTGGCGGCTGGTGGTCCCTGCCGGGCCGCCGCCTCGCGCTCGCCGCGCTGGTGCCGACGGCGCTGGTCGGCCTGCTCTGGTACCTCTCGAACCGCACGTGGAGCGCGTACGAGGCCCAGCGCCCGCCCGCCGGGTACGACGCCCCGCTGCCGGACCCCCGAACCGACCCGGAACCCGCCGGTGCGGAACGGGCCGATGGGGAGGCACACGGCACCACGTCCGGCGGCATCACGTCTTCCGGCACCACTCCACCTGACACCGACCCCGCCGAACCCCGCCCCGCCCTCGGCCGCCCCGGATTCTGGTACGGCCGCCGCCTCGTCGCTCGCCTGCGGGCCGCGCACACCGCCGCCGGGTTCCTCACCGTCGCCGCCGCCCTCGTCACCGCCACCGTCCGACACGACGCCGTGAACCCGGGTCCCGGTGCCGTCCCGGGCCGGCTGCTCCAGGCCGGCGTGGCGGTCCTCGCCCTGGTCGTCCTCTGGGTCGTGTGCCGTCGAGGCCGCAGCGAGCGCCGCCTCGACCTGCGCGTCGAACGGGCCCTGGTCTCCTGGCTGCCCGGTGCCTCCCTCGCCCTCCTCGTGCTCACCGCCCTGTACGCCTGCTGGTCCCGCCCCGGCTGGGCCTCCACCGGCACCCTCCCCGGCGACGCCGTGTTCGGCGCCCTCACCCTCGCCCAGGGCGGCCTCGTCGTCGCCCTCGGCGTGGTCGCCCTGCTCCTCCAGCGGCCCCGCCGGGACCCGCGTACCGCCCTGCGCGGACTCGGCGGCCCCGCCGTCGCGATGCTCGCCTGCGCCCTCGGCGGGGTCATGTCCGGGGGAGTGGCCCAGCGGGTCGCCGACTGGCTCGACGGCCCCGCCACCCCCGGCATGGGCGACGCCGGCCCCCGGATCGCCCCGCCCGTGCTGCTCAGCTGGCAGGCGTCCGTGATCCCGGTGCTGCTCCTGCTGCTGCTCGCGCCCGCCGCCGTCCTCGCCGTACGGACCGTGCTGGCCGGCCGGCGGCTGCGGGCCGCCGTCGAGGCCGACTACCCGGGCGACGAGCGGGACCCCGTCCGCACCGGGCAGATCGCGGACGGCCGGGCGAGGGCATCGCTCACCGACTCCGCGCCCGTTCTCGTCGGCGTGGTCTCCGGCGCCACCCTGCTCCTCGGGGCCGGCTCCGTCGCGGGCGCCTGGACCAGCGGCAACGTCCCGGGGCGGGCCTTCGACGGCGCCCACCCCGCCCTCGCCTCGCTCGCCTCGGCGACCCAGGCCCTCGGCTCCTGGATGATCGGCTTCGGCTTCCTGCTCTTCGTCACCTGGGGCCGCCGCGCCTACAAGGACGCCTCCGCCCGCCGCACCATCGGCATCCTCTGGGACGTCGGCACCTTCTGGCCGCGCGCCGCCCACCCCTTCGCCCCGCCCTGCTACGCCGAACGGGCGGTCCCCGACCTCACCTGGCGGATGAGTTCCTGGACCCGCAGCACCGGCGGCAGGCTCGTCATCTCCGGCCATTCCCAGGGGAGCGTGCTGGCCGCGGCGGCCGTCTGGCAGCTGCGCCCCGACACCCGGCGCCGCGTCGCGCTCCTCACCTACGGCTCACCCCTGGAGCGGCTCTACGGGCGCTGGTTCCCGGCCTACTTCGGCCCCGAGGCGCTGCGCGGCCTGAACCGCACGGTCCACTGCTGGAGCAACCTCCACCGGGCCACCGACCCCATCGGCGGACCCGTCCGGGTGCCCGCCGAGGACGGCAGGCCGATGGTCGACGCCGAGGTCCTGCTCGACCCGGTCGCCTACGGCCGCACCCGCGAACACCCGCTGCCCGAACCGATACTGGGCCACTCCGACTACCAGGCCGACCCGGTCTTCGCCGACCGGCGCTCCGCCCTCCTCGACCGTCTGCCGCCCGCCCTCCCACGGCAGCGGGGCGGCAACGAACCCTCGGATCAGGGGAGTTCGGGAAGATCGTCCGGGTAGAGCAGCGTCAGGTCGTCCGTGCTCGTCTCGGCGAGCGCGGAGACCCGGCCCGCGTGCCGCTCCACCATCGACTCGAAGGTCTGCCGGGCGGTGCGCCCGTTGCCGAACGCCGGGCCCTTCGGCAGCTTCGCGAAGTACACGAGCAGTGCCTCGTCGGTGCCCGCGGCGAGCCGGTACTCGTGCTCGTCCGCCTGCTGGCCCACGATCCGGAGCAGCTCGTCCGGATCGTAGTCCCCGAACGTGATGGTCCGTGAGAAACGGGAGGCCACACCGGGGTTGACGGTGAGGAAGCGCTCCATCTCCGCCGTGTAGCCCGCGACGATGACCACCACCGCGTCCCGGTGGTCCTCCATCAGCTTCACCAGCGTGTCGATCGCCTCACGGCCGAAGTCCCGGCCCGAGTCCTCCGGCGACAGGGCGTACGCCTCGTCGACGAACAGCACCCCGCCGCGCGCCCGGTCGAAGGCCTCCTGGGTCCGGATGGCCGTCGAGCCGATGTGCTCGCCGACCAGGTCCACCCGGGAGACCTCCACCAGATGACCGCGCTCCAGGACCCCGAGCGAGGCGAGGATCTCGCCGTACAGCCGGGCCACCGTGGTCTTTCCGGTGCCGGGGTTGCCGGTGAAGACCAGATGGCGGCGGACCGAGGCCGCCTTGAGCCCCGCCTCCTGGCGCCTGCGCCCCACCTCGATCATGTTGGTGAGGCTGCGCACCTCCAGCTTCACGCTCTCCAGACCCACCAGGGCGTCCAGTTCCCCGAGCACGTCCTGCGAGGAGCGGGCCGACGGCGCGGGCTCCGGGGCGACCGGCACCGGAACCGCCGGTGCCGGGGTGCGGGGCACGGGCACCGTCCCGAGCAGCCCCGGCGACTGCGTGGCCGTCAGGACCGTCCCGCCGTCCGGTACGGAGGAGCGGACCGCGCTCTCGTCGCTCGTGCAGTCCTCGGCGCTCGCCCCCTCCTCCGGGAACTCGTAGCCGCCGCGCGCGCAGCGCTCCGTACGGCACTTGCGCAGGCTCGTCCGGCAGCCGTCCGTGACGTGGAACCCGTAGCCGCCGCTGCCCGTGACCCGGCAGCCGGTGAACGTGCCGCGGCCCTCCGCGGAGACGTAGAAACCGGCCTCGGCGGGCGAGGTGACGGTGCACCGGTCGATCGTCGGGTCGGCGCCCTTGGTGACGATGACGCCGGTCTGCACGGAGTCGATCGTGCAGCCGCCGAGGGTGCCGCCGCTGCCGTGGTCCCGGAACCAGGCACCCGTGGACGCCTCCCGGATCCGGCAGTCGTCGAGCTGGGCCGTGGCCCCGTCGCTCACCGACACCGCCGTGTTCCGCACCTGCGAGAGGTCGCTGTCGACGACGTCCACCCGCGAACCCCGGTCGAGGACGAACAGCGCGTCCGGTACGTCGTGCACCCGGCAGGCGTCGAGGACGGCGGTCGCCCCGTCGCTGACCCACACCGCCGGGTAGTCGCCCGTGCTGTCGTGGATCTCGCACTGGTTGGCGTCCACCCGCGTTCCCGGGTCCCACACGGAGAGGCCGTTGCGGCCGAACCGGCGGACGGTCGACCGGGTCAGCGTCAGCACCGAGCGGGAGCGCAGGTCGACCGCGTTCTCCGGCACGTCGTGGATATCGCAGTCCGACAGCGTCAGGACCGCGTCCGTGTCGAGGGTGATGCCGTCCGCCGAGGTGCGGTGCACCGAGGAGTCCGTGAGGTGCGCGGTGGCCCTGGCCGCGATCTGCAGGCCCGCGCCCCTGATCTCGTACACCTCGCAGCCGACGCCCTCAAGGCCGCTGCCCTCGCCGGTCACGGCGATCCCGGCGCCGGACGCGTGGTGGACCCGGCAGCGCTCCAGGCGGGGATGCGCCCCGCCCCGTACCGAGATCCCCGCCTGTCCGGCGGACACCACCTCGCACTCCTCGAACACCCCGCCCGCGCCGTCGAGCACGGCGATGCCGACCCCGGCGGGATTGTCGACCGTGCAGCGCCGGACCGTCGGGCGGGCCGAACCCCGCACCTCTATCCCGGCGGCCGAGCGGGTCATGATCCGCAGGTCGAGCAGTTCGGGGGTGCCGTCCTCGACGAGCAGCGCCGGCGCGGCGACGTCCTGCCCCTCGATGTGCAGGTCCCGCACGGTCACGGAGGCGCGGAGCGTCAGCGGCACCCCGTCCGGCGGTGCGATCCGCACCGAGCCGATGCCGCCCTCGGGGCCGCGCAGGGTGACCGCCCGCCGCACCACGAGGTTCTCCCGGTACGTGCCGGGGGCGACGGTCAGCACGTCCCCGTCTCCGGCGGCCTCAAGAGCGGCGGCAAGCGAGGGGTACTCACCCGTGCGGCGCCGCCACCGCGATGTGCCGGTGTGCGTCACCTGGACCGTGCCCTGTGCCATGGGTGTGTCCTGCCCCCGCCTCATGCCTCGCCGCTGATCCGATGCCCCACCGTAGCGCGCGCCGGGCCACGGGGTTGACGGGTCTCGGGCCCGCACCCGTACGGGCGGCCGGGCAGGTGGCGGGCTCGGTCGGGGACGGTCGAGGGTGGTCGAGGTCGGTCGGGCTCGATCGAGCTCCGGCCTCGTCCGGCCCGGACGCGCCCCGCCCGCTCGGTCGGCGGGGGCCGGGGTTCAGCTGCCCGTGCCGGTACGGCCCCAGTCCGGGCCCGTCGCCGCCCACGCCCGGTCCAGGCGCGCGTACCGCGTCAGCACGAGACGGCGGACGGCGAGACGGCGGACGGTCTCGACCAGGAGGCCCGCGAGGAGAGCGGCCGTCAGACCGGCGACCACCGCGTGCGCGCGGGCCGCGTCCGCGTTCATCGGCGCGGCCACGGGCTGCCCGGACCGGTCCGTCCAGAGCGGGAAGGTGGAGCCGGGCGCGGAGCGCCGCCGGGCCATCGACACCGTCCCCGTACGCGTCGAGCCGTCCGGCGCGGTCCACCGGGCCACCACCGAGCGGCGCAGCCGGTCCTCCCCGGCCGCCTCGGCGGTCCGCCCGCCCGTCGCCTGCCGGTCGGCGGCCCGCACGACCCGGGCGGTCGTCGGCACCCGCTGCTCCTGCTGGGTACGGGCGGCACGCTGGAGCGAACCGTTCGCGGAGGCGCCGGCCGCCCACCCGGTCAGCGGCACCAGGACACAGAGCAGCGCCGCCGCCACGAAGGCCACCCAGGCCTCGGCGAGATCCGTGCTCCGGCGCAGGGGATTGTGCCGCCAGCGCCAGAGTCCGATGGCAGCGCGCACGTCGGGACCCCCTCGTTCTTCACCGATCCTCCAACGAGTGTGCCCCGGGGCCGGGTTCCCCGCCTGCCGGACGGCGAAGTGTGACGGGGGTCCCTCGCGGCCGGTCCGTGAAGTGCGACCGGGGTCCCTCGGGCCCGGTTCGCCGAGGTGGTGCCCGCTCCCCGCTCAGTCCAGGATCTTGACCTCGTCGCCGACCCGGACCGTGCCGGTGTGCTCGGGGACGAGGTTCTGGCCGAAGACGACCCGGCCGTCGCTCTTGCGGTGCCGGGCGAGGGTCCGCAGCGGTTCCTTGCCGCGCTCGGCGGTCAGCTGGTCCGTCGTGGTGACGACACAGCGCCCGCAGGGACGGGCGACCCGGAAGGTGACCTCTCCGACCGTGAGCCGCGTCCAGCCGTCCTCCGCCCAGGGGGCGGTCCCCTCGATCACCAGGTTCGGCCGGAACCGGTTCATCGGCAGCGGGCCCTCGTCGGCGTGGTCGCCCTGGGCGATGAGGGAGTTGAGGGCGTCGAGAGACGTGGTGGTGGCGACGAGCAGCGGATAGCCGTCCGCGAAGCTCACCGTCTCGCCGGGCCGCGCGTAGTCGGGGTCGACGGGCCGCCGGTGCTCGGGCGCGTCCATGTGGACGAACCGGAAGTCGCCCTCCAGGTACGCCGAGACCCAGGCGGCGGCTTCGGGCCCGGCGGGGACGGCCTCCACCGGCTTGTCGAAGATCTCCACCGTGATCGTGGAGGTGGGGTGCGGCACCTCGACGGTCAGCGGCGGGTGGCCGGGCGCGGACAGCACGACGCCGCCGCCCGGTACGGGTTCCGCCGTGGCCAACGCCATCCGGGGGTGACGGCGTTGGGTCACGATCCCGCCCGCGGCGTCGACGACCGCCCACCGGCGGTCGTCGGCCAGCCCCCAGGGCTGGACCTCGGCCGCCGTGGGAGCCAGCGCGCGCATGGACTTCACCGGGTGGACGTGGACGGAGCGGAGCACAGGAGTCGGCATACGGTCATCCTGCCAGCCGCCCCGGACCGGTCACGGCCCGGGAGCGGAAGCCGGGTCAGTAACCCCCGCCCTGGTAGGGGCGGTTGTACGGGTCGTCGTACGGCGCGGGGGCCGGGACCGGCGCCGGAGCGGGCCGGGGGGCCGCCGGACGCATCGCCTCGTAGCCCGTGGGCGCCGGGCGGGGCTGCTGCGGGTACTGACCGCCCTGGTAGCCGCGCGGGGCCACCTGCTGCTGCGGGATGTACGGGGCGGGGGCGTGCTGCAGGGGTACAGGGGCCATCTGAGGCGTGGGCTGCGGGTATCCGTAGCCGTTGCCGTAGGAGGGCTGCTGCGGGCTGGGCGCCGCCGGGAGGGCGGGCAGTGCCGAGGGGAGCGCCGGCAGGTAGGACCCGCTCGCGGGGAAGCTGCTGCCGGTGTCGTAGGCGGCGGGCACTCGGATCGGGGCGATCTGAGGCGTGCCCCGCTCCGCGACCAGGGAGTCGTAGATCGGGGTGTCCGGGAAGGACGGCGCGGTGTGGTAACCGCCTCCATAGGTGGAGCGGGGGGAGGTCATGGCACATAAGTTAAGCCCACGATGTGCCGGTTGGGGAGTCCCCCTCTCGGGGATATCCGTTTTACACTGGTTTTCTCCGTCTGGCCTGCCAAAACATCGTTAAAGGCCGCGTTAACAGAGGGGGTTCGGTGGGGATCGGCCTTTAACGAGAAGTGTCGGGGCGGCTACAAAGGGCGACAGTCGTGCGGCGTCCTCACCAGGACCGACGGGTTCGGATTCCCCGGAGCGAGAGAAATACGCGAAGCCCGCGAGAACCTCACCGTCATTCGCGGGTTCTTCGGTGACCTTGAAGCCCCGGGCACGAAATCGGGGCTTAAGGAGGGTGGGTGAGGATGGCTCGTTCCCAGGGGAAGCCGATGTGAGGAGTGCGGGCATGACGGGGCTGATGATCGACAGTGACGTGTGGATCAGGCGGTTCCATCCGCCTGCGGCGGGGGAGGCCGAGCGGACCCCGGTGGTCTGTTTTCCGCACGCGGGCGGGTCGGCCGCCTTCTTCCACGGGCTCTCACGGCTGCTGGGTCCCGCCGGGATCGAGGTGCTGGCCGTTCAGTACCCGGGGCGGCAGGACCGCAGGGGCGAGGCTCCGATGGAGGACGTGCGGGAGATCGCCGCCGCGGTCGTCGAGGCGATCTCGCCGTGGGCGGGGCGCCGGCCCGCGTACTTCGGGCACAGCATGGGCGCCGTCGTCGCCTTCGAGGCGGCCCGGCTGACCGAACCCCGGGTGCTGTTCGCCTCCGGGCGGCGCGCGCCGTCGACCCATCGGGCGGAGGCCTTCCATCTGCTCGACGACGACGCGCTGATCGCCGAGACGGAGCGGCTCAGCGGGGTCTCCTCGGAGCTGCTCGCCGACCCGGAGATGCGGGAGCTCGTGCTGCCGCCGCTGCGGGCCGACTACCGGGCGATCGAGACCTACCGCCCGGAGCCGGGCGCCGTCGTACGGGTGCCGGTCGAGGTGATCGTGGGTGACCGCGACCCGCGGGTGAGCGAGGAGGAGGCGCGGGCCTGGCAGGCGCACACCACGGGGGAGTTCGGCTGCACCGTCGTCCCCGGCGGCGGCCACTTCTATCTGGCGGACCGCACCGACGAGCTCGCCGGGCTGATCACCCGCAGGCTCGCCGGGCTGCCGCGCTAGGGCCTCGCGGCTTGGCCGGTCGGCGTCGCGGCGGGGCCGGTCAGTGCCGCGGCGGCCAGAGGCCGTCGATCATGACCGTCAGGACCTGGTCGGCCTCGTCGGGGGCGTGCTCGCGCGTCCAGGCCGCCGCGGCGATCAGCGCGAACAGCTCGGCCGCCGTGATGTCGTCCCGCACCTCGCCGGTCCGCTGCGCCCGCTCCAGGAGCTGCTGGCCCGACGACTGCATCGACGTACAGGCGTTGTTGAGCTCGGAGGTCTCGTCCTTGAGGCTGTCCATCAGCAGGGTCACGAGCCCCCGGTAGGTGGTGGCGTGCGCCACCGCCGCCCGGACCCAGGTCGCGAGGGCCGTACCGGCCGGCTCCGTGTCCAGCAACTCACGTGCGGTGCCGCCGAGTTCGGAGAGGCTGTCCCGGAGCATCGTTTCGAGCAGCGCCTCCCGGGTGGGGAAGTGGCGGTACAGCGTCGCGTTGCCCAGCCCCGCCTGCTTGGCGATGTCGTCGAGAGAGGTGTGGATGCCGTGCTTGTCGAAGGCCTTCCTGGCCTCGGCCAGGAGTCGCTCGTAGTTGCGGCGGGCGTCTGCGCGCATCGTGCTGTCTTCTCCTCAGCCGTGCTCGAACGGTGCCGCCGCCGTCGTGACGGCGGCGGCACCTTAAGCGGGGTCTAACCCCGATTCTATCCTGCCTCCCCGCCGATCTCCCTGCTCAGACGGGAGGCCAGCTCCGCGGGCGTCGGGTGGTCGAACGCGAGCGTCGCCTCCAGTTCGAGCCCGGTCGCCTCGGCCAGCAGATTCCGCAGCTCAAGGCCTGTGAACGAGGTGAATCCGGCCTCCAGGAAGGTGGCGTCCGCGGCGATCTCGGCGCCGGAGTCGTGCCCGAGTACGGACGCCGCCGAGGACAGCACCAGTTCCAGGAGCTCCGCCTCCCGCTCCGCGGGGGCGAGCCCGGCGAGACTCCGGCGCGGGACGGGATCTCCGAGGGCATCGACGACGTCGGAGCCGCCGTCCCGCGCCGGGGTCGAGAGAGCCGCCGGCTCTTCGGCGAGTCGTACGGCCGGCGCGTGCAGCCAGTAGGGACGCCGCTGGAAGGCGTACGAAGGAAGGGGCACCCGCCCGCCCGCGGGGGCGAGACCGGTCCAGTCGACGGGGCCGCCGTGCGCCCAGGCCAGGCCGAGCGCCGAGAGCAGCGTCCGCGGCTCGGGGCGGTCGCCCCGCAGCGCCGGGACCAGGACGGGCGGCTCCTCGCGCAGGCTCTGCGCGGCGAGCGCCGCGAGGACGCCGTCCGGGCCGAGTTCCACGTACAGCCGGACGCCCTCGTCCTCCAGGTGCCGGACGCCCGGGTGGAAGCGGACGGCCTCGCGGACGTGCCGCACCCAGTGGTCCGGGTCGGCCAGTTCCTCCGCGCTCGCGGGCCGACCGGTCAGGTTGGAGACCAGGGGGATCACCGGCGGCTTGAAGGACAGCGCCGCGACGGCCCGGCGGAACTCCTCCAGGATGCCGTCCACGTGGTGCGAGTGGAAGGCGTGGCTGACCCGCAGCCGCTTGGTCTTGCGGCCCCGCGTCCGCCAGTGCGCCGCGGCCTCGGCGGCGGCGTCGGCGTCACCCGAGACGACCACCGACCGGGGCCCGTTGACCGCCGCGATCGACAGCCGGGCGTTGGTGAAGCCCTGTGAGCCCTTCGCGTCTTGCCCGCCTTCCGCGAGGAAGGCCTCGACCTCCTCCTCGGAGGCCTGGAGCGACACCATGGCGCCGTCGCCCCGCGCCGACTCCATGAGCCGGCCGCGGACGGCCACGAGCGCCACCCCGTCCTGGAGCGTCAGCACCCCTGCCGCGTACGCGGCGGCCAGCTCGCCCACCGAGTGCCCGATCACGAAGTCCGGTACGAGGCCGTGGTGTTCCATCACCCGGAACAGCGCCGTCTCCAGCGCGAACAGGGCGGCCTGCGCGTACCGCGTACGGTCGAGCAACGCGGCCTCGGGGGTGCGGGGCGCCGCGAACACGACGTCCCGCAGCGGTCGTTCCAGATGCTGGTCGAAGAGCCCGCAGACCTCGTCGAAGGCGGCGGCGAACACCGGGTGGGACCCGTACAGCTCGCGGCCCATGCCGAGGCGCTGGCTGCCCTGGCCGGTGAAGAGGAACGCGGTGCGCGCACGGCGCTCGGTCCTGCCCCGGACGACGGCCGCGGACCGGGAGCCGGACGCGAGGTCCTCAAGGCCCCGTAGCAGGGCCTCGTGGTCCTCGCCGAGCACGACGGCCCGGTCATCGAGGGCCGGCCGGGCGGCCAGGGCCCGCGCCACCTCGGCGGCGGTCGGCCCGGGGTGCTCCGTCAGATGGTCGAGCAGCCGCCGTGCCTGCGCGGCCGGGGCTCCCGGGCCCCGCCCGGACAAGGGCCAGGCGAGCAGCGGGAGCGCGGCACCCGCGCCGATGCCGGAAGCCTCGGAAGGCTCGGAGGCCTGAGAAGTCCCGGAAGTCTCAGTAACCCCCGAAGTCCCAGAAGCACGGGCCGACTCCGCGCCCCCCGGCGCCTCCTCCAGGATCAGGTGCGCGTTGGTGCCGCTGATCCCGAAGGAGGAGACGCCGGCCCGGCGCGGGCGGCCCTCCTCGGCCGGCCACGGGCGGGGCGCGGACAGCAGCCGGACCGTGCCCTCCGACCAGTCCACGTGCGGTGTCGGCTCGTCCGCGTGCAGCGTGCGGGGCAGCACGCCCTTGCGCAGGGCCATCACCATCTTGATGACGCCGCCCACGCCGGCCGCCGCCTGGGTGTGCCCGATGTTCGACTTGAGCGCGCCCAGCCACAGCGGCCGGCCGGCGGGCCGCTCGTGCCCGTAGGCGTTGATCAGGGCCTGTGCCTCGATCGGGTCGCCGAGCGTGGTGCCGGTGCCGTGGGCCTCGACGGCGTCGAGGTCGCCGGGGGCCAGCCGGGCGTTGTCGAGGGCCTGACGGATCACCGCCTCCTGGGCGGGTCCGTTCGGTGCGGTGAGCCCGTTGCTCGCGCCGTCCTGGTTGACGGCGCTGCCGCGGACGACGGCGAGGACGTCGTGGCCGTTGCGGCGGGCGTCGGACAGCCGCTCCAGGACGACCAGGGCCGCGCCCTCGCCGAAGCCGGTGCCGTCGGCTCCGGCCGCGAAGGACTTGCAGCGGCCGTCGGCGGACAGGCCCCGCTGCCTGCTGAACTCGGTGAAGAGACCCGGTGTCGACAGCACCGTCGCGCCGCCCGCCAGGGCGAGCGAGCACTCGCCCTGGCGCAGCGCCTGGACGGCCAGATGGATCGCGACCAGGGAGGAGGAGCAGGCGGTGTCGACGGTCACGGCCGGGCCCTCGAATCCGAAGGTGTACGCGATGCGGCCGGTGGCGACCGACGGCGCGGTGCCGTTGCCGATGAAGCCCTCCACCTCCTCCGGGATGCGGGGGAGCCGTGCCGCGTAGTCGCTGTACATCAGGCCCGCGAAGACCGCCGTCCTGCTGCCCCGCAGCTCGCGCGGGTCGAGCCCGGCCTGCTCCAGCGCCTCCCAGGCGGTCTCCAGGAGCAGCCGGTGCTGCGGGTCGGTGGCCAGCGCCTCGCGCGGGCTGAGTCCGAAGAAGCCCGCGTCGAACTCGGTGGCGTCCGGCAGGAAGCCGCCGCTGCGGGTGTACGACGTACCGGAGCGGTCCGGGTCGGCGTCGTACAGCGCGTCGAGGTCCCAGCCCCGGTCGCCGGGAAAGCCGCCGATGGCGTCGGTGCCGGAGTCCACGACCCGCCACAGGTCCTCGGGGCCGCGGACGCCGCCGGGGTAACGGCAGCCGATGCCGACCACGGCGATCGGCTCCCGGGCCGCGGACTCGGCCTCGGCGAGCTTCTGCCGTGTCTCGTGCAGGTCCGCGGTGATCCACTTGAGGTACTCGACCAGCCGCTCCTCCTGGGAGGCGGGTCCGGCGGTGGTGTCCGTCTCGGTGGTGCTGCCTGTCGTCGTCGGACTCGTCGTCACTTCGACCGGGCCTTCCTGCCGAATTCGCTGTCGATGAGGTCGAGGAGGTCGGTCGCCGAGGCGGACTTGATCCGGGCGGCCACGTCCTCGGGGCCGGCCTTGGGGGAACCGCCCGCCGCGGAGGCGGAGGCCTCCAGGCCGCTCAGCAGCTCCCGCAGTCGCCTGCCGACCTCCGTACGGGTGGCGCTGTCGGTCTCCGCCGTCAGGGAGAGGGCCTTCTCCAGGGCGTCGAGCCCGGCCAGCGGGTCGGAGCCGGCGGCCGGGTCCGTGCCGCGAGTGGCCGCCGCCTTCGCCGCGGCCTCCTCCGCCCGGGTGCGCAGCAGCGTGGCCAGCGCGACGGGCGACGGGTGGTCGAAGACCACGGTGGCGGGCAGGCGCAGCCCGGTGGCGGCGCCCAGCCGGTTGCGGAACTCCACCGCCGTCAGGGAGTCGAAGCCGAGCTCCTTGAACGAGTGCTCGTCGTCGATGAGGCCGGTGTCGCTGTGACCGAGGACGAGGGCGGCGGTCTCCCGCACCAGGTCGAGGACCAGGCGCTCCCGCTCCTTCTCCGGTACCTGGCCGAGCCGTTCGGCCAGGGAGCCCGACGGTGTCGAGGCGGCGGCCCGGCGCGCGGGCGCGGGGACGAGGCCGCCGAACAGTGGCGGCAGGAACCCGGCCCCGGCGCGGCGCCGGAGTTCGGCGCGGTCCAGGCGCGCGGTGACGACGGCGGCCGGCGCACCGGCCAGGGCGCGGTCGAGGAGGGCGAGCCCGTCCTCGGCCGTGAGGGGTACGACGCCGTCGCGGCCGAGCCGGTCGCGCTCCCGCCCGTCGAGGTGGCCGGTCAGCGCGCTGCCGTCGGCCCAGAGCCCCCAGGCCAGGGAGAGCGCGGGCAGGCCGAGGGCCCGGCGGCGTACCGCCAGACCGTCCAGCAGGGCGTTGGCGGCGGCGTAGTTGCCCTGTCCGGCGTTGCCCACCACGCCGGCGAGCGAGGAGAACAGGACGAACGCGGCGAGCGGCAGCTCACGGGTGAGTTCATGCAGGTGCAGCGCCGCGTCGGCCTTGGCGGCGAGCACCGTGTCGAGCCGCTCCGGCGTCAGCGACTGGATCACGCCGTCGTCCAGGACGCCCGCCGCGTGCACGACCGCCGTGAGCGGGTGGCCGGAGGGGATCCCGGCGAGCAGTGCGGCGAGCCCGTCGCGGTCGCCCGCGTCGCGGGCCTCGATCCGGACCTCCGCGCCCAGCGCGGTGAGTTCGGCGGCGAGTGACGCGGCGCCGGGGGCGGCGGGTCCGCGCCGGGAGGTGAGCAGCAGGTGCCGTACGCCGTGGTCGGTGACGAGCCGGCGGGCGACGAGCCCGCCGAGCGTGCCGGTGCCGCCGGTGACCAGGACGGTGCCGTCCGGATCCCACGGCCGGGCCCCGGCTCCGGCGTCCGCTCCGGTGTCGGGCCCCGGCGCGTCCGGCAGCGCGGTGAGCCGGGGCGCGTACCAGAGGCCCTCGCGCAGGGCGAGTTCGCTCTCCCCGCGGCCGGTGCCCGCGGCCAGCGCACGCAGCGAGGCGTCCGTACCGTCGTGGTCCACCAGCGCGATCCGGTCGGGGTTCTCGCTCCGCGCCGTGCGCAGCAGCCCCCACGCGGCGGCGGCCACCGGGTCGACGGTGTCGCCGTCCCGTACCGCGACCGCGCCGCGCGCGGCCACCAGGAGGCGTCCCGCGGCGAGGTGTTCGTCGGCCTGCCAGTCGCGCAGCAGCGCGAGCAGCGGGTCGAGCACGGCCCGGACATCGGCGCCGGTCGGAAGGGCGCCGGTCACGCCCGCGGGCTCCTCGGCCGCCGGAAGGACGGCGAGGACGGTGTCCGGCAGCCGCAGCGTGCCCGCGGCGACGGCGGCGCCCAGCTCGGCCGTCCCGGCGAACACGGGCGCGTCGCCGAGCGCCGCGGCGATCTCGCCACCGTGCTCCCCGAGCACCGCCCACGCGCCCTCGGCCGGGGCGGCCGGGGCCACCGGGGCGGCCTGACCGGCGGTCGTCCAGCCGACCGCGTACAGCGGCAGGTCCGCCGTACCCCGTGAACGCAGCGCGGCCAGCTCGGCGGCCGGCAGCGGACGCAGGGACAGCGTCTCGACCTCGGCGACGGGCGCGCCCTCCGCGTCGGTGAGCCGCAGGGCGACCGAGGTTCCGCCGGTCCTGGTCAGCCGCACCCGCAGCGCCTTCGCGCCGGTGCGGTGCAGCCGTACGCCACCGAAGGAGAACGGCAGCAGGAGCTCGGCGGAGTCCCCGGAGCCGTCTGGGCCGGTCGGGCCTTCCGTGCCCGCCGGTGCGAGCGCCAGCGGGTGCAGGGCGGCGTCGAGGAGCGCAGGGTGGACGGAGTGGCCGGTGGTGTCGGTGTCCTCGGGCAGCTCGACCTCGGCGTAGAGGTCGTCGCCGTCGCGCCACAGCGCGGTCAGACCCTGGAACAGCGGCCCGTACGCGTAACCGCGGGCGAGCAGCTCGCCGTACGCGTCGCCGAGGTCGACCGGATCCCCGGCCGGCGGCCAGACCGGGTGCCCGACGGGTGCCGGATCGGCCGGGCCGGCGGTGGAGGCGCCGAGTGTGCCGGTCGCGTGCCGGATCCAGCCCGCGTCCTCACCCGTCCGGGAGTGGATGCCCAGCGGCCGGAGCCCCGACCCGTCCGGCGCGCCGACCGTCACCTGGAGCACCGCCGCGCCCTGTTCGGCCAGCCTCAGCGGGGCCTCCAGGGTGAGGTCCTCGACGCCGTCCGCGCCGGTGCGGTCCGCCGCGTGCAGCGCCAGGTCGAGGAAGCCCGTGCCCGGCAGCAGCGCCGTCCCCTCCACTGCGTGCTCGGCGAGCCAGGGGTGGGTGCGCAGGGACACCCGGCCGGTGAACACGATCTGACCGGAGTCGGCGAGCGGGACGCTGGCACCGAGCAGCGGATGCCCGGCCGTGTCCAGGCCGAGACCGTCCGCGTCGACGGACGCGCCGGTCCCCTCCAGCCAGTAACGCTGCCGCTGGAACGGGTACGTGGGCGGTCCCGCCGGGTCCGCGGGCGGCAGCGTGGGCCGCCACGCCGCGGGCGAGGTCCCGGTGACGTGCGCCTCGGCCAGCGAGGTGCCGAAGCGGCCGAGGCCGCCCCGGTCGCGGCGGAGCGTGCCGAGCGCGACCGCCGAGGCGCCCGCGTCCGCCACCGTGTCCTGGATCGCGGGTACGAGCACGGGGTGCGCGCTGACCTCGACGAAGGTGGTGTGTCCGGCGGCGAGCAGCCCGCGCACGGTCTCCTCGAAGAGCACCGGCTCACGCAGGTTGCGCACCCAGTACTCGCCGGTCAGCTCGGTGCCCGCGAGCGGGCCGCGCGCGACGGTGGACCAGAACGGCACCTCCGTGGCACGGGGTTCGATCCCGCCGAGCAGCTCGCCCAGCTCCTCGCGCAGCGCGTCGACGTGCGGGGAGTGCGAGGCGTAGTCGACGGGGATCAGCCTGGCCCGGAAGCCCTGGGAGGTGAACTGCTCCTTGAGCGTCTCCAGGGCCCGTGGGGCGCCCGAGACGACCGTGAGGGCGGGGCCGTTGACCGCGGCGACGTACGTGTCGTCGATCAGCCGCTCCCGTACGACGTCGGCGGGCAGCTGCACCGACAGCATGCCGCCGGTGCCCGCGAGGCGGGTGATGGCCCGGCTGCGCAGCGCGGCCACCCGGGCGGCGTCGGCGAGGCTGAGGGCGCCGGCGAGGTACGCGGCGGCGATCTCGCCCTGGGAGTGGCCGATCACCGCGGCGGGCTCCACGCCGTGCCCGCGCCAGAGCCGGGCGAGCGAGACCATCATCGCGAACAGCGCGGGCTGTACGACGTCGACCCGGTCCAGCGAGGCGGCGTCGGGGTCGCCCGCGAGGACCGCGGTCAGGTCCCAGTCGGTGTGCGGGGCGAGCGCCTCGGCGCACTCCCGTACGTATCCGGCGAACTCCTCGCTGTCACGCATCAGTTCGCGGCCCATGGCGAGCCACTGGCTGCCCTGGCCGGGGAAGACGAACACGGCGCGGCCGGGCTCGTGACCCACCGTCGTGCCGGTCACCAGGCCGGGCACCTCCCTGCCCCCGGCGAGCGCGTCGAGGCCGGCGAGCAGGGCCGTGCGGTCGCTCGCGTCCACGACGGCGCGGTGGTCGAAGCGGGCGCGGGCGGCGAGCGCGCCCGCGACCTGCCGGACCGGTACCTCGGGGTGCTCGGTGGCGTACGTGTGGAGCAGACGGGCCTGGTCCTTGAGCCCCTCGCCGGTCTTCGCCGACAACAACCAGGGAAGGTGAGGGAGTTGCTCCTCCTCGGCTCCGCTCTCTTCCGGTGCCTGCTCGATGATCACGTGGGCGTTGGTGCCGCTGATGCCGAAGGAGGACACTCCCGCCCGGCGCGGCTCGTCGCCCGGCGTGCGCCACGCCTGTTCCTCGGTGAGCAGACGCACGGTGCCGTCCGACCAGTCGACGTGCGTGGTCGGCCGCTCGACGTGGAGCGTCCTCGGCAGCCGGCCGTTCCGCATCGCCATCACCATCTTGATGACGCCGCCGACACCGGCCGCCGCCATCGTGTGCCCGATGTTGGACTTCAACGAGCCGAGCCAGAGCGGGTGTTCGGCGTCGCGCCCCATGCCGTAGGTGTTGATGAGCGCCTGCGCCTCGATCGGGTCGCCGAGCCGGGTGCCGGTGCCGTGGGCCTCGACCGCGTCGACCTGGGCGGCCGTCAGGCGTGCGTTGGCGAGGGCCCGGCGGATCACGCGCTCCTGCGAGGGCCCGTTCGGCGCGGAAAGGCCGTTGCTCGCGCCGTCCTGGTTCGTCGCCGTGCCCCGTACCAGAGCGAGGACCGGGTGGCCGTTGCGGCGGGCGTCGGACAGCCGCTCCAGGAGCAGCAGACCCGCGCCCTCGCCCCAGCCGGTGCCGTCGGCGGAGTCCGAGAAGGCCTTGGCGTGACCGTCGGGCGACAGCGCCCGCTGCCGGCTGAACTCGACGAAGCTCGTCGGGCCCGCGAGGACCGTCGCGCCGCCCGCGAGGGCCAGGGAGCACTCGCCCTGCCGCAGCGACTGCGCGGCCAGGTGCAGCGCCACCAGCGACGACGAGCACGCCGTGTCCACCGAGACCGCCGGACCCTCGAATCCGAAGGAGTAGGCGATGCGGCCGGAGGCCACGCTCGCCGTGGTGCCGGTCGCGAGATACCCCTCGACCGCCTCCGGCGCCTGCCCGAGCCGGGTCACGTAGTCGCCGGCGACGACGCCCGCGAACACGCCCGTGTCGCTGCCGCGCAGCGCCGTCGGGTCGATCCCGGCCCGCTCCACCGCCTCCCAGGCCGTCTCCAGGAGCAGCCGCTGCTGCGGGTCCATGGCCGTCGCCTCGCGCGGGTTGATCCCGAAGAAGGCCGCGTCGAAACGGTCGGCGCCGGTGAGGAACGCGCCACGCCGCGTGTACGAGGTGCCGGACCGGGTCGGATCGGGGTCGTACAGGGCCTCCGTGTCCCAGCCGCGGTCCTCCGGGAACTCGGTCACCGCGTCCGTTCCGGACATCACGAGCCGCCACAGGTCCTCGGGCGAGGACACACCGCCCGCGTAGCGGCAGGCCATGCCGACGATGGCGATCGGGTCCTCGTCGGCCGGAACCGCCGGGGCCGGTGTTCCGCGCCGGGCGGCCGGAGCCGTGGCCGGCTCGGCGTCGCCCAACAGACCGGTGCGCAGATGTGCCGCCAGGGCGGCCGGCGTGGGGTGGTCGAAGACCAGCGACGACGGCAGCCGCAGGCCGGTGGCGGCGTTGAGCCGGTTGCGCAGTTCGACCGCCGTCAGCGAGTCGAAGCCGATGTCCTTGAAGGCCCGTTCCGGGGCGAGCGTGTCACCGGAGCCGTGCCCGAGCACCGCCGCCGTCTCGGCCCGCACGAGCGCGAGGAGCTGCCGGTCGCGCTCGGCCGGATCGACGGCCGCGAGCCGCTCGGCGAGCGACCCGGCACCGGCCGGGGCCGGCCGGCCCGCCGCCGCACGCCGGGTACGGGAGCGCACCAGACCGCGCAGCAGCGGAGGCAGGGTGCCCGACTCGGCGCGGGCCCGCAGCGCGGACGGGTTGAGCCGCAGCGGGACGAGCAGCGGCTCGTCGGTGGTCAGCGCCTCGTCGAAGAGCGCCAGGCCCTGCTGAGGGTCGATCGGCGCGAAGCCCGCGCCCGTGAGCCGGGCCAGGTCACCCGCGTCGAGCGTGCCGGCCATGCCGCCGCCGTCCCCGCCGCCCGTCTTGCCTGCCGCGCCCCACGGGCCCCAGGCGAGCGAGACGCCCGGCAGCCCGTTGGAGCGCTGGTAGGCGGCGACGCCGTCCAGGAAGGAGTTGGTGGCCGCGTAGTTGGACTGCCCTGCGCTGCCGATGACGCCGGCGAAGGAGGAGAACATCACGAACGCGGCCAGGTCCAGGTCCCGTATCTCGTCCGTGATCAGCCAGACCGCGTCCTGCTTGGAGCGTGCCACCGTGTCGAGCCGCTCCGGGGTCATCGACTCGATCGTGCCGTCGTCGAGCACACCGGCCGTGTGCACGACGGCGGTCAGCGGGTGCGCCGGGTCGACCGAAGCGAACAGCCGCCGCACCGACGCCGGGTCGCCTGTGTCGCAGGCGACGACGGTCGCCCGGGCGCCGATCTCCGCGAGCTCGGCGACCAGCTCGTCGGCCCCGGGCGCCCCGGGACCGCGCCGGCTCGTCAGGAGCAGGTGCCGGATCCCGTGCCGGGTGGCCATGTGACGGGCGAGGAGCCGCCCGAGGGTGCCGGAGGCGCCGGTCACGAGGACCGTGCCTTCGGGGTCGAGGTCGCGCGGCAGGGTGAGGACCACCTTGCCGGTGTGCCGGGCCTGTCCCAGGTGCCGGAAGGCGTCCCTGGCCCGCCGCACGTCCCAGGCCTCCACCGGCAGCGGGCCGAGCCGGCCCGCCTCGAACAGCGTGAGGAGGTCGTCCAGCATCTCCCGGATGCGGTCCGGTCCCGCCTCCATGAGGTCGAAGGCGCGGTAGACCACACCGGGGTGGGCCTGCGCCACCCGCTCGGGATCGCGGATGTCGGCCTTGCCCATCTCGACGAACCGGCCGCCGCGCGGCAGCAGTCGCAGCGACGCGTCGACGTACTCGCCGACGAGCGCGTCGAGGACCACGTCCACGCCACGGCCCTCGGTGGCGGCCAGGATCTCCCGCTCGAAGTCGAGGGTGCGGGAGTTCGCCAGATGGGCGTCGTCGAAGCCCTGAAAACGCAGCGCGTCCCACTTGGCGGGCGAGGCCGTGCCGTACACCTCGACACCCAGGGCGCGGGCGATCTGCGTCGCGGCCATGCCGACACCGCCCGCGGCGGCGTGGATCAGCGCCGTCTGCCCGGCGCGGGCGCCGGCCAGGTCGGTCAGCGCGTACAGGGCGGTCAGGAACACCACCGGCGTCGCGGCGGCCTGGGTGAACGACCAGCCGGCCGGCACCCGGGAGAGCAGCCGGTGGTCGGTGACCGCGACCGGTCCTGCCGCACCCTCGGTGAACAGACCCATCACCCGGTCGCCGGGCGCGAGACCGACGACGCCGGGGCCGGTCTCCAGGACGTGGCCGGCGCCCTCGCTGGCGATCGGCGCCTCGCCCGGGTACTGGCCGAGGGTGATCAGGACGTCGCGGAAGTTCAGGCCCGCCGCCCGCACCCCGACCCGCACCTGACCCGGGGCGAGCGGCGCGTCGGGCGCCTCGGCGGGCAGCAGCGCCAGGTTCTCCAGGGTGCCCCTGGCCGTCGCGCCGAGCCGCCAGCCCGCACTGCCCGCCGGGACGGCGAGCCGCCCCTCGGGCGCACTCGGCGTCAGCCGGGCGGCGAGCACGGTGCCGCGGCGGAGCGCGAGCTGCGTCTCGCCGGGCGTGCCGAGCGCGGTGCCGAGCGACCGGTGCGAGGCCTCGTCCCGGTCCACGTCGACCAGCAGGAAGCGGCCCGGGTGCTCGGTCTGCGCGGAGCGCACCAGACCCCACACGGCCAGGCTCTGGTCCCGGATCGACTCGTCGTAGCGGGTGGAGACCGCGTGGCGGGTGACGACGACCATCCGCGATCCCGCGAACCGCTCGTCGGCCAGCCAGCGCTGGATCAGCCCCAGCATCCGGTGCGGCGCCTCGCGGGCGATCGCCACCGGGTTGTAGGTGCCCCGGGGCGGGCGCCCCGGCGTGAACGGCACCAGGACCTCGGCGGGAACGGGCCCGGCGGCGGCCAGCTCGTCCAGGTCGGCGTACCGTACGGCACCGTCGCCGAGAGCGTCGGCGACGCCGATGACGTCGGGGCCCACCACCGCGCGCACGGGCGCGGCGGCCGTCGCCTCGTCCCCCGTACGGGCTTCGGCGGCGCCGGGCACGGGCCGCCAGTCGACCCGGTACAGGGCGTGCGAGCCGTCGCCGGAGGCGGCGGACACGGCACCGATGTCGGCCGGGCGGATCAGCAGGGCGCCGACGTCGACGACAGGGCCGCCCTCGGGGTCGTCGGCGGTCAGCGTGACCGTGTCGGCGCCGGACCGGGTCAGCCGGACCCGCAGCCGGGCGGCGCCGGTCGCGTGCAGGGTGACGTCGGACCAGCTGAACGGCAGCCGCACCGTCTCCGGGGTGCCGCCCACCAGGTCGAGCAGCAGCGGGTGGAGCGCGGCGTCGAGGAGCGCGGGGTGCACCGGGTGCCCGAGGGCGTCGGCCTCCTCGGGCAGCTCGATCTCGGCGTACAGGTCGTCGCCGTCGCGCCAGGCCGCCCTGAGGCCCTGGAAGGCGGTGCCGTACGCGTAGCCCTGGGCGTGCAGTTCCTCGTAGAGACCGGACAGGTCGGCCTGCTCGCCGGGCGGCGGCCACGGCAGGGACGCGCGGTCCGCCCCGGTGCCGTCCGGGGCGGGGGAGAGAGTGCCGGAGGCGTGCCGGGTCCACGACTCGGCGTCCTCGCCGCGCGCGTGGATCGTGAAGCCCCGGCGGTCGGACCCGGCCGCCGCCTCGACCACCAACTGCAGCTCGACCGCTTCCTTTTCGCGCAGGACGAGGGGCGCTTCGAGGGTGAGGTCCTCAAGAGCCGGCGTGTCGGTGTGGCCGGCGGCGTGGAGCGCCAGGTCGACGAAGGCGGTGCCGGGCAGGAGTGCGGTGCCGGAGATGGTGTGGTCGGCGAGCCAGGGGTGGGTGCGCGGCGAGATCCGGCCGGTGAGGACAAGCTGGTCGGTGTCGGCGAGGGTGACCAGAGCCCCCAGGAACGGGTGCCCGGCGGAGACGAGCCCGGCCGACCGCACGTCGGACCCGGAGGCGGTCGTCCGCTCGATCCAGTAGTGCTCACGCTGGAAGGGGTAGGTGGGCAGGTCCTCGGGGATGTGGGTGGAGGCCTGGGGTTGCCAGGTGGTGGGGGTGTGGCCCGCGGTGTGGAGGCGGGCGAGCGCGGTGGCGAGGGTGGTGGGTTCGGGTGCGTTCTTGCGCAGCGTCGGTGCGAGGACCGCAGGCCCGGTCAGCGTGTCCTGGGCGAGGGCGGTGAGGACGGCGTCGGGGCCGAGTTCGAGGTAGCGGGTGGTGCCGTTGGTTTCGAGGTGCTGGATGCCGGGGTGGAAGCGGACGGTTCCGCGGATGTGTCGGGCCCAGTAGTCGGGGGAGCGGAGGTCGTCGCCGGTGGCGGGCAGGCCGGTCACGTTGGAGATGACGGGGATCTTCGGGGCGTGGAAGGTCAGGCCTTCGATCGCCTCGCGGAAGTCGGCAAGGACCTCGTCCATGTGCGCCGAATGGAAGGCGTGGCTGACGGTCAGGCGTTTGGCGCGGCGCCCGAGACCGGTCCAGTGCGCGAGGGCCTCGGTCACGGCGTCCTCGTCACCCGATAGCACCGTCGCGTCGGGGCCGTTGAGCGCTGCGACGGTCAGCCTGCCCTTGTACGCGGTCAGGAAGGGGGTGATCTCGTCTTCGGTGGTCTGGATGGCGAGCATGGCTCCGTCGTTGCGTGCGGTCTGCATGAGCCGGCCGCGGACGG